>JAFXUM010000128.1 GCA_017524965.1 Lentisphaeria bacterium | reverse complement strand
CATGCCTCGAAACAACAGAAAACACCCGGTCGCCTCGGTCGACCGTCTCGTCCGCGTCAACGAGCTGCTCAAACGCGTGCTCGCCGACCTGCTGGAGACGCTCGGATACAACGAGGAACAGGGCAAGATCATATCCATCACACGCGTGGACTGCGCGTCCAACCTCAAAACCGCGTCCGTGTACGTCAGCATCCTCGGCGCGAAGAACGAGGAGGAGGAAGCGCGCATCGTCCGCCGTCTGATCGAACGCAAATCCGAGATCCAGTCGCTCATGTCGAAGGAGGTCATCCTCAAATACACGCCGGTCCTTCACTTCGTCCTCGACCATTCCGTCGCCGACGGGGACCGCGTCCTCGACCTGCTGCGGCACATGGAGGACGAAAATGCCGGAAACTGATTTCGCCGGCATGGCGGCCGCGCTGGAAGCCGTCCGCGACAATCCCGCTCCGGTCCTCGTGGTCACCCACGAATGGCCGGACGGCGATGCGGTCGGCTCCGCGTGCGGACTTTGCACTCTGCTGCGGGACAACGGGTTCCGCGCAGAGTTTTTTCTTGCGGCGCAGATGCCGGACTGCTACCGTCCGTTTCTGCCGCACCCGCCCGTCGAGTTCACGGCGGAGGAGATCAACACGAAATTCTCGCTGGTGCTGAACGCGGACGCCTCCACGGTGAAGCGCATGCAGCTCGGCCCGGCTGAGTTTGCAAACATCACCATCCCGGTCATCACGTTCGACCATCACCCGGACGATGAGATGTTCGGCACGCTGACCTGTCTGGACCCGGAAGCGAGCTCGACCGCCGAACTGATCTACTACTTCGCAGTCTCGCAGGGCTGGAAAATATCCCCGCTTTCCGCCACGTTCCTGATGCTCGGCGTCGTGACCGACACCGGCTGCTTCAAGTTCACGAACACCCGCGCGAAATCGCACCGTGCCGCCGCCGCCCTGCTCGAACTCGGCGCCGACCACGACCGCATCATCAACGAGGTGTACCTCTCGAAACCGCTGAGCATGGTCCGCTTCGAAAGCGAGCTTTTCGCCGGCATCCAGACCGCGTTCGACGGCAAGTTCGCCTGGATCTCCGTCCCGCGCGAACTGCTCGACAAGTACGACGTGAACCTGCGGAACACCGAACAGCTCATCGAGCTGGTGCGCGGCATTCAGGGCGTGGTCGTCGCCGCGCTCATCAAGCCGACCTCGAATCCCGGCATCTGCCGCGTCTCCATGCGCTCGAAGGACCCGGAGATCTCCGTCGGACGCATCGCGCGCGCCCTGAAGGGCGGCGGACACGAGATGGCCGCCGGATGCTCGATCTTCGCAAAAACCCAGGCGGAGGCCGCCGAGGTGCTGCTCCGCTACGTCAGGAAAGAGATGAACCATGAAATATGACCCGAAACGCCACAGGCTGCCGCCCTTCACCCAGAACGGCATCCTCCTCGTCAACAAGCCGAAAGGATGGACCAGCCACGACGTCGTCGGGTTCTTCCGCGCGCGGTTCAACGCCGTGAAGGTCGGCCACTGCGGCACGCTCGACCCGGCCGCCACCGGCCTGCTCGTCGTCGTGTTCGGCAAGTTCACGAAGTTCAGCCAGAAGTTTTCCGGCGAGGACAAGGTCTACGAGGGGACCGCGCTCCTCGGCACGCGCACCGATTCGCAGGACATGGACGGCACGGTCCTCAGCACGGCCGACACGTCGCACCTCACGGTCGACCAGGTCCGCGAGGCGTTCCTGAAATTCCAGGGCGACATCATGCAGACGCCGCCGATGGTGTCCGCCGTGAAGCACAACGGCGAACGCCTGTACGACCTCGCGCGCAAGGGCGTCGAGGTCCAGCGCGAACCGAAGCCCATCACGATCCACTCCATCACGTTCAAGAAGTTCGATCTTCCGTACGTCGATTTCGAGGTCGCCTGCTCCAAGGGCACCTACATCCGCACGCTCTGCGCGGACGTCGGCGACGTGCTCGGATGCGGCGCGGCGCTCTACCGGCTGAACCGCCTCAGAAGCGGCGATTTCGAGCTGAAGGACGCGGTGGACATCGAGACGGTCAAGACCTGGGAACAGGAGGAGCTGAAGAACGCCCTCAACGATTTCCTCTTCAACAAGCTCTCCAAAATGCCCAGATTCTCATTCTGATTTCCGACGACTTTTTTCATTTTTTCAGGGGGACACTGTATGCTTTATCTGACCAACGCCCAGCACGAACAGTTCGACAAGGCGCTGACCGCCTACGCGGAAGGAAGACCGCGCGGCTGTTTTGAACTCGAAGAGGCCGCGCAGACCATCGCGGACGGCATCCCGTGCGAAGCGGGACAGGAGAAGGACCTGCTCGAACGCGTCCGTACGCTGCTGAAGAGCGATCCGCTCGTTTTCGAACAGGACGGTCACTGCGCGCTCCGCACGAAGTTCTTCAACGGCGCGCGCTTCAAGATCATCCCGTCCGGCTTCGAACTGGAAAACTGCATCCTGCTGACGGGTGACCGCTTCGAGGCGTTCAACCCGTGCGAGCTCTCCGGCGACGATTTCGAGCTGTACACGCCCGGCGCGAAGGAACCCGCCGGATTCACAAACGTCAGGAGCGATTTCGCGACGCTCGCGCCGTACTACATCCTGCTCGGACACGGCGGCATGATCGATACCTTCGCCGCGGAATCCCATGAAAACTATCTGCGGATGAGCTCCGCGAAGAACATCCGGAACGCCGTGATCGACGTCCCGGCGTTCGACCTGCGCGACTTCTACATGCAGACCAATTTCCGCCCCGGCGACCTCCTCATTGTGACGGTCGAGGACGCCGGAAACGGCAGATTCGCCGTCGAGTACCGCCCCGCCGAGCTCGACGCCTCGAACAACGACAAGATCGAGTGGATCGAGCAGTTCGAGGCGGCGCTGATCGAAGTCTGGCACCGCAACTACGACTACATCACGATCACCGAACAGCTCGCCGCCGGGTTCTTCTGCGCCTACTGCGAGGGGAACGACCTCCTCGCGCATCCGCGCGTCTCCTTCGACGAGTTCCACCGGAACATGATCGACGTCACGCTCAGCAATCAGGACGGCGAGACCATGATCGTGCCGGTCGACGAGACCAGCGAGCCCGGCGTGGACGCCCATGCGGCACACGGGCACGAGCACGACGAAGACGATGAACACGACTATGAGCACGGAGAATCGTGTTCCTGCGGACATCATGATCACGGCGCACACGGCCACATGCACGGGGAACACCGCGACGGCGTGCCGCACGACGGCGATCCGGTCTCCGGCATCTCCGCAGGCGATTTCTCCGCCTCGTCCGGGCGGCTCGACTCGCTGGACGAGATCCTGGCCGACGTGAACGCCCCGATCGGCTACGTCGAGCTGTACGCGTTCACGCTCGACGCGCTCGCGAACGGCATGGACTACGACTCCTACCGCGCGTCCATCCTCGGCCTCATCGAACACGGCTTCGCCGACGACGCGCAGGAGGCGGCGTTCCTGAACTTCCTCGATGAGAACTGGGAAGCATGCAGCGAGGTCTACGCCCCCGGCGAAGACGCGGCGAAAGCCCCGGTCCGCGCCCGTCTGGTCGAGCTCGACAATGCCCGCATCGCAATGACGAAGGCCATCCTATCCGGCTCGGACGAGGCCCGCATCAAACGCTTCACCACGCGCGTGAAACATTTCCACCGCGCCGTCGTCGAAACGCTCGCCCTGCTGAACAACCAGGCCGATCTCCCGGAAGGTCCCGAGCTCGAAGCGTTCGAGCAGCGCATCGAGGACATCGAGGACGAGTGGGACGCCATCGAGGCGGATTTCGAGAACTGAGCGGAACATGGCCGGCACCGTACTCTGGACAGGCGAAGGGATCAGCCTCGCCATCGGGACGCAGGTCCTGCTCGACGACGCGAAAATCTCCATCCACGCGGGCGAACGCGTCGCGCTCGTCGGCCGGAACGGCAGCGGCAAATCCACGTTCATGCGGATCGTGGCGGGCTCGGAACAGCCCGCGGCGGGCGAGATCACGTGCGCGCGCGGACTCCGCATCGCCTGCATGGAACAGGACTGCGCACGTTACCATGACGTCTCCGTCCGCGACGCGATCGCCGAGGGGCTGGCGTACTTCAACGACATCCACCGGCAGCTCGACGCCATGCGGCCGGGTTCCGCCGAACAGGAGAAGCTCGAACGCATCCTCACGCTTCACGATGCGTGGGACCCCGCGCACAAGATCGAGGTCGTGGCGCAGAAACTGAACCTGCCGCCGCTCGATTCCCGCTGCGGCGCGCTGTCCGGCGGCGAACTCCGCAAGGTCATGCTCGCGCGCGCCATCGCCGCCGATCCCGACCTGCTCCTGCTCGACGAGCCGACCAACCACCTCGACATCGGCGCGATCTCCTGGATCGAGGACTTTCTCGCGGACTACCGCGGCACGTGCCTCTTCGTCACGCACGACCGGTGTTTCCTCGACCGCATCGCCACGCGCATCGTGGAGCTGGACCACGGCAAGTTCTATTCCTGCGAGGGCTCCTACGCCGATTTCCTCGCCGCGAAGGCCGCGCGCGAATACCGCGAGGACCAGGCGGAATACAAACGCCAGAGTTTCCTGCGGCGCGAGATCGAATGGGTGAGGAGGTCCCCGAAGGCGCGCCTCCGCCGCAACCTCGGCCGCATCAAACGCTACGAGGAGACCGCCGCACAATCCGCGCCCGACCGCATCGGCAGCATGGAGCTCATCATCCCGAAGGCGGGCCGCCTCGGCAACCAGGTCGTGCGGATCGAAAACGTGAGCCACGCCATGGGCGGGAAGCCGCTCATCCGCGATTTCTCGTTCGAGTTCGAGGCGGGGCAGCGCGTCGGCATCGTGGGGCCGAACGGCGCGGGCAAGACCACGCTGCTGAAGCTCATCACGCAGCAGCTCATGCCCGACAGCGGAAAGATCGAGGTCGCGCCGACCGTCGTCTTCAACTACATCGGGCAGGCGCACCTGGAACTGAACCCGAACCACACCGTGCTGGAGGAGATCGGCGAGGGGCACGAGTTCATCAACCTCGGCGACGAACGCGTCTCCATCCGCGGCTATCTCCGGCGGTTCCTCTTCGAGGACGACCGCGTGAACACGCGCATCGACCGTCTGTCCGGCGGCGAACGCGCCCGCATCGCGCTCGCGAAGATCCTCAAGTCCGGCGGCAGTTTCCTGATCCTCGACGAACCGACCAACGACCTGGACCTGCCGTCGATGCGCGTGCTGGAGGAAGCCCTCGTCGGGTACTCCGGCTGCCTCGCCGTCGTGAGCCACGACCGCTATTTCCTGAACCGCGTCTGCACGCACATCATCGCGTTCGAGCCGGACGGGCATCTGTTCGCCGGGCCGGGCGACTACGATTACTATTTCGAACACCGCGTCGCCGCCATGCGTGCCGCGGCCGCGCCCGCCCCGAAAAAAGACACGCCGCCGCCGAGGCCGAAAAGCCCGCCGAAAAAGCTTTCCTACAAGGAGGAACGCGAGCTCGCGGAGCTGGAACCGGAGATCGAACGCCTGGAGGCGCGCGTCTCCGAGATCGAGGCGATCTTCTCCGAGCCGGATTTCTTCGCAAACCACGGTTCGGAATCCGCCGTGCTTCAAAACGAGCTGAACTGCCTGCGCGAAAAGATCGACAGTTTGTACGCACGCTGGGACGAGCTCGAACAGAAAAAGCAGGCGCTTCTGTCCTGAACGGGACAACCACGGGGGCGAACATGGGTAGAAGTTTCGCGGACAAGCTCGCACGCCGTCAGCTCTACAGCCACGTCCCCGAAACGGAGGACGGCGCCGCCCTGCCCGATTACCTCGCCGCGCATTTCAGCAGGTTCGACCGCGCGGGCTGGATCCGGGCGATCGAAGCAGGACTCGTGACCGTGAACGACCTCTCCGCGCGCCCGGATATGACCGTGAAGCGCCACGACCGCGTGGGCTACTACCCGCCGGAAACGCCAGAACCGGACGCCGAACTGCATTACAGCGTGGTTTTCGAGGACGCCGACTTTCTGGTCATCGACAAGCCGGGAAACCTGTGCATGCACCCGACCGGGCCGTTCTTCCGCCACACGCTCTGGCACCTCGTCGGCAGCAGGTACGGCGAGATACGTTTCGTGCACCGGCTCGACCGCGAGACCTCCGGGCTGGTCGTCGCCGCGCGCACGCGCCGGGCAGCCGCCGCCATGGACAACGGCAACACGCCCGTCCACAAGAAATATCTCGCGCTCGTGACCGGGGATTTCCGCGGGCGCGTCCATGCGGAAGGATACCTCGTACACGACCGGACCAGCGCGGTCCGCAAGAAAAAACGGTTCGTCTTCGCGGACTCGCCTGAAGCCGACGCCGCGCGTCTCGACCCGACCTCGGAAACCGCCGTGACCGACCTCATCGAAGAATCGCATGTACCGCCGGACATGACGCTGGTGCGCGCAGTCCTCGGCACGGGGCGTCAGCACCAGGTCCGCGCCACGCTCTTTTCCCTCGGATTCCCGCTCGCCGGGGACAAGCTCTACGGCCCGGACGAACGCCTTTTTTTGAAGCTCGCCGCGCAGGAACTGAACGAAGACGAACTCAAAAAGCTTCGTTTCCGCCGTCAGGCGCTCCACGCCGCCGTGCTGGAGTTCCGCCATCCGTTCACATCTGAACTCCTCCGCTTCGAATCGCCGTTCCCCCGCGCCGAATTCGGTTTCTGAGCTGTGCGACATAAGATTTGGACTCGAATAAGAAAGAAGAGAGATTCTCCGTTTCATGACTTGATTTTCGTTGGAGCCGGTATATATTGAAATCAGGAGATATTGATATGGCAAAAATACATGTACAGAAAGTGGTGGAATTTGACCACTTTAAGAGCCAGGACAGAAACCAGGAAAGGAATCCCCGGCCATGACACATATCCTGAAACACCTCGGCGTCGCGCTCCTCGCACTGATCTCCATCGCGGCCTCCGCGCAGACGTTCACCCGGTACACTAGCACCGACGGCGATTACTGGAAGGAAAGCACGGTTTCCGCCTCGGAAAAGGCCGAAGGCAGGCCGCTCGTCTCCGTGAAGGGCGACGAGTCCGTCATGACGTTCAAAGGCTGGGGCACATGCTTCAACGAGCTCGGCTGGGACGCGCTGCAGGTCCTGCCGGAAGAAAAGCGGAACGAACTGCTGAAACGCATCTTTTCGCCTGACGGCGACCTGAAGTACACGCACGGGCGTTTCTCGCTCGGCGCGAACGACTACGCCCGGAGCTGGTACAGCGCCAGCATGGTGGCGGGCGATTTCGAGCTCCGGTATTTCGATATGACGCGCGACCTCTCCACGATCATCCCGTACATGCACGCCGCGCAGAAATACAACCCGGACCTCTGGTTCTGGTGTTCCCCGTGGTCCCCGCCCGCCTGGATGAAGATCAACCAGGACTACCCCGTGCTGAGCAGCCGCTACAACAAGATGGACAGCCGGCTCGACTATCTGCTCCACCGGAATTCCGACCCGAAGGCGCGCCGTCACGACAGGTTCCCCGACTGGCTCGCGGGCGAGGACTATTTCATCCAGGACCTGCGCTACCTGAAAGCCTACGCGGACTATTTCTGCCGCTACATCGAGGAATACGGCAAGCAGGGCATCCCGGTCAAGCGCGTGATGTACCAGAACGAAGCCTACAGCTACACGCCCTACCCCGGGTGTCCGTGGACCCCGCACGGCGCGGCGGTCTTCAACGCCGAATACCTCGCGCCCGCGCTGAAGGCGAAATTCCCGGAGGTGGAGCTCTACCTCGGCACGTTCAACACGAACCGGTTCGAGGAGGTCGACGGCATCCTGTCCGACAGCGTGATGAACGGAAAGGACATCTTCACCGGCCTCGGGTTCCAGTGGGAGGGCTCGCAGATCATCCCCCAGGTGCGCAACAAATATCCGCACCTCAAAGTCGTGCAGACGGAGAGCGAATGCGGCAGCGGCACGTTCGACTGGCGCGCGGCGGAACACACCTTCGGCATCATCAACGACTACCTCGGCAAGGGCTGCGAGGAATACACGTTCTGGAACGTGATCCTGTGCGACCGCGGGGAAAGCGCGTGGGGCTGGAAGCAGAACGCCCTGATCCGGGTGGATTCCCGTGCGAAGACCGCGACGCTCACGCCCGAATACTACGCCGTGAAGCATTACAGCCACTTCGTGACCGCCGGGAGCAAACTGCTCGGCGCGTTCGGCGGACGTACGGAGGAGACGCCCGTGATGGTCTTCCGGAACCCTGCCGGGAAATACGTGATCGTGGCGGGCAACCGCGCGAACGCGGAACGCCGACTGACGCTCGAACTCGGCGGAAAATACCTGGAAACGACGCTCGCGCCGCACTCCTTCCAGACGTTCCTGGAAAATTGATTGATCCGCACAGAAAAGCGCTTCCGAGCCTCCGGGAAAGATCGTTCCGGGGGCTTTTCTCTGTTCCGTTTACAGGCCCTGCATGAGCGGGGAGTGTTTGCGCGGGAAGAGGGACCGGTATAAATCCACATCCTCGTACCGGACCACGGCGAGCACCACGAATTCCTCGACGTACGGCCCCCAGACGGGACGTTCGCTCTTGCGCGAATCGTACAGCACGATCGTGTTCGGCGGAAAGATATTCGGAAACTCGTTCATCGCGACCACGAAGATCGCGCACTGCTGGTCGGGTTCGAGGCGGAGGACGACCTCGTCCGCCATGTCCTTCAGGGACTGCGCGAACGAACGCCCCCACTTGGAGAACGTGCCGTATTCCATGCGGTCGAAGATGAAGAACTTCCGGCGCGGGAGCCACGGCAGGACCGAGACGTTCGACCGGGCCGAGAAACAGTACATCGGGACGTCCTCGGGGACGACTTTCCGGATGAATTCCGCCGTGGCGCGCCCGTGCGAGAAGGGACGCCTGATCTCGCACAGCACAAAAACGGACGTGATGAGGACATGGGTCAGCAGGATCACCGCGACGGCGGTTCCGGCAGTCCGGGCAACGGCGCGGAATACGCCCGCGGGAAGCCGCCGCAGGCCGCCGGAAACGGGCTTATCGTCGCAGGCGGCGATCCAGGCCGATGTCACGGCCCCGACCAGGATAAACCCGATATGCCGCATGGAGTGGAACCCGCCCACGAACTGAAGCAGGACGATCAGGACAACGGACGTCAGGAAACAGATGAACGCCGGAACGGATTTCCAGGCGAAATACAGCAGGCCGAGCACGATG
>JAFXUM010000127.1 GCA_017524965.1 Lentisphaeria bacterium | reverse complement strand
TCTCCTCCTCGCCGTACCAGTATTCGATCCGCGTGTCAATGCACGGCGCCGGGTCCGGCATGGCATAGTTGTTCGCGGACCAGAAAACATTGTAGATGGTCTTCGCGGAATAATGCTTCTTCTCGAACTCGAAGATCTTCCTGTAATGCGCTTCCGGGTCCTCGCCCTCGGGCGTCCAGCGTTCCGGCGGCGCCAGCAGCTTCATCAGCCGGAGACTTTTGACCGCCGGAAACATGAACAGGAAATCCCGGAGCGCGAGCAGGCGGCAAATCCATTTCGGGTACGGATACGGCGTGATGCCCGCGTCGATGACGGCTTTCCCGACCGGGATGTCCTGCGCGGCAAGCAACCGGAGCACGCACGCGCCGCCCATGGAAACGCCGTACGCGGCATCCAGACGCCGGACACCATTTTCCCTCAGCCAGCGGGCGGCGTCCTCCACGGTCTTTTCGACGGAGACGAAGTCTGTACCCAGTTCGTCGTGTCCGTCCGGCATGAATAGAAAGACGTGATATTGTTCCGCGACGGCTTCGGCGGATTTGCGGAACGCCCGCCACGGTTCCGCCGTGCAGGGGAACATGGCGAACGTTTCTGCGTGTCCGGTTCCGAATTCGTGGACCTTCATGCCGGGGCGCTCCTCATTTCCGGCACCGGAAGATGCCCTCGGCGTTGACCGTGCGGACGCTGACCTCGCCGTACAGGCCGCGCAGGCGCGATTCCAGGCTTGTTTTCGTCTCGAACGGCGGCGTGAAGAACCCCTTCCGCACATAGAAGCACCGGACGAAGAAATCCGTGCGCGGAAACTCTCCCGCGACGTAGAAGCAGCCGCAGAAGATCCCGCCCCGTTTCAGTACGCGGCAGGTCTCCCGGAACGCGGCGTTCTTGTCCGGGAACGCGTGGAATCCGTTCAGGGAAAGGACGATGTCGAACTCTTCATCCCCGAACGGCAGTCTGCCCACGTCGCCCTGCAGAAACGTGATGTTGGCGAGCTTCATCGCCTCCGCCCGCCGTTCGGCGAGCCGCATCATGTCCGCGGAATAGTCCAGACAGGTGATCTCGGCGTTCGGCATGGCGCGGTAGAGCGGCATCGTGAGGATGCCGGTCCCGACGGGGACCTCAAGAAGTCTGCCGGCGAATCCGTCCGGGACCGGCGACAGCGCGTCGTCGATCCATTTCGCGGCGAGCTCCCGGTTCAGACCCCAAACCAGACTGTCGACCAGTTTCCCGACCAGCGTGGACCGCGTGATGATCCCGTCGTACAGACTGCCGGTCCTGCCCAGCTGCCTGTATGCCGCCTGAATCGCCTCGTGCCTGTCCGTCGCCGTGTTCATCCGGTTCGCCTCCGCGTCCTATTTCGTGCCGGTCAGAAGCGTCGAATGCGTGAGAAAGAGGAGGATCGCCTCGCGCCTCGTGATGAATTTGCCGTTTGCCGTGTCGACGATCCGCACCTCGCGGTAGCCCAGGTCCCGCAGTCTCTGCGCGAAATCTTCAAGGTCGCCGTAGATCCAGCGCGGCATGAAATCGTGAATGACGAACGTGCCGCCCTTCTTCAGCGTCCGCAGTGTCTCCAGCACAAGGTCCTGCCGGTCCGTCCCGCAGATGTCGTGGTAGACGTAGTTGCTGGTCACGAGGTCGAACGTTTCGTCGGGGAAATCCAGGTGCCGGGCGTCGCCCTGCTGAAAAACGACGTTCGGGGTGTTCTCCAGAAATGCGTTGCTCTCGCAGAGCATCTTGCTGAACGACGCATAGATCTTTCCCCAGTAATCGACTCCGGTCATGGTCGCGCGCGGATTCCGTTTGGCGCAGGCGATCGTCAGCGCGCCGCTTCCGCAGCCGACGTCCAGTCCGACGCCTCCGTCCGGGATATGGACGCAGTCCGCGACGCCGTTGATGATCCGGCGCGAAATCTGCATCCTCCCATTGTAGGAAAACGCCCGGTAGAGGAACAGCATCCAGCACGACAGAAGAAACAGGAGAACCGTTACGCCGAGCAGGATCCCGGCCAGTATGGAGCTCGCGCCGGACGGACGCGCATGGAAAGCCAGTCCCGACAGCAGGAGAAGCAAGGCGACGCCTCCGAACATCCCCTGCAGCATCCCGAGCGGTATCCAGTTTTTGTAATCGGGTTTCATAGTCTCTCCTTTTTTTTGAACCGCATGCGCGACAAACCTTTTCTCCTGAAAAATATAGCATTCTTTTCCCGAAAAACAACCCGGAGGATGAAAAATAGTGCGGTATGGAGCACAACAAACATTACCAAACAGGTCGCCTTGACTTTTCCGCCGGGAAATGCTATAGTATTCTAGCATGATTCTGCCCGGTGCGGCAGCGAAACAGTCCAGTCGAAAGGGAGGCTACAAAGACTGTCATGAAACGCGTGTATCTGTTGAAGGGGCTGACGTGCCCGAACTGTTCCGCGATGATCGAACAAGACGCGGGAGAAATGGACGGAGTGCATGCTTCGTCCGTGAACCTGATGAAGCAGACGCTCACGGTCGAATCCGGTGTTCCGGCGGAGCGTCTGCTGAAGAGCATAACGGAGATCGTTCATAATCATGAGCCGGATGTGGAAGTGTCCGAGCTGAACCCGGATGAGCGGAAAAACAACCCGGAAACGGAATCCGGCGACGAGGACTGCCGGCTCCTGATCGTCCGTCTGATCATCGGCGCTGTCGTCTGCGGCGTCGGGCTCGCGAGTGCCTTTTTTCTGCATGCTCCGCTGTACGTCGAGCTCGCGTTCCTCGTCGTTTCCTACCTCATTCTGGGCGGCGACGTCGTATGGCGGGCGGCCGTCAACATCTCGAGGGGGCGCGTCTTCGACGAACATTTCCTGATGAGCGTGTCCACGATCGGCGCGTTCGTCATCGGGGAATATCCGGAAGCAGTCGCCGTGATGCTGTTCTATCAGGTCGGGGAGCTCTTCCAGACGCTGGCGGTCAGACGGTCCGCGCGGTCCATTTCCCGGCTGATGGACCTGCGGCCGGATTCCGCGACGGTCCTGCGGAACGGCGAACGTATCGATGTCTCCCCCGAAACCGTTTCCGTCGGGGAGACCATCATCGTGAAGCCCGGCGGAAAGATCCCGCTGGACGGCGTTGTGCTGGAGGGCGATTCCATGCTGGACACGCGCGCCCTGACCGGGGAATCCGTTCCGCGCACGGCGCATCCCGGCGACACGGTCCTCTCCGGATGCGTGAATCTGGACGGCATCCTGACGGTCAGGACGACGAAGGCGTTCGGGGAGTCCACCGCCTCGAAGATCATTGACCTGGTGGAGAACGCTTCCGGCCGGAAGGCGAAGACGGAACACTTCATCACGACGTTCGCGCGTTACTACACCCCGGCCGTGGTCGCCATGGCGGCGCTTCTGGCGATCCTGCCGCCGCTCGTTTCCGGCGGGGACTGGACCGGCTGGATCCGGCGCGGATTCGTGTTCCTCGTCGTGTCCTGCCCGTGCGCGCTGGTCATCTCCATCCCGCTGACGTTCATCGGCGGCATCGGCGCGGCCTCAAAACGGGGCGTCCTCGTCAAGGGAGGAAACTATCTGGAAGCGCTGAACAAGGTGAGCGTGATCGTGTTCGACAAGACCGGGACCCTGACCAAAGGCACGTTCAAGGTGACGGGCGTCTTTCCGGCGTCCGGTTTTTCGAAAGATCAGGTCCTGGAGTACGCCGCTCAGGCGGAACAGTTCTCCAGCCATCCGATCGCGAAATCCATTCTCGCCGCCTGCGGAAAAGATGTGGATCCCTCCGCTGTTGCCGACTGCAAGGAACCTTCCGGGCACGGGATTTGCGCCTTGATCGGAGACAAAACCGTGCTTGCGGGCAATGCGAAGCTGATGCGAAACGAACGGATCGAGTTCGCGGAGAGTGTGATGCCGGGAACCAAAGTCTATATGGCGGTGAACGGGCAGTATGCCGGATGTGTGGTGATCTCCGACGAACTGAAGCCGGACAGCAAACACGCGGTCGCTGAGCTGAAACGTCTGGGCGTGGAACGGATCGTGATGCTGACCGGAGACGTGGAGGCCGCGGCGAAAGCGGTCGCGGAGGAACTGCGCCTCGACGAATATCACGCACAGCTTCTCCCCGTTCAGAAGGTCGAATTGATCGAGCGCCTGGACCGCGAAAAACCGAAGGGGACCAAGCTCGCGTTCGTCGGGGACGGCATCAACGACGCCCCCGTGCTCGCCCGCGCGGACATCGGCATCGCGATGGGCGGCCTCGGTTCGGACGCCGCGATCGAGGCGGCCGACGTCGTGCTGATGACCGATGAGCCGTCCAAACTGGCCGACGCGGTCACCGTGGCGAAGAGGACGCGGCGCATCGTGGTGCAGAACATCGCGATCGCGATCGGGATCAAATGCGTGTTCCTGATCCTCGGCGCGCTCGGCGTCGCCGGGATGTGGGAAGCCGTGTTCGGGGACGTCGGCGTCATGATCCTCGCCGT
>JAFXUM010000126.1 GCA_017524965.1 Lentisphaeria bacterium | reverse complement strand
TGCAGGCGGCATGGGCGGCTTCGGCGGCGGCATGGGCGGATTCGGCGGCGGAAGAGGCGCCGGAATGGGCATGGGCGGCGCTGCTGGCCGCGCAACTTCCGGCCAGCTCCAGCAGACCATCGAGCGTCTGAAAGCCGGAACTCCGCGCGAAGAGGCTCTGAAGCAGATCGAGGCGAAGGACAAAGACGCCTACGCAAAGATCCGGAAAGAACTTTCTGATGCGAACGCCCAGCTCCGCGCACTTGCGAAGCAGGCCGGAGTCGATCTCCCCGAAACCGCGGACCAGCAGAAATCCGATCTGCTCGAGTTCCTTGACATCGAAGCGGACGCCATCGAAAAGCTCCTCGAAACCGACAAGACCGATTCCGCTTCCGCGATGCGCGACTTCTACCGTCTCGTGCGGAAGTACAAGATGACGGACCTCGTGCCCGGCAGCAGCAACCGCGCGTCGAGCGGCGGCATGGGCATCGGCGGCCCCGGCTTCAGCGTCGGCAACAACTTCAATCTGCAGATGTACCGCACGACCGGAGAGGAATCCTACCGGGAACAGCTCGAACAGGATCTCCTGCAGTCCCTGAGCCGCAACCCGAACAGCATCCGTCCCGCGCTCGAGGCGCTTCCCTACCTGAGCGAAGAGTTCAAGAAGAAGGTCGCGCCCTATGTGGAGGACTACAAGGAATACCTGGACAGCTACGAGGATCTGAACCCGTACGGCGTGCCCATCCCCGAAGGCAACTGGGCGGGCAGCGGCTCCGTCACGGAAATGGGCCTCACGGCGACCCTCGCCAACCTCTACTTCCCCGAGATCATCGACAAGAGCTACGCCTACAAGGCCGCGGCGTTCCTGTTCGGCTGCCATCCGTACCACAACTACTCGCTGGTGGCCGCGGTCGGCGCCGCGCGTCCCAAGGCGATGTTCTACGGCAACAACCGCGCCGATCTCTCGTTCATCCCCGGCAACGTGGCGCCCGGCCTGCTGTTCCGCAGACCCGACCACTTCGAGAACGTCGACGACTGGCCGTTCTTCTGGGGTGAAAACGAAGGCACGGTCGCAGGCAACAGCAATTACCTGCTGTTCAGCGAAGCCTTCAAGAAAATGGTGAAGTCGAAATAACCGCGTCGACTTCGCCCCGGCAAAAAGAACGCCCCCGGATCTTCAACTCGAGGTCCGGGGGCTTTTTGTAGTATGCGCGCCGCTTACGGTGAGATCACCAGACGCACAGGCGGTTGCGGCCCTCTTTCAGCCCGGCGAACGGCCCGGCGTGGTTGCCGCCGTCCGTGCGGAGCTGTCCGAGGTAGTCGCGGTCGAGGACGATGTCCGAGCCGTCCGGGTTCTCGAAGAACGCCTCGGAGACTCTCGTTTCGCCCAGATCAGCCGTTGACATCAGCTTGGTCTTCTGATCGAGCAGCAGATCGTCGGCGTCAAGTTCGAGGTACACGAACCCGCGTCTCCTCCTGACGAACTCCGCGGCGGGCAGGTCCGGAGCGGAATCCGGCTCGTCCGCCTCGATGCGGATGTTCCAGCCGCCTTCCTTGACCGTGCAGTCCTGTTCGCCGTCGTAGTGTTCCGCGCCGTTGCCGTAGACGTTCCGCGCGATATAGACCGGCTGTGCCACCTGGAGATAGAGGTTTTCGTCGCCGGGGATGCCCTTCTGCGGGAACGCCGCCTTAATCCCTGCGATGTATTTTTCGTAGGAATCGGGATGCCCGTCGAACGCCTCCGTGCCGGTGAACACGCAGTCCGTCTGCCCGTATTTGTCCGCGCCGCCGACGAAGATGTTCTGGTAGAAACGGTCGTCGCCGCCGTAGATGAACGAGGTGCCCATGAGCGCGGTGCTGTGGGGGAAGTGGTACGGCGTGGAACGGTTCAGGACGCACCTGTGGAGGGTATTTCCGAGGACCAGGTTGTGGACGTACGCGCCGCCCTGCGACATGTTTTCGAAGCTGTAGGCGGACGCGAAGATGTTGTTGTCGACCAGATACGGGCCGTGCGACACCTCGACCATGAGGTCGCGGACGTTGTTGAAGTAGAGGGTTCCGGTGATCCGGGTGCCCTGCGTCTGCCAGTCGAGCCAGGTGCCGAGCGTGCAGTCGTGGATGCAGTTTCCGGCGATCCGGACGTCGATGGGCGCGTGCAGCTTGATGCCGCCGATCTCCCAGCCGAAGAACTCGTGCTTGGTGGCGATCCGGTAGATCTCGTTGCCGCTGATCTCGCTGAAGATGCAGCCCATGTGCCCCACGACGCCGTTCT
>JAFXUM010000125.1 GCA_017524965.1 Lentisphaeria bacterium | reverse complement strand
CGGCGAACGGCTCCGCTTCGCCCTCGCACGCGAACTCCTCCGAGGCACGCGCGTCCTCCTGCTCGACGAAGCCACGGCCCACCTCGACGCCGACAACGAAACGCGTTTCCTGGAGACCGTCCTCCGCGTTTTCCGCGACCGTACCGTCCTGATGATCCGGCACACGCCGCATCCGCTCACGGACGGCTTCCCCGTGCTGAACATCGGCGTTTCGCGGGCCTGACCGTTTTTTTACAGTCTGTTTTCTTTTTTCGCATCATTTGCGTTTTTTCTCTGTTTCTTTGTCATGCTTTCAACTATCTGAAAAAGTTTACAATATATTGTGGTTCAATGCTTTATATGCTGCGGTTCTTGATGTTTGCAAGGTGATTGCAAAAAATATATCAATATTTTTCTATCGAACCTCTTGACTTTTGAACTTCCTTGCAGTATATTGATTGTGTATGTATATGACTAATTATAAACGATCGGCTTCATTCGCACTTTTCCGCCGGTCCCAAATGAGGAGAAGCTGCTGGTATGGCTACGATTTTCGTGAACTCGACATGGACTTCGGATGGATTGTCCCTCTACTACACGACCAGTCCGGAAGGCGTTGAAGGGATTCTCCTCCTTTACCGGATCCGTCGCGCTCATCACCGATCTGAATGCAACGAACGAAAAAGACGTATTCCACGGCTTCGGCGATTTGGGTTCCGTCACACTGGATGGCATCGGGGCTGCGACAAAACAATCGGATACGCTTTATTACTGGGGTACATCGGATGCTCATACGCATGAGCTTGAGATCAACTCCAATCAGATGGTCCTTACCAAAATCGCGTAATCAAATAGACAACAGTGTGGAACCGCCTGAAAAAAGGCGTGTTCCACGGCGGGCGGCGCGTTCGTGCTGCCGTCCGAGCTGGAAATGGACGCGGGATTGCTCGAAACGTATGCTTTGCCCGCCTTAAAAACAGGAGTCCGTGAATCCGGAATCCGCAAAACTGGAGCTGAAAAAATGGACGAGATCTCATCCGGCATAGTAGTCGTTTCCTCCGGCGTGACATCGACCGGGCTGATGGTCCTGCAGGACGGCGTCATGCAGGTCATGAACGCGGGCTTCGCACAGGAAATCGGAATCGCAGACGGAGGAAAAGCCGTTGTGTCCAATGGCGGGATCCTGTATGTCTGTACGGTTTCTTCCGGCGGCACGGCAACCGTCCTGAACGGCGGCTTTGCGCAGGATATCACGGTGGAAAACGGCGGACTGTATCTGGTTTCCAGCGGCGGCACGGCACACAAAAGCGTGCTTCAGTCCGGCGGCACCCAGATCGTTTATGCAGACGTAATGGCAGCCAGCATAACGGTCATGAACGGCGGCATCCTCCATGTGAGCAGCGGAGCATACGCTCGAACCACGGTCATTTCGCAGGGCGGCTCCCTGTATCTGTGGAAAGGCGGACTGTCGGACCGGGCACAGATATACGGCGGTCTGGAAGTGAACGCGAACGCGGCGGCGAACAGCGCAACGGTGTTCGACGGCGGGCAGCTGTTCGTTCTTTCAGCCGGCAATGCCTATAAACCGACTGTCAGTTCCGGCGGCGTGCTGGACGCGGCCTCCGGCGGCGTGGTCAACTCCGCCATCGTGTATGACGGCGGCACGGCCATGATCTCCGCGGGCGCCAGCGGTTTTAACGCGAAGATCAACGGCGGCGCCGTTATCCTGGCGGGCGAAACCCTCCCCGGCGATCCGGGCGAACCGGCCACACCCGGCGGTTATATGAGCAACGCGACAGTCAACTCCGGCGGCCGACTCATCATTTCCAGCGGCGCGACCGCGGTGAAAGTCATGGAAAACGGCGGCTATGTTCAAGTCGCCGACGGCGCAAACGTCACATTCACCTCGAACACCATTTCCGACTTGACTCTCTCCGGCGCCTCCGCCACCATTCACTCCGGCACGACCGCGAACAATACCACGGTCAACGGCGGCGGCAGGCTTGAAGTTTATTCCGGCGGCACGGCGGCGGATGTCCTGGAAAATGGCGGCTGTGTTCAGATCGCAGAGGGAGCCGCTGTAACGTTTGCATCCAACACCATTTCCGGCCTGGAGCTCGCCGGCAGCGCAACGGTGCATTCCGGTACGACGGTCAACAGCGCAATAGTCAACTCCGGCGGAGGACTCGAAGTCTTCTCCGGCGGCAAGCTGACCGGGCAGATGATATTTGCGGAGGGCGCGACCGTTTCCGCGGGAGAAGACGCTATTCTTGATTTCAATATCGCCGAACTCACGCCCGAGTCGGGGGCGAGGGTGAATAACCTCGCGATCATTCATGGGACGCCGGTGTACACGCTCACGGTCTCGGCGGACCAGACGAAGGGCGTTTACACGCTCGCGGAAGGCGCGGCGGAGTTCAACGGCGCGATCACAGTTCAGAACGCCTCCGGCGAATCGCTCGGCACGCTCACCGTTGACAATCCGCTCGTCACGGAAGATACCGTTTATACGCTGAATCTTGGGACGGAAACGGCGGCCGACGCTCTGTCCCTTACTGTGAAACAAAACGACACGACGCCTCCTGTGATCACGCTGACCGCCGACACCGAGACCGTGCTGAAGCAGACCACGCTGACTGCCACGGTCGACGACGGCAGCGAGATCTATTTCCGCATCAGCGAATCCGGCGCCTGGAAGAAATACACGGGACCGATCATAGCCTCGTTCAATGAAACGTATTACTTCAAGGCCACGGAT
Organism: Lentisphaeria bacterium; assembly: GCA_017524965.1. Classification (GTDB taxonomy): domain Bacteria; phylum Verrucomicrobiota; class Lentisphaeria; order Victivallales; family UBA1829; genus UBA1732. Next base: position 7,020 of record JAFXUM010000125.1, on the reverse strand, counting down.
GAATCGGGAAACGAGGGGACGAATCAGATCACGTTCGGGAACATCGACACGTCGGGGATCATGCTTTCCACCCTGTGGGCGCAGAAAGGGGTATGCCCGATGGGCGGCAATACCACGGTCTGCTACAACGAGTACACCCCGTATGATCCGACGGTCACTCCCGACACTCACTCGCTGGTCGGATGCACCAATATCGCGGCCGGACAGCTCATTTACTACTTCATCGAAAAGCAGGGGCTGGATCTGGCGCTGACGCTGGAAAAAAGCGATGAATACACCAGCAAACATAAAGCCGCCGAGGGAGGCGAGAAGATTGTCATCGAGATCAAATCGGACGGATCGACGCCCGGCACGCTGTCCTTTGCCGCGATCAACGAGTATCTGTCGGACTTCAAGCTGGATTCCGCCGAACACGCGGCCGCCCTGCTTTATGCCTGCGGAGTGGCCAACAAATCGAAATATGCCGCGGTCTCGACCGGCGCAACATGGAGTAATTCGATATTCACCCGGTTCGGTTTCAAATGCGTGAACATTGACGGTCCCTACATGGGCATGGGCTATTATTACTGGGGCTACTGGGACGACGACCTGAAAATTCATATCTCCGACGCCGGGTATGAGGTCCTGATCGAGAATCTGGAAGCCGGCCGGCCGGTCGGCGCCGCCTACCACGGACATGCGCTTGTAATCGACGGATACGACCGGGAGGACGATACCTTCCATATCAATTTCGGCTGGGCTTATAACCAGGCCACCCGGTGGTATACCCGGGAAGAAGTGTTCGAGCTGCAATTTCAGGAATTTGTTTACGATCTGATGGTCGATTATGTGGAGACGTTCACGGTCACCGATGCGCGTCTGTACGGCACGGGAACGATGCTCCGCGCATTCGAACAGGCGGCCGGAATGGCTGGGGCCAACACGGTCGTTTTCGATTCTTCCGTTGCCGGAAAGACCGTGGAACTGCTGAACGGCATCAGGGTCAAAGACGAAACAACGGTAAACGGCTTCAATATGAATGTGCTGATAATCAGTACATATGGGGACGAAACGCCCGCATGCGGCTTTAACTCAGGGACAGGAGATATCCTGACATTCCATGCTTCCGGAGGTTCGCTGATCGTTTCCACCTCGAACGAATACAACCATGCGTTCGACATGAGTGAGGCGTTGTCCGGCACGGTCACTGCCGACAACACTCTGATCTACGCCGGGAAGACCTCCGAGGGCGCCGATGCGGCCGCCGTGCTGCAATCCCTGCAGGAGAGCCGGAGCGGGAATACGGAAGTGTCCGAAGACCTTCTGGATCCCAACGGCTGGAGTTACTTCGGTTCCGCCGGAAACGACGTTTTCACCCTTTCCAATTCCTCCATCGCGGTCGGAAATGTTACGCTCGGCGACGGCGACGACGTCCTGTCCCTGGCGGGCCATTCCAGATTGTACGGGACCATTGACGCCGGCGACGGCGATGATTCGATCACGGTCGACAGCACCAGCACCATCAGCGGGGACCTCTCCGGGAAATGCAATCTGAGCTTTGTACTGACCGAAATGGAAGACCATGTGCTGTTCACCATAAAGAAATCCGTGTCCGATCTATACTCCAATGCGACTCTCTCCGTGGATGTGACGGATGCGAAAACCGGGACCTATACCCTCGTTTCCGCCGCTTCCGGCGCGACCGGCATCGAGGATCTGCAAAACATGGTCTTTACCGTCGTTTGCAGCGGAGCCCCGGCCGGCACGCTCGCGGCCGGGGAAACGCTGTCCGTCGGCGAGACAGATTACACGCTCAGTTTGAACGAGGCGATCCTGACGCTTGCGGTCGAAACGGTGAAGCCGGTTCCGCCGGTACCGGACAATCCGGTCGGCACGAAGGACCGCGTGAGCTGGGATCCGGCGGGCACGGGCGGATATGTGGTGGAATACAGCACGGACAATTTCGCGCACGGGCTCCGGGCGGCCGCCGCAACGAACGCCGTGGACATGCTGGCGCTCCCCGCGGGGACGTACCAGTGGCGCGTGAAACTGGCCGACGGCGACCAGTGGGCGGACGGGAACGAGATCAAGTCCGACAACACGCCCGAACCCGCGAAGGTCCTGCGGTCCAACGAGGACGGCAGCGGCGACCTGTTCTTCGCCTCGCCTGTCGGCACATGGGAGAACATCTTTTACGCCCAGCACGTCGGATCCGTGAACGACTGGGCCGGGACAAAAGAACTTGTCTCCGCGAGCGGGAAAAACCGGATCGCGGACCTCTTCTTCGGCTCGGACGACGCGAACATCCTGTGCCTGACCGACGACGAAAACGGCGACGGAATCTTCGTGGACGACGAGTTCACCGTATTGCCGGAAAGTATCACGGAACAGCAGGCGCGCATCGCGCGGATCAGCGAAATCCGGGCGGGCGCGGGCGACGACATCGTCGACATGACCAGTCAGCGTCTCGAATACATCGGCGACGGCCTCACGATCCGGGGCGGCGACGGCAGCGATACCATCTGGGCGAACAAGGGTGACAATCAGCTCTTCGGCGACGCCGGCAACGACCGTATCGTCGGCGCGTCCGGCGATGATGTGATCGCGGGCGGCGCCGGAAACGACCGCATGCACGGCGGCGGCGGAAACGACGTGTTCACGTTCGGTGAAAACTGGGGCAATGACATTGTTCATCAGCTCGGAACGGGCACGGTCACGCTGTGGTTCGCATCCGGCGGCGAAACGAACTGGGACGCTGAAACGATGGTCTACACCGACGGCGACAACAGCGTCGCGGTTTCCGGCGTGACCGCGGATAAGATCACGCTCAAATTCGGCGACGACGGTTCCGCGCGGTATGCCGCGCTCGCACAAGCGGGCGCCTTCCTCGGTTTCACCTCGGAACGGATCTTCGAGGAACCGGGCGGAGGCATCCTCGCGAGCCTGTGAACGTGACCGCGTAAACCTCTCCTTCGGCTTCCCGGTCCGGTTCGTCGTGTGCGTCCGATCCGGGATCCGGCGGATTGTCGCATCCGGCCGGATGAACCGGGCTGGCCAATAAAAAAACGGGATCACCATTCCGATGGTGTCCCGCAATAAAATCGCTTCCGGCGTTCGCGTATTTCGCCGATGCCGACGATTCAGCCGGCGTCCGGGAACGGGAAACCGTCCGCGTTCCCGGGATAGCGCCCGTCTTATTCGGAGACGTTTTTCGCTTCCTTTTCGGCGTTTTCGTCGGCCCAGCTCTTGAAACCGCTTCCCTTGCGTCCGTCATGGAACGCGATCTCGTAACGGTATCCGTCCTCGTCCACGGAACGGACCGTCACCTCGGCGAGGTTTCCGGAATAAATGTCACGGGTAAAAGTATCTCCGACTTTCATTTGCAGTCTCCATTGTTTGTCGTTTTTCAAAGCGGACGGGAAAACCGGGTCCTTCGTTTTTTCCGCATTGTGCATCAATCGTCGCGGACCGTAAAACAATATATCACTGCAACGAAAAAATACAAGTCGCTTTCCGGTTTTTTGTGAAGCGCGCCGCATGTTTTTCCGCCTCATCGCGTTTCCCGCGTCAACGGATGTCCCGCCTGCGAGGACTGCGCCGTTTCCCGTTTCGGTTTTTTCTCCGTTCCGGGCTTGATTCCGCACACATGCGGATGTATATTTTTTTGTGCGCGGCCCCGGAGCGGATGCCGGAAAGCGCCCGCGTGTCCGGGGCGACCCGCGAAACCAACGGAACAGGAACGGATAATGAACGGAAAACATGCTGTCGTGAAAAAGAGTTTGATCGGGCTTTTCGCCTGCTTGTGTTTTGCTGCCGGAATCCTGTTTCTGGCCGGATGCCGTTCCGCGGAACCGGATTCGGACGCGCTTCAGGCCGTCCTGTCGCGGGGCGTCCTGCGTGTCGGCGCGACCGGGGATTACCGCCCGATGTCGTACCTGAATCCGCGGACGCATACGTATGAGGGATTCGACGCGGCTCTGGCGGAGGACCTGGCGGCCGCTCTCGGCGTCCGGCTCGAATACGTCCCGACCTCGTGGCCGGCCCTGATGCGGGATACGCTCGACCGCAAGTTCGACCTCGCATTGTGCGGCATCACCATCACGCAGGCGAGGAAGGAACAGGCGCTGATGTCCGACGGCTATCTGGAGAACGGCAAAACGGTCCTCTGCCGTTCGGAGGACGCAGAAAAGTACATCTCCCTGGAGGCGGTCAACCGGCCGGACGTGCGCGTCATGGAGAATCCGGGCGGCCTCAACGAAAAGTTTGCCCGGACACATCTCCCGAACGCGCGCCTGACGATCCATCCGGTCAACGAGGAGATCCCGGCGCTGGTCGCCTCGGGGAAGGCCGACGTGATGATCACCGAGATCCTGGAGGCGGCCTACTACTGCGGAAAGGATCCGCGTCTGGCCGCGCCCCTGCTGGACCGTCCGTTCACGCACGGTCAGCTCGGAGTCCTGCTCCCGCCCGGCAGCGAGGCGCTTCTGGAGTATGTGAACGGCTTTCTCGAAAAGGAGCGCCGGAGCGGCCGCCTGGATGAACTGAGCGGTCAATACATCCATTTGAACATCCCGCAACAAGCCCCGCCCGCGGTCGGCAGTCTGGCCCCGGCGGCATAAGGAGAATCCGATGTCCGGTTCAGAACGAATTCAATTCACGCAGATTTCCCTGTTCAGCGTCCTGCTCGGCGGCCGCTATGGCGGCATCGTCGGCGTCGGGGAAGTCAAGAAGCTCGGCAATCTGGCGATCGCGACGATGGACCGCCTCGACGGCGAGGTGCAGATGATCGACGGCGTGGTCTACCAGGCCTGCGCGGACGGGAGTGTCCGTCTGCCCGGGGACGAGGAGACGATCCCGTTCGGCACGGTCGCGGCGTTCCGGGCCGAACAGGAATTGAGACTGAACGCGATTTCCAGTTATGAGCAATTCGAGGAGCGGATGAAGGAACTCTGCCCGCGGGACGATTACCCGCTCGCGGTCCGGTTCACCGGAGCTTTCCGCCGGATGAAAGTCCGTACGGTCAGACGTCAGGAACAGGACGGCGTCGGCCTGGCGGAGGCGGCGAAAGACGAAGCCGTCTTCGAATGGGACGGTATTTCCGGCGACCTGGTCGGATTCCGTCTTCCCGGATACCTCGCGGGCGTCAACGCTCCCGGCTGGCATCTTCATTTCATGGATGCCGACCGGCGTTGCGGCGGCCACGTGGTCAATTTCTCCATAGACGAGGGAAAGCTGGGCTTCTGCCTCGCGCACGATTTCAGGATCCTTCTGCCCGGATCGCCGTCCGTTTTCGCGGGTCTTGACCTGAACCGGGACTGGAGCCGGGAACAGAAGAAAGCCGAAGCGGAACGCTGAACCGGATATGAATGAAACCCCGCTCATCTCCGTTGTCATCCCAGCGCACAACGAGGAAAAATACATCGCGTCGTGCCTGGAATCCGTGAAGCGCGCCGCCGCCCGGCTGAATGAGGGAAGCGACTGCGTCGAGACCGTTGTCGTGGCGAACCGCTGCACGGACCGGACGGCGGAGATCGCCCGGAGTTTCGGCGCTGAAGTTGTGGAAAACGACGCCCGCTGCATCGCGCAGGTCCGCAACGCCGGAGTCCGCGCATCCCGGGGCGGCATCGTCGTGACCGTCGACGCGGACAGCGCGATGTCGGAACTTGCCCTGTGCGAGGTGAGGGAGATGCTGGAAAGCGGCCGGTACATCGGTGGCGGCACGCCCACCCGGTTCGACCGGATGTCCGTCGGGATCTTCTTCTCGGCCGTGTACGTGGCGTGGAACCTGATCCCGGTCATGCTGCGGAACAAAGCCGCGCTTTCCGGCGGCATGTTCTGGTTTTACCGGCGGGATTTCGAGGCGGCCGGCGGGTTCGACGAGAGCCTCGTGAGTCTGGAGGACATGGATTTCGCCGCGCGGCTGAACAAGCTTGGCGTGAGCATGGGAAAAAAGTACGGCACGCTGAAAAAGTCGTATATCGTCACGTCCGCCCGCAAGTTCGATATGTTCGGCGACTGGTATCTGATCCGGAACCGCAAACTCACGAAGCGCATCTTCACGGGGCGCGACCGGGAAGCCGCGGACGCGTTTTACTACGACGTGCGGTGAATCGCGGACCGGAAAAAACCGTTTTTTTCGGAAAGACGGGACTCCGCGCTAAGATTTCCGCCGGGGCAGGGGTCTAATCCATAGAATACGATCCATGATCCCGCGCCGGAACCGGTACGGGAAACGCGCAAAACAGGAGTTCCGTCTTATGATCGAATCAAACGTGCAGGGAAACAGATTTCCGGTGAAAACCGTCCTGTTCATCGTCCTGCTTCTTACCGTCCTCCCGCTCGTGCTTTTTATCCTTGTCCAGTTCCTGCCGCCGCGCGAAAACGCGCCGTCCGCCGGGGCGTCCGCCGAAAGCGCGGCAGAACAGGCCGCCGTTGCGGAACGCCGCGCGCAGCACGCGGAGAATCGCGCGGCACGTCAGGAAGCGAAGACGACGCACACGGCGACCGTGCCGCACGGCATGGCGCCCGATCCCGATATGGCGGATTTCCGCGACCCGGACGACATCTCCGTCGTCGGGGTGGGGGCCGTGGTTCCGAACGCGCCGAGAGGAAAACGGGCGACGCCGTACCCGCCCGGCGAAGTCCCCGGCGATTCCGGCATCGTGCCCAATTATGCCGGTTCGCCGGACGATCCGATTGGCGCGCCGCCTCCGCCGCCTCCGGCTCCGCAGGACGACCTCTGGGGCGGAAGAACCCCGACTCCGATTTCTCCGGCCAATATGCGCGGAATCGGCGGAGTACGACGCGTCGACCCCAACGACCCGTTCTTTCAGCAGGATATCCCGAATCCGTTCGACCGCTGAAGCCGCCTTCCCGTCATCTGGGACGGAACGCCTTTCCCTCTCTCCATCTTTCCGGAATCCGCATTCGCGTCCGCATGCGGCGGGCCGTTTTTTCTCCACAATGGGAAAAAACGGCTTGACTTTTCTCTTTGGAACGGCTAATTTATATTTCCCGATTTCATGCCCGCGCCATGTTTTT
>JAFXUM010000124.1 GCA_017524965.1 Lentisphaeria bacterium | reverse complement strand
GCGCGCCGCGATGCCGGGCATGGCGACGCCGATGCTCCCCTCGGGTCCCGCCTCGCGTCCGACCGCCAGGAAATCCTTCGGCAGGTTCAGCGACACGATCGGCGACATCTCGGTGCAGCCGTAGCCCTCGATGATGTTGAGCCCGGTCAGCTCGAAGAAGGCGTCCGCGAGGCGCTTCTGAAGCTTCTCCGCACCGGTCACCATCATGCGCAGCGAGTCGAAGTCGCCCGGATTGCAGCAGCGCATGTAGGTCTGCAGGAACGTCGGCGTGGAGATGAGCATCGTGACCTTGTCGTCGCGCACCGCCCTGCACACGCCCGCGCCGTCCAGCGGATTCGCCACCAGCGTGACCTTCGTGCCAGTGACGCCGGGGAAGCACAGCCCGACCATCAGCCCGAACGCGTGGAAGAGCGGCAGATTGCCGAGGATGCGCTCCGTGCCGTACAGCCAGTTCAGCTGCCGCCAGAAACTCCAGATGTTCGCCGTGATGTTGTGGTGCGACAGCAGGACGCCCTTCGGCATGCCCGTAGAACCGCTGGAGAACAGCAGGGCCGCCGGGTGCATGAGGTCGGTGCCGTAGCGCGGCGACACCACGCGGATGAGCAGTCGGTGCGGCAGGAGAACGATCTGCGCGGCGGTCAGGAGCTTGTCGGCCTTCGTGACGAGCTTCGGCAGGTCCTCCAGGAAAAACATCTCGTCGCGCACCGGCTTCTTCAGTTTGCTCAGGAAAAGCCGGCTCGTGATCACCGTTTTCAGCTTCGCGCGGTCGTACATGGACTGCATCACGGCGTCGCCCGCCGTGTAGTTCAGGATCGCGGGCGTCCGGTCGGCGAACATCACGCCGAGCAGCGCCGCCACGGACACCGCCTTGTTCGGCAGCAGCACGCCGACGAACTGCCCGTCGTCGTCGCGTTCCGCCAGGATTTGCCGCAGTTTCCGGCTGATGATGATCGACTGCGCGAGCATGGCGAAGTTCGACAGTCCCTTCGGCGCGTCGGCGTCCTTGAACGTGCTTTCGAACGGATGCTGGAGCGAGCGCCGCAGATACCGGTAGTGGACCGTCTTCTCGCCGCGCACGGGCTTCATCTCCGCCTCCGCGCCGAGCTCCTGGATCCGCTGCCAGATGCGGAATCCGTTCCAGCCCGGCGGGATCGGCTCGCCCACGATGATCGTGCCCGGGATCGGCAGCAGACGCGGCTTGATGAACCGCAGTTTCCCGTTGTAGATCGTCAGCAGGCTCCCCCAGTGCAGGCCCAGCCGCACCGGGATCACCGGAATGTCCGGCGACGGCATCAGCCGGTGCAGGCCCGACCGGAACGCGTGCGTGATGCCGTTCGGCGAGATCGCGCCCTCCGGGAACACGCACACGGCGCCGCCCCGGTTCAGGATCCCGTGCGTCTTTTCGATCAGATGCCGCATCTTCGCCCGGTTCACGTTCCGCGGCACCTCCAGCGCCCCGCTCCACCGGAAAAACAGGTGCAGGCCGGGGAACCGGTAGAACGCCTCGTCCACCATGAACGTCACGCGGCGCGGTTTCAGGCACAGGATGAAGATGAAGTCGAGGAACGAAATATGATTCGCGACGAGCAGGACAGGCCCCTCGTCCGGGTAGTTTTCGATCCGGTCGACGCGGATCCGGTACAGCGTGTGCGACAGGATCAGCCCGAGCGTCCGCAGGACCAGCGACGGCCGCCAGACCAGCAGCGCGACCAGCCAGACCGCCAGGGCGATTTCCAGCGCCCGGACGCCCGCCGCGCCGTGCCGGATCACGATGAGCGAAAGCATTTTCGACAGGACCAGCAGGACCGCCGCGCCCGCGAACACCGATTTGCCCGCCCCCATGCCGAGCCCCGCCCGGAACGCCGTCGCAAGCAGCTGCGTACTGATCCACAGGAATCCCCAGAACCCGCCGCACGCCATCGCGAGGGCGAGAATGCGCGCCGTATCGCAGCCGGAACACGACCAGTACAGTCCGAGCACAGCAAGCAGAAGCCCGGGCACCACGGCGCCGACCAGCACACCGTAATTCCGCGCGCACAGCATCGCCGCGACTCCGGCCGCGACCGAAAGAGCGACAAGCCAGACGCCCCACACGGGAAGGGCGGAAAACGGGACGGCGTTCAGGACGACCAGGCAGGCGGTGATCAGCAGGATGCCGGAAACGCCCGCGATGGCGGCGGTGACCGACGATTCAAGATGTTGTTTCATTGCATTCGGCATATTTTTCGGGAAAGCATTTTTGCAATAATATATCCCGCCGCGACCTTTTTGCAAGTCTTTTTCCGTATGTTTCAGACAATTCCGTTCCTGGAAAACCGGAATCAGCTCCCGAATCCGAAAAAAAATACTATTCTCCCGGGAAATCATTTGAATATTCCGGCACGACGATGTATATTTAGAGGTATTAATTCGTTTACAAAACATTTTACCCCATCGAAAGGCGACTGAACAGTATGAAAACTTTCGTTTTGAGCGCTACCGCCGTTTCCGCGATCCTCCTCGCGGCTCTCACCGCGTGCAACGTCGCGAAACCGCCTGCGGCCATTTCCAAGGACAAATATACCGAGATCACCGCGGAAGAACACCAGAAGCTTCCGTCCGGGCTCAAGCTCCTCACCCTCGACGAGGCGCAGACCATCGCCATCCAGAACAACCCGAGCTTCAAGTCCCGCTACTTCGCCGTCTCCCAGGCGCGCGCCCAGTACTACCGCCGGTTCTTCTTCTACCTGCCCACGGTCACCGCGTCCTACCAGATGAGCTCCACCAGCTACCGCGGCTACACGGAAGACGCCGGTTCCAGCTACAAGACGTTCACGTCCTCCCCGTCCATGTCCGCCTCGCTGCTCGTCTTCGACAGCTTCCAGCGCGAAATGAACCTGCTGGCCGCGCGCCACAGCTGGAAACAGTCCGAGCAGTCCGAACAGGACGCCCGCCGTCTGCTCCTGCAGAGCGTGGCCTACGCGTACAACAACGTGATGTATGCGAAGGCGAGACGCAACATCGCGCTTGAGGACATGCGCTACAACCGCCAGCTCCTCAAGGAAACCGAGCTCAAGTATGGCGTCGGCGCCTCCACCCTGTCCGACGTCCTCAACTTCAAGGTCAACTACAACAACGCCGAAAGCAGCCTTTATTCCGCGAACTACAACCTCGCCTCCTCCAAGTACGCGCTCGCCGCGCTCATGGGCCTCACCGAAGGCACCATCCCGGACGACGTCGAATTCCCCGAGGAGCTCGCGATCGACGGCGAAATGCTCGCCGACGAAAGCGTCTACCTCGACGCCGCTCTCTCGAACCGTCCCGACCTGAAGGCGCTCCGCGAAGCGCTCCAGGCGTCCAAGTTCAGCTACTATTCCAGCATCGCGGCGTTCGGACCGACCGTCACGACCTCCATCGGGCTCGGCTACACCAACTCCGCCCGCCACAACAGCCCCTATCACTACAGGACGTACACGTCGCACCCCGGCATCAACAGAAACCGCTACAGCACGTTCACCACGAACATCAACGTCTCCTGGGAACTCTTCTCCGGCGGCGCCACCTTCTTCAACATGCGCGCCTCTCAGGCCGCGATGGAACAGGCCGAGTACGCCCTCGCGGACCAGTGGATCACCGTCATCAACGACGTCCGCACCGCCTACGAAAACTACATCGTCAGCCTCAAGACCGTCAAGCTCTACCAGAAGAACCTCGAGGCCGTCCGTAAGATGCGCGACCTGGTCGACGACGAATACGAAGCCGGCAACTGCGCCATCACCCGCGTGAACGAAGTCCAGCGCGAATTCGTCAACGCCGAGACCTACCTCGCGCAGGCCGTCGTCAACATGCACAACGCCAAGGCGCAGATCCTCGCGGCCACCAACGCCAACTGATCCGCTCCTTTCAACCGCAATCACGAACACGATCCGCGGGCCGGACACGGCCCGCATCTTTTCCATCAACATCATCATGCAGCACAGACTCAGATTCGCACCCTCCCCCACCGGGCAGGTCCACATCGGAAACATCCGCACCGCGATCTTCAACTGGCTTGCCGCCCGCCACATGGGCGGCAAGTTCATTCTCAGAATCGAGGATACCGACCTCGAACGCTCCACGAAAGAGGCGATCGACACGCTTCTCGAGTGCATGGAGTGGCTCGGCCTCGACTACGACGAGGAGGTCCTCTACCAGACCACCCAGGCGCAGCACCACCTCGACGCCGCGAAGAAGCTCATGGACGACGGCAACGCCTATCCGCTCGGACCCGTCACGGAGCATTCCCCCATCCTCTTCCGCATCCCGTTCTTCTGCGACGAATTCCCGTTCGTCCGCACAGTCGGCCCGGCCTCGTACACGCTCGCGCCGGACACTGCGGTCGAGATCGGCGGCGGCGGCCTGAAATTCACCACGCTCTCGCCGAAGGGCAAGCCCGTCGAAAACCAGGCGTGCCTCGCCGGGTTCAGGGACCTCGCGGTCCTCGACGCCGCCGGACAGACGCTCTTTGCGCTCACGAACGACAAGCTCAACGACATCCTCGGCAACGGCGCGGTCGAGACCGTCGAACACGCCGCCTCCATGACGTTCACACGCCGCGAAGTCTTCTACGACGACATGGTCAAGGGGCACCTCTCCAAGCCGCTCGACAGCATGCGCGACTTCATCATCGTCCGCAGCGACGGCAGCCCGGTCTTCCACCTCGCGAACGTCTGCGACGACATCACGCAGGACATCACGCTCATCGTGCGCGGCGACGACCACGTCGAAAACACCTACCGCCACCTCTTCATGTTCCAGACGCTCGGCGCGAAGGTCCCGTCCTACGCCCACCTGCCGATGATCGTGAACGCCCAGGGCAAGCCCTACAGCAAGCGCGACGGTGACGCGTTCGTCGGCGATTTCCGCGACAAGGGCGTGCTCCCCGAGGCGCTGTTCAACTACCTGACGCTCCTCGGCTGGTCCTCCGGCGACAACCGCGAGAAGATGTCCCGCGAGGAACTCGTCGAGGCGTTCGACCTCGCACGCGCCCAGCATTCGCCCGCGCAGTTCGACGCCGTGAAGATGGCGAACCTGAACGGACAGTACATCGCCGCGCTCGATCCGGCGGTCTTCCGCGAACGCGCCTGGGATTTCGCCGCCGCCTATCCGTGGCGCGAATCCGTCGACCGCGCGAAATTCGACGCCGTAGCGGACCTGATGCAGACCCGCACCAAGCTCATGACCGACCTCGCGGCGTGGACCTATTTCTTCGCCGTCCCGGTCGACTACGATCCGAAGGGCGTGAAGAAGTTCCTCACGCCGGAACCCATGCGCGCCGCCCTCGCGAAAGCCGCGGACGCGTTCGATTCTCTCCCCGAAAACGATCCGAAGGCGATCGAAGACGCGCTCCGCGCCATCGAGACCGCCGACGGTCTTTCCCAGTTCGCACTCAACCAGCCCGTCCGCGTCGCCGTCTGCGGCGTCACGGTCGGCGCCAGCATCTACGAAACGGTCGTCTGCATCGGCGTGAAGGAATGCGCCCGCCGCATCCGCGCAGCCCTGGCCGCGACCGCCTGACCCCGCCCACGGAGGACGCATGAACAACATCCCCGTCGAAAAACTGAAGCTCCGGCTGCTCGGCGATCCGATCCTGGCGGCGAAAGCGCGCCCGGTCGAACAGATCACCGAGGAGACGGAACGCATTTCCAAGGCCATGCTCGAGATCATGTACAAATCGCACGGGATCGGCCTCGCCGGAAATCAGGTCGGACTTCTTCAGCGCATCGTGACCATCGACATCGATCCGCCGACCGACGAGGACGGCAACGAGATTCCGGTTCACACCGAGGGAGAAAAGAAACTCCTTCCGCTGATGCCGATCACGCTGATCAACCCGGAGATCGTCTCGTACTCCGGCAACCTCTGCCCGTTCGACGAAGGCTGCCTGAGCGTGCCGGACGTCTACGGCCGCGTCATGCGCAGCGACGCCGTCGTGCTCAAGTCCATGCTCCTCGACGGCTCCGAATTCGTCCTCGAATGCGGCGGCCTCCTCGCGCGCGTCGTCCAGCACGAACTCGACCACCTCGACGGCATCGTGTTCGTCCAGAAGGTCGCCCCGGACGTCTATCCGTCCATCTCCAGGCGCGTCGAAAAGATCATCAAAAAGAACGGCCCCCGCGGATTCAAAGTCAGGAGGCTCGTCTGACCATGCCCATGCCCGGCACAAACACCGGGTCCGCGCCCGGCTTCCTCACAACCACCTTGCGCCTGTGCGCCGGCACGAAGATCATAACCGAGATCTACGGGTCTTCTCCGGTACGCGCCGTATGGCGATTCATCCTGCTGACGATCCTCTGCGCCATCCTGGCCTCGGTCGTCGGGACGTTCGTGCAGAAGGGCGTGTTCGAGCGCGCCGGACGCAATCTCGACGAGGAGATCGGGGCGTTCGTGGTCACGCCGGAATCTATCTCGTTCCAGAAGGATCCGGATACCCCGCGCCGCTTCAAGCTGCCTTACATCACGCTGGAATACTACCCCGGAGACACGTTCACCAGCACGGATTTCAACGCCGGCCGCACCTCGGAACACGGCATCGTCATCCTCCCCGGCGGCATTTCGTCCTGGGCGGCGATCAACTGGAAGGGCGAGGACGTCTTCTACGCCACCCTGCTGCCCGCGTCCATGCTTTACGCCTCGCTTTCGTCGGGGGAAGATACCGATCTCGACCATTTCGGCGCGCATTGGGAGATGTTCTCCGGGCCCGGATACTCCGAAACCCTGAAGGAGGAGTTCGCCCCGGAGACGAAACAGAAGAACAGCGCCGGCGAGGATGCGCCCGCGGTCCTGGTCACGGGTTCGCAGGCAGCCGGTTTCGCGGTCTCCATGCTGACCGCGATCATCCTCCTGACGACGTTCGGACGCAACCTGCTGACGATCGGCCTGATCATCCTGCTGGTGTCGCTGGTCCAGTATCTGCGCGCGTCTACGCTGCCGAAGGGGATCGTCTTCCGAAACGTCCTGACGATCATGGTCTACTCCACCTTCCCCGCCCAGATCGCCGCCACGCTGTTCGACGCCGCTGGCGGTGACAGATTCCTTTCATTCCAGATTCTTTTCGTCGGCATTTTCTTCGTCTATCAGCTCTTCGCGTTCCGGGCGGTCATCCGGAAAGTCTGTCCTCAGATCGACCGGAAAGACGACGATTTCGACGATTCCGATTTTTAACCGCCTGTCAAAAAGGAGACGCCCCTATGAACAAAACGCTCGAACACTGCCGGATCCAGAACTGGTATCCGCGTCTCTCCGTTTATTCCCTCCCGACCAACTTCGTGTTCCTGATGGATATTGAGATCCAGGCGCTTCAGAACGGCGACACGGAATCCGGCATCGCGAAAAGCGTGATCGCCCGCCTCGAAAGCGCCATGAGCAAATTCCCCTTCACCCGGTTCGTCGGGACCGACCTCGTCGCCCCGACCGACACGGTCCGCTTCGAGGAGAAACGCGGCGCGGTCCGGTCCGCCGAAAGCGCCTGGTATTTCCTGACCCAAAGCGCGAAGGTGCGGAACGCCGCCATGAACGGCATGGTCTCGGCGCTCTGCGTCCGGCCGTTCCGCCGCATGGATTCCGCGCGCGAATTCCGTCTGTTCGTGAAGAACGGCAAGCTGCGCGCGATGAGCCAGTACTGGATGACGCGCAATTATCCGCGTCTGGAGAAATCCCGCGAAAAATACTGGACGCTCGCCGTCGATTTCATCGACAGGAATTTCTGGGTGCTTCCGGAACCGGACATCGTGCTCGACATCTACTTCACGTCGAAGGACGAGATCCTCGTGACCGACCTGAACCCCTTCGGGCCGCCCACGGATCCGCTGATGCTCAATTCCTGGGACCAGGACTGGCAGAATTCCATCGGGCTGAAACTCATCCCGCCCCCGACCGCGATCTCCGGCGACATCAACGTCTCGTTCTGACGTCCGCATCCGCGCCGCGTTCTGCATCCGTGCAGAGGACCGGCGGCTTTCCGGCGGCTTTCCCCCTGCAAAACTCGCGCGTTTTTCCGCGCGGGCGGTTGATTCCGTCCTGCGATGTGCTATATTATTATATCCATGCAAACATTTTTTCCTCCAATCTGTTCCCGCGCGGCCGCACGGGACACGTAAAGAAAGGACGGCATTCCATGAATACGAAATCGAACAGAACCGCTGCCGAACTCGTTTCGCTTCTTCTTTTCCTGCTGATTCTCTCCGAGACCGCAGGCGCGTCCGAGATCTATGACTTCAACCCCGGCTGGATGTTCATGCAGTCGGATCATCAGATCGAACCGAAGCAGTACAAAGAACACAAAAGCATCTGGGCCGGCGCGAAAGCCGCCACTTCGGACGTCGTCTGGCCGTTCACCTCGCTCCAGTTCGACGAAGAGGGATTCCGGCCCGTCAATCTGCCGCACGACTGGGCGGTCGAAGACGGCTTCTATCCGGAGGAGAACGGCGAACAGGGCTTCCGCAAACGCGGCTGGGGGTACTACCGCAAACGCTTCTTCGTGCCGTCCTCGTGGAAAGGCAAACGCGTGGCGCTCCAGTTCGGCGGCATCGCCACGCATGCGACCTTCTGGGTCAACCAGACGCTCTACCATCACAATTACAGCGGATACAACACCGTTACGTTCGACATCACGCCGGCGCTGATGTACGGACGCGACAACGTGATCGCGGTCGAAGTCAACGCCGCCGTCTTCGAAGGATGGTGGTACGAGGGCGCCGGCATCTACCGCGACGTCAAGCTCATCGTCAACAATCCGGTCCATATCGCGAACGAAGACGGCGTCCAGGTCAGCGCCGAGCTCAAACTCGACGGCTGGAACATCAACGGGCATATCACGCTCGTCAACAACGGGATCTCCGACCAGAACCCGTTCGTGGACATCGAGATCACCGACCCGGACGGAAAGAAGATCGAGACCAAGCGCATCCTCTCGAATCTGCCCGCGAACCGGATCGAACAGGTCCCCTATACCATCCGCACGTCTTCCCCGAAATTATGGTCGCCGGACTCCCCGTCCTTGTACAAGTTCAAAGTCACCGTCAAGAACGAATCGCGCGTCTTCGACGAAAGAACGGTCACCTTCGGATTCCGCACGTTCAAATTCGATTTCACAAACGGGTTTTCCCTCAACGGGAAACCGATGAAGATCAAAGGCGTCTGCAATCACCAGGACCATGCCGGCGTCGGCGCCGCCGTTCCCGCCTCGATCGAAGAGTTCCGCATCAAAAAACTGAAGGAAATGGGGGCGAACGCCTACCGCTGCTCCCACAATCCCCCGAGCGAAAACATCCTCGACCTCTGCGACAGGTACGGACTTCTCGTCATCGACGAAAACCGCGTGTTCAGCGCCGCCCCGGAATGGCTGGACTACCTCAAGGCACACGTCCGCCGCGACCGCAACCATCCGTCCGTCATCGCATGGAGCATCTTCAACGAGGAACCACTGCAGGGCGAGCTCCGCGGACAGGAGACGGCGCGTGCGCTCGTCAACGCCGTCAAGTCCGAAGACGCGACCCGTCCCGTCCTCGCGGCCATGAACGGCGGATTTTTCTCGAAGGACAGCGCCCGCGACGTCCTCGACATCGTGGGATTCAACTACCAGTACGGCAATATCGACAAGTTCCATACCGAATATCCGAACATCCCCATCCTGCTTACGGAGGGCGCCAGCGCCTTCGAGACGCGCGGCGAGTTCACCACCGACCGCGAAAAAGCCGTCAGCACCTCCTACGACATCGACGCCGCCAGCTGGGGGACCACGCACCGCAAGGACTGGGAAACCGTCATGAAGCGACGTTTCCTCTCCGGGACCTTCGTCTGGACCGGATTCGACTACCACGGGGAGCCTACCCCCTACAACAACAAATTCCCCGCGAACAGCAGCTACTTCGGCTGCATGGACCTCTGCGGATTCCCGAAGACCGCCTACTATATCCGCCAGGCGCAGTGGCTCGACAAGCCCATCCTCCACGTCGCGCCCCACTGGAATCTGGATGTCAAGGACAATCAGGAAGTCGACGTCTTCTGCGCCACGAACGTCGAGGAAGTATCGTTCATCCTCAACGGCAGAAACCTCGCCACGGCCCCCGTGGATCCGTTCGACATGCTGACCCAGAAGATCCCGTACGAGCCCGGAACGCTGGTCCTCATCGGCAGAAAAGGCGGACAGGAAGTCATCCGCACCCAGATCGAGACCTCCGGCAAACCTGTTGAACTGAAGCTCATCCCCGACCGCACGGAGGTCAAGGCGGACGGATACGACGCCGTTCCCGTCACCGTCTGCGCAGTCGACGCTTCCGGACGCATCGTCCCGACCGCGAATCTCCCCGTCGAATTCGAGATCTCCGGCCCCGGACGGAACATCGGCGTCGGCAACGGCGATCCGACCTGCATCCTCAGCGAAAAGGCGGATTCCCGCCCGCTCTTCAACGGCTATGCGCAGATCATCGTCCAGGCCGGAACCACCCCCAAGGACGTCATCGAGATCACGGCGAAAAGCGAAGGACTCAAATCCGCTTCCTGCTCCATCCGCACCGTTTCCGCGAAACCGCTTCCCGTCATCACGGGATTCACGAACCAGGAGGTCACGGTCAACAACTGGCGCGCGTCCCAGCCTTCCGCGTCCAAGCCGGTCATGCTCACGCAAAAATCCGGCGACGAGCTGGACAAGCTCGCCTCCGCGTCCGCCGGGGAAACACTTACCGTCAAGCCGAGGGACTGGGTCGGCTATTATACGCGTTTCGATCTTCCCGCGTCGGTCAGGGAAAACGGCGGGTCGCTCTGCTTCAGAAACATGACCGGCAAAGCCACGATCTATCTGAACGGCGAGGCCGTTCACGAACGGAAAAGCTCGACTGCCGGAGACGTCGTCATACGTCTGCAGAAAGACCTTAAAACGATTGAACTCAACGTGTTCATGCAGCCGGACAACAGGGGAGCCCTTCTCCTCGGCGACATCATCTACATCACGCCGGAAAAACTGAAAAAGACCGCCGGGAAAAAGATCGATCCCGAGGCGCAATCCGAGAAAAAATGATCCAGAACACACCTAAAGGGCTCCGTCTCCAGATCGGTTTCTTCGGCAGACGCAACGCCGGAAAATCCTCCCTGCTCAACGCGCTCGCCGGACAGGACGTCGTCATCGTCTCCGACGTCCCCGGCACCACCACCGACCCCGTCGAAAAGCCCATGGAGCTGCCTCCGCTCGGCCCCGTGCTCTTCATCGACACCGCCGGGCTCGACGAGGACCCGACCGCGCTCGGCGGGATGCGCGCCGAGAAAAGCCGCCGCGTCTTCGACCGCACCGACCTCGCGCTGATCGTGACCGACGGCGGCTGGAGCGGCACCGAGGAAGACGTGCTCGGATTCTTCCGCGGACGCAACGCGCCGCTGATCGTGGTCTTCACGAAATCCGACGCCGCCGCGCCCGATCCCGGACTTGTTTCCCGGCTCGACGCGGAAAAGATCCCGCACGTCGAAGTCTCCGCGAAAAACGGGACCGGACTCGCCGCGCTCCGCGCCGCGCTCGTCAACGCCGCGCCCGAAGGATTCCTCGGCGCGCGCCCCATGCTCGGCGACCTTATCAATTCCGGTGACTCCGTGCTGCTCATCACGCCCATCGACAAGGAAGCGCCGAAGGGACGCATGATCCTGCCGGAAGTGCAGGCCATCCGCGACACGCTCGACCACGACGCGCTCTGTCTGTGCGTGACTGAACACCGCATCGCGGACATGCTGGCGCGCCTGAAAACGCCGCCCGCGCTCGCCGTGACCGATTCCCAGGCGTTCGGCATCGCGTCGCGTTCCGTGCCGCCCGAAATCCCGCTCACGTCCTTCTCCATCCTGCTCGCGCGCATGAAAGGCGACCTCGCCGCGTGCGCCGCCGGAGCCGCCGCGATCGACCGTCTGCACGACGGTTCCCGCGTGCTCGTGGCGGAAGCCTGCACGCATCATCCCATCGGCGACGACATCGGGCGCGTGAAGCTCCCGCGCTGGATCCGCGAATACCGCCATGCCGACGGCATCGAGTTCACCATGGCCGCCGGGGCCGATTTCCCCGACGACCTCACGGGATACGATCTGGTGCTCCACTGCGGCGCATGCACCTTCAACCGCCGCGCCGTCCTCTCGCGCATCCTCCACTGCCGCGAACAGGGCGTCCCGTTCACAAACTACGGCGTCGCCATCGCCCACATCCACGGCATCCTCGAACGCGCCCTCTCGCCCTTCCCCGACGCATACGAGGCGTTCAAAGCCGCTGCAAACGGAGGCCGTGCCTGATCCGGCGCGGACGGCGGTCATGCCGCAACGTCAGACACAACAGGCGGAAGCTCCCGCCGTATCCGTCCGCCTCTCAGGCGGGAACGCACCGGATTTCACGAAGACCTGGAAACGCCATCTCTGCGTGATCTGGACCGCGCAGTTCCTCTCCGCCATCGGCTTCTCCTTCGGCCTGCCGTTCATCTCCTACCTCATGCAGGAGGACATGGGCGTCACGGACAAGGCCGAGCTCGCCTACTGGGTCGCCGCCTTCAGCGCCGCATGCCCGCTCACCATGATGTTCTTCTCGCCCGTCTGGGGCTCGCTCGGCGACCGCTACGGACGCCGCAAGATGCTTCTGCGCTCCTATATCGGCGGCGCGGTGGCGGTCGGGCTCATCAGCGTGGCGCAGACTCCCCTTCAGCTCGTGATGCTCCGCGTCATCCAGGGCGCGTTCTGCGGCACCATGTCCGCCTCGCAGGCGCTCATCTCCACGCAGACTCCGCGCGAACACACCGGATTCGCGCTCGGCGCGCTGAACAGCGCCATGTTCTCCGGCACCATCGCCGGGGCGTTCGCGGGCGGCTACGTGGCCGAGCTTGCCGGATACCGCCTGGCGTTCGTCGCCTCCGCCCTCTGCTTCATCCTGTCGTTCGTCGCGGTCTTCTTCTTCTCCCGCGAATACTACACGCCGCCGCCCGGAAAAGACTCCGGCGTGCGCGGCATGCTCGGCGCGCTCCGTCCCGAGACCGCCCAGATCACGCTGAACCTGCCCATCCTCCTGATCATGTGCCTGGTCATGTTCTCGCGTTCGTTCGACGCCTCCTTCGTCCCGATCTTCGTGCAGGACCTCCACGGCGGCATCGACGGCGCGTCGAAGATCACCGGCGCGCTCTCCGGCCTCTGCGGACTCGCGGGCGTCGTGTCCGGGTTCCTGCTCGGCTATCTCGCCGACCACTACCCGCCGGGCCGTCTGGCGGTCATCTCCGCCCTTCTGACCGCCGCGTTCATGTTCTCCATCTCGTTCGTCTGGGGGCTCGCCGCGCTTTTCATCCTGCGTTTCGCCATGATCTTCATGAGCAGCGGCATCGACCCCGCCATGCAGATCTGGCTCGCGAAAAAGACCGACGAACGTTCCCGCGGGCAGATGTTCGGCTGGGCGTCCGCCATGCGCTGCCTCGGGCTCGGGCTCGCCCCGCTCGCGGGCGGCCCCATCGCGGCCAACCTCGGCATCCGCGCCGTTTTCGCGGGCGGCTCCGTCTTCTTCGTCCTGACCGCGGTTTTCGTCCTCCTCGCCATGCGCCACTACCGCGAGATCTGACCGCCTTTTTCCTCCTCCTCGCCATGCGCCTTCGTCGCGATCCCCGGGAAACGTCTTTTTTCCGTTTTTTTCCGGTTTCCGCCTCTTTCGAGGTTGAATTTTATTCTTTCGATACTATATTATTCAAAAACTTGAAAAACGAACCTCGGAAAGGACAAACTCCATGCTGAAAACCATCTCCGCTTCCCTTCTCGCCGCCTCGACGGCCGCCGCGCTCCTCGCGGCATGCTCCTCCGCCGAAGCCGCCCCCGAAAAACAGTCCGCGGGCACGATCCGCATCGACACCGCGCACCCCGGCGCGAAGATCAGCCCCCTGCTCTACGGCATCTTCTTCGAGGAGATCAACCGCGCCGGCGAAGGCGGCATCTACGCCGAAATGATCCAGAACCGTTCGTTCGAGGACAACACGTCCTACCCGGCCGCCTGGTTCTCCGAGAAGGCCGACATCTCCCTTGACCGCACCGCCGCGATCCACGCGAACAACCCGACCTCGCTGAAGGTCGTCGCGCAGGCCGGCGGACGCGTGATGAACCGCGGATTCGTGGGCGGACCGCAGGGCGGCAGGCCGCGCGGAGCCGACCGCCGCTGGCAGGACAACGCCGCCGGACAGCCCGCCCAGCTCTTCGTGGAGGCGGGCGCGGAATACGACCTCTCTCTGTACGCGCGTTCGGAAAAAGGCGGCGAACGCCTCGACGTCTCGCTCGTCGGCGCCGACGGCAAGGTCCTCGCGCACAGCAGCGTCACCCCGTCGAAGGAATGGCGCAGGTACACGCTTCTCCTGACCGCCCAGCGCACCGACGCGAACGCCCAGCTCGTGATATCCAGCGCACAGCCCGCCGCCTACTGGCTCGACATGGTCTCCCTCTTCCCGCGCCGCACCTGGAAAAACCGCAAGAACGGCCTCCGTCCCGACCTCATGAAGATGGTCGCCGCCATGAAGCCCGCGTTCGTCCGCTTCCCCGGCGGCTGCTTCGTGGAAGGACGCGGCATCGAAAACCGCGCGATCTGGAAGAACTCCGTCGGCCCGGTCGAACAGCGCGTCGGCCAGTGGTGCATCTGGCAGTACGAGGCGAGCAACGGCCTCGGCTACCATGAATACCTCCAGATGTGCGAAGACCTCGGCGCGGAACCGCTCTTCGTCATCAACTGCGGCATGGGCCACGAAACGCGCAACGGACGCGACACCATGTACCACGTCCCGATGAACGAGATGCAGCCCTTCGTGCAGGACGCCCTCGACGCCATCGAATACGCCAACGGACCCGTCACCTCCAAGTGGGGCGCCGAACGCGCCAAGAACGGTCATCCCGCGCCGTTCAACATGAAGTACATCGAGATCGGCAACGAGAACGGCGGCGCCGCCTACGCCGAACGCTACTCACTCATGGCGAAGGCGATCCTCGAAAAGTACCCGAAGATGCGCCTCGTGGCGAACGAAGCCACCGCCGGGTTCAAGAACGACATCCTCGATCCGCACATGTACTCCGATTCCGCCGCGTTCCGCCGCGACGCCACGCGCTTCGACGCGCAGGACCGCAAGGGCCCCGAGATCTACTTCGGCGAATACGCCGTGACAAACGGAGCTGGCAGGGGCAACCTCAACGCCGCCCTCGGCGAGGCCGCGTTCATGACCGGGCTCGAACGCAACGGCGACATCGTGATCATGAGCTCCTACGCGCCGCTCTTCCGCCGCGCCGGCTGGGAGACCTGGAACCCCGACGCCATCGTCTTCGACCAGAGCCGCGTCTTCGGCACGCCCTCCTACTGGGCGCAGGTCATGTTCTCGAACAACCGCGCCGACCGGAATTATGACCTGACCCTCACCGTCGCGGAAGAACACCAGAACACCTTCAAGGGCTTCGTCGGCCTCGGCTCCTGGGAGACCAAGGTCGCCTACAAGGACCTCAAGATCACGCAGGGCGACAAGGTCCTCGCCGCGCCCGAATTCAAGACCGGACTCGACGGCGTCCGCCCCGTCCGCGGACAGTGGCTCGCGCAGAACGGTGAACTCACGCAGTCCACGCTTGACACCGACACCCTCGCCATCATCGGCGAACCAGAATGGGAAGAGTACACGATCTCCGTCAAGGCGAAGAAGATCGAAGGCAACGAAGGATTCCTCATCTGCTTCGCCATGCCCGACGCCGAGACCAAGAGCTGGCTCAACCTCGGCGGCTGGGGCAACGGACAGCACGGCATCGAGCATCCCGACACCCCGCTCCGCCAGATTCCCGGCACCATCGAGACCGGAAAATGGTACGACATCCGCATCGACGTGAACAAGTCCAGCGTGGTGTGCAGCATCGACGGCAAGGTCGTCTTCGACCAGAAGATCCAGCAGAACTCCGCTCTCGCCGCCGTCGCCGGACTCGACCAGAAGACAGGCGAGACCATTCTGAAGTTCGTCAACTCCGACCGCGAACCGATCACGCTCACGATCGACACCGGCGCGTCCAAGTCCGCCACCCTCAAGGGCACGGCGGTCACGCTCGCGGGCGACGACCAGGCGCTGGAAAACACCTTCGAGGAACCGCACCGCGTCGTCCCGAAGAAGAAAAATCTCAGCGCGAAATCCGACGATTTCCGCTACACCTTCCCGGC
>JAFXUM010000123.1 GCA_017524965.1 Lentisphaeria bacterium | reverse complement strand
GTTGAACCCCATGGCGGCGATTCGGGCGGCGAGCGAACGGAACGTGGTCTGAAACTCCGCCGCGGTTTCATGTTTCGGGAAGTCAAGATTGAATGCGGTCGCGACCCAGATGCCGCGGAATTCGTTTGGCTTGGCCGTGTATTCGACAGGAAGCAGAACGGGGCTTCCGCCGTAATTGCCGTTCATCGTGACGACGTTGCCGGAGACGTCACGCAGCGGCTGCGAATTCACGCGGATCGGCGAGGATGAGGAAGACGTGGTCGTTGTCGGCGCGGGCTGCTTGGTCGTCGTGGAGGGTGTATTCGTGGTCGAAGCCGCCGGTTTCGTCGTAGTGGTCGTTGGTTGCGTCGCAGGTTTCGTCTTAGTTGTGGTTTGCACGGGCTTCTTCGTCGCGGGCGGGGGATCCTCGGCGGGCGGCGGGATCGGATGCGGCAGCGGCAGGGACGCGCCGGAAAGGCACGCGCAGAGAAACACGGTCAGGAAGAGCGCCGGCAGGAAAAATGCCCGGAAACGGAGTCCGGTTCGCGGAATCCGGGCGGGAAAGGAAGTTCTGCCGACGCGGTCCTTCATGCGTTACGCTCCGGGGAATGTGCGGATGGGCTTCGGATCGACGAAGACCGCCGGGCGCAGATAGATCAGCTCCGTGGGCGGCATGTCGCAGACGCCGGGCGGGATGTTCGCCAGCGTGGCGGCGTTCACGTGCGGAGAGAGGACGACCGGGAGCGACGGATCAAAGAGGCGGGCCGCCTCGATGTCGTGCGGACTGGCGGTGAAGGTGTCGTAGGAACCGCGCAGACCGGCGAGCTTGTCCGGGGTCTCAAGCACGCCCTGCCAGCCGTCCGGGATCCAGAAACAGCCGTCGCGCTTCAGTCCGAAGCCGAGCAGTTCGTGTTTGCGGCCGTCGTACAGCACCAGGACGCGGTCGCCGAACGGCGTTTCGCCCTCGAATCCGCACGCGGACGGGATCCCGCGCACTGTCTGGTTCTTGCCCTGCGCCGCGCCGAGCACGAACGCCGCCGCCACGCGCAGGGCGGTGAAGGAGCCGGGCCCGGTCCCGACCGTCCACGTGTCGATGTCGTCGTACGTGAATCCGGCCTCCGCCAGCGCGTTGCCGACGAGGATCGGGAGCGAGGAGGAATCGCGTCCCGGCAGGTCGACCTGGAACGATGCGGCGGCATGGCCGCACGGATACACGGCCGCAAACGAAAGTTCGCTGCACGAGAAATCCAAAGCCGCGTTCAGCATGGGTCAGTCTTCCTTTCCGCGGATCAGGACTAGCTCCGCGCCGGATTTCCGCAGCTGGCGGTTCGCCCAGCGGGCGAATTCCCGGAGCGCGGGCAAATCCCAGTGCGGCAGGTCTTTCTTGCGGCCGCGGTCGAGGTGGCCTGCGCGACGGCAGAAACGTCCGCCGCCGATCGCGACGGCGAACACGTCGCCCTCCTTCGCGGAGGCGAGGCGCGTCCGCACCCATTTCTTCAGGTAGTTTTCGGTGGCTTGGGCGCAGGCGCATTCGTCGCATTCGGCGCGCAGGTCCAGCACGTCGGCATACTTGGCGTCCGCGGCGGCGGTGTCGCCCCACTGGATCGACCAGGTGATGTTCCAGTTACGGCCCGGCGGAGGCGGCGTTTCCGCGTCGGCCGGGGAGAAGACGTACAGGCTCCAGGTGCAGATCAGGTCGCCGCCCTCGCTGCGGACGATGAACGTGGACGTGCCGTCGCCGATGCGGGCGGCGTTCGCCCAGCGCCAGATGTCCTTGCCGGTCTCGAAACGCACGGCGCGGCCGTCGGCGAGGCGGAACAGGATCGCGAGCGGAGGCACGTTGCCCTTGTAGAGCTCGGCGTCGGCGCCGTCGAACGGCGTCATGTCGGGCGCCTTCACGATGCCCTCGGCGGACGGCATTTTCACGACGGCGTACGCGGCGATGGAGCCGTGGAAGCGCAGGCCGCCCGCCGTGAGGCTGCGCAGCTCGAACGCGTGCGGCAGCTCGAATCCGGTCTGGACCGCGAGCGAGGCATCGTCCAGTTTATAGCGGTGCGTGATCACGGTCGGGATGCCGAACGGGATGCGGCTTTCGCTGTCGAAGGAGACCTCCGCGCCGTCGTCGGAGTGATGCGGACGGCGGAGTCCGGCGAGCGCCATGGACTCGGGATATTCGCCGGGGACGGCCTCCAGCGAGGTTACGGTGAGGCCGTCGAACGGCGTGAGCGTAAAGAGTCCGGCGGCGGGCTTGTCCAGCTCGAATCCGGCGCCTTCGCCGCCGAGCCGCCAGAGCCCGTCGGGCGTCTGTTCGAATTGTCTGTAATCCATCAGATCACCTTCACGAGTTCGTCAACGGGTTTCACGTTGCGCGGACGGCAGGCGTTTTCCTTGCCGAATCCGAGCGGCGAGACCGCGACGGAGCGCCACGGGGCGGCGATCCCGGCCGCGGCGTCGACTTCGGCGCGGTCGTAGCAGCAGATCCAGCACGTGCCGAGCCCTTCCGCCGTCGCCGCGAGCACGAAATGCTCCATCACGATCGACGCGTCGACGTCCACGATGGAACCGCCGTCAGGACGCTCCCACGCGGCGGAGGCGTTCCCCGCGAGCACCGCCACAACGGGCGCTTCCTTCAGCCACGGGAACATGATCTTTTCGCAGATCTTCGCACGGGCGGCGGGGTCGCGGAACAGGAACAGCTGAAACGGCTGGCGGTTGCAGGCTGTCGGGGCGAGCTGGACGGCGCGCGAAATCCGCGCGACGGCATCGTCCGGGACGTTTTTGTCAAGATAGCCGCGGACACTGCGCCGGGCTTCGATCACATCGTAAAAATCCATGAAAACCTCCTTGCAAAATGTTTTCCAGAAAAAAGCTCAAAATGAAACGGCGCGAAACCGCCTTATCTTACTATACAGGCGGTGCGCCATTTTTCAACCGGAAACAGTCTTTTTTCAAAGAAGAAAATCCGGGAGCTGTTTCGCGCATTGCCGAAGCATGGTGTCACGTTCACGCCAGTCCGGGCACAGCTCGTCCATTTTCTGCTTGAACCGTTCGGAATGGTTCATCTCGAATTTGTGGCAGAGCTCGTGCAGGATCACGTAGTCCACGACCTCCGGCGGAAACAGCATCAGCAGGGTGTTCAGCGTGACTTTCCCCGTGGCGGAACAACTCCCCCAGCGGGATTTCTGAGGATGCACCAGCACGCGGAACTCCGGGAGCCCGAGCGCCGCCGCATGGGTGAGGATGCGGGCGATCAGCACCGGTTCCGCGAGCTGCGTCAGCACGGACAGAAACGCCTGCGCGAATCCTTTTCCGTCCGCCGGATCGCCCCGCATGGTGATCTGCCGGAAGAGCGGATCGTACCAGCACCGGACCGAATCCGCGCCGGGCGTCTCCTCGACCGTGATCCGCAGCGTCTCCCCGGTCAGGCTCAGCTCGATTTCGGACGGGATCCTCCTTGGTTCGTCCGGCCCGCGGGGCATCACGCCGGGTTCGGGCGCGAGACGGCGGATGGTCGCGGCCAGCCACGCGGTCTTGCTTTCCGCGAATTTCCGCGCGGATGCCACGGAACGGCGTTTCGGGATCACCAGCTGCACCGAAAAGGGATGCGGCGTGACGCGCAGGAAGAAGCGTTTCGCCTTCAGCGAACGGCGGACCGCGCAGCACACGGGCGGCATGCCGTCCGGCAGGTCAAGCATGATGTACTCGGGATCGGGCTGCATGGGTTATCCTTGGAAAAGTAAAAACTCCCGAACGTTTTTCAGCACATCCGGGAGTTTGAAAGACTGTAGAGCAAAGAGCTTTCTTGTTTAGGCTTTCTTCCCGTGACCGTAGGCGGCGTATGCCAGCGCGGAGCAGACCTCGGCGGAGGTGCGTCCGACGACCGCGATCGACTTCGGCAGCAGGCTGGACGCGGTGAATCCGGGGAGGCTGTTGCCCTCGAGCATGAACACCGCCTTGTCGGAATCGCGCACGATGACGTCGATGCGGATGAGCGTGGTGTTGCCGACGGCCTGCGCGAACTTCAGCGCGGCGGCGCCGATCTCCTTCTGGACAGCCTGGTCGATGGTGACCGGCGGGCAGAAATACTTGGTCTCGCCCTGCGCGTGAGTGTACTTGGCGTCGTAGTCGTAGAGGGTGCCGGGATGCTGGATCTCGACGACAGGATAGACTTCGCCGAGAACGACGCCGACCGTGGCTTCGGTCCCGGCGATGAACTCCTCGACGAGCACGCGCTTGTCGTATTTGAGCGCGGTCGAGATCGCGAATTTCCATTCGGAGGCGTCGCGCACGAGCGACAGCCCGAACGTGGAGCCTTCGGAATTCGGCTTCACAATCAGCGGCAGCGTCATCCCGGCGGGGATCTCCGCCTCGGGGTCGTCGATCAGCGCGTAGGCGGCGTTGTGGATGCCCGCCTGGTCCATCACGCGCTTGGACTCGAACTTGTCCATCACGATGCGGCAGGCTTCGGCGGAACCGCCGACGAACGGGATCCCGGCCTGCTCCATCATCGCCTGGATCGTGCCGTCCTCGCCGAATCCGCCGTGGAGCACGGGGTAGACGACGTCCGCGGCGCGCATGCGGTCGGTGATCTCCGGCTTCGTGATGTCGTACGTGGTGACGTTGTGTCCGGCGTCGCGGAGCGCTTTGGCGACGTTCGCCGCGGACTGAAGCGAGATTTCACGTTCGGAGCTGGCCCCGCCCATGAGGACGAGGATGTCGAGGGGTTTCTGCTGACACATGGCCGCCGCCTGTTCTTTCATGTTGATTGATTTGACCTCGGGTTGAAGGATGATGTTGGAATGCCGGAAAACCGCGCCGCGCATGGCGCGGATGAGTTCGTAGCAGTCGTGGCCGGAATGCGCCAGGAGCTCGGGAGACGGCGAGGCGTCGCGCACGATCCAGTTCGCGTG
>JAFXUM010000122.1 GCA_017524965.1 Lentisphaeria bacterium | reverse complement strand
GCGGTGCCACGGGAGCTTCAGCGTGCCGTCCTGCGTGAGCGATTCGATGAACGTGCGGCTGATGATGTGGATGGCGGGGCTGCCGGAGAGGAACGCCAGCGTGCCGTCCGGATTGAGGCGTTCGGCGAGTTCCAGCGGCATGTCGCTGTATTCGATCACGTGCAGGCGGCCGCCGGAGAGGCAGAAATTGCCGAGTTTCTCGGTCGGGCAGGTCTTCGGGAGCATGCGGCTGCTGATCTGCGAGCCTTCGAGGATGTGCAGGCCGATGAACAGCGGATCGGCGATCGGCACCAGCGGATTGTCCACCTGGAAATACGAGAGGTATTCCACGCCGTCCGCCGCCATGCGGTCAAGGCAGCCCGAGGCGCGGAGCGCCAGCAGCGTGCCGCCGTGTCCGTTCGGGGAGAGCGCGAGGGAATCCTTCGCGCCGATGATGAGTTTGCCGTCAAGGCCGATGGCGGGCATGGTGCCCTGCACGAAGAAGCGGACCTGGCCGTCGGCGAGCCCGAAGAACCTGTTCTTCTCGAAGAATTCCTTTGTCGGGGCGGCGTTCAGCTCGCTGCACATGATGTACCACGTCAGCGGCGCGCCGTACTTTTCGGAGATGCGGCCGATGGATTCGGCGAAATACTGGAAGAGCGTCTTGTGCAGGACGGGCGTGATCGGGTAGGTGCCCTTCGGACCGTCGAATCCGAGGCGCGTGCCCTGTCCGCCCGCGACCGTGAGCGCCGCAACCTTGCCCGCGCGGAGGACTTCCACGCCCTTCGCGGTCGCCTCGGCGTACAGCTTTTCCTGTTCGGCGGTCTTCGCCGGGAACGGGAAGAACGGGGCGGGCGTGAGGTCGGCGGGGATGGCGGTCTCGGGGCGTTTCAGGACGTATCCGGCGATGAGGCCGGGGAGGGCTTCCCAGTCGATCACGCTGAACTGGGCTTCGAGTTTCGCCTGCGCCGCGGCGTCGGCGGCGTCGTAATGCGCGAGCAGATGCGCCTGTCCGGCGGCTTCGATGCGTTTTCTGAGTGCTTCCTGCATGGTATTCCTCCTGAAATGAACGGTTATGTTGATGCGAGTCCGGGAATAATATACATCAGGAATCCGCAACAATCAAACGCACGCGCGTTTTTTTGCGCTTTTTGTGAAAACGAGGCGGATTTGAACAAAAAAACGCGGAGCAGGGGGTTATTCCGTTCGCTTCGTCGGCACGAGGACGGGACGGAACCCGTAAAACGTCAGGCGGGGCAGAAGGCTTTTCCGGCAGCCGGGCAGGCGCTGCAGGACCTTTCGGAACTTGAAAAAGTATACCAGACGGTTGAAGCTCCGGTTGACGGAATAGTGTTTCACCAGCACGGCGCCGCCGTCCGGGAATTGCAGGGTGAGCGGGCCTTTCTGTTCCCGGTCGTACCGGATCGCGGGCGGCTGAACCTCGGATGAAGATTTGACGAGGAATATTGGTGAGAACAGGAAGTCGCTTGTTCCCCGGAGATAATCTTCATTGCTTCGGTAGCACTCTTTTTCCCGTCTTTCGATCAGCACGATCCCGACTTCCTGATACTCTTTGCCGTACGGGATGCTGTAGGTCGACGCCTTGACATGTCCCGCAAAAGACGTATCGTAAACGATCCAGTTGTCGCGGTCGTAGGCTGCATGATGCAGACGGCGGACGTGATACAGACACTCCGTCGCCTGCTGGAAACACCGTATCCCGACCTGAAGCAGGACGATCAGGAACAGAAGCGCAAAATAATCCCATCCTAACAGCGGAACCTTCAGAGAAAACAAACACATATTGAGGAGACCGAGGATCAGAAGCTCGATCACAAGGTTGTATATGACCGCGCAAAAATACGACAGACGCGTCGGATCGTTCTCGGCATTGTTGCGAAGCTCCGACTCCAGGCGGGACATGATCCTCAGCAGGATGATGAAAAAACGGCGTGCGAGAAAGATCAGGAAAAACACGGAGTAACAGAGCCAGCGTCCGTTCGAGGACGCCCGGACACAGATGAACGCAATCGAAAGGACCAGCGGCACAGCCATAAGCCAGAACGACCGGTTCGCCCAACGACGCGCGTTTTTCTCGTCTTCGTTCATGTTCAGTTCGTTTTCCTCTGTTGTTTTTGCGTTCTGCTGTTTACTATACTTCGTCTTTGACGGAAAGCAAGCAAAAAATAGTTTTTTTGTGATAAAAAATGCCGGACTCCGCGGAAAACGGAGTCCGGCACTGTTCATGCGTCGGGCTGCGGAAAATCGCGGTCAAGAAGCTTCGTGAACAGCTTCTCAAGTTTTTCCAGCGGCATAAGGCGGTATGGCCTGAAATACTTGTGGTTTACCTCGGAATCCATGCAGCAGGTGATGAAGCGGTTGTCGTTCTGGTTGAAAATGTCGGCGCGGTCAACCCAATCCCTGATGCATGGAAGCAACCCCGACTTCGTCTCGAAAACGTAGAAGCGGTAGCGGTCCTTGTTTTGCGCCCGGTCCTTGATTTGCGCCACGATGTCCAACTGTATGTCATTGAGATTGTCCTTTTCCGACTCCAGAAGCTTCAGCTTGACGTCCCAGAACACCTTGTACCTGATATTATGATTGGCGGAATAATCGGTCAGGACCTTCCAGACGAGATAGCGGTTCGCCTCCTCGGTCCATCCGCCGTTCGGAAAATTCTTCAAGCTTTTTGGAAAGGTAGCCCGAACATGGAGAACATCCTTGACGTTGCTGTACGTGAGCCAGTCACTGTCCTGCATCGTCCGGCAGAGGTTGAGCAGGTCGGCCTTGTCCGTGCCGGAGAGCTCGGAAATCGGATATTCAAACTCATCCACGCCCGAATGATACATCTGCAGCAGAAAGGGAACCATGACCTTCCGTCCATTCCATATTTGTTTTGAAATGGCATAGCAGGAGTTGTCGGGCGCCTTTGTCAGCAGACTGACGATGGAATATCCAAGAGACTGGAAATACTTGGCAAGCTGCTTGGTCGTCCGGTCCCTGACATACGGATTTTCTTCCCAGGCAGCTTGCTGCTTGGCTTCAATTTGCTCAAGCGAGGCCTTTGCCTGGGCGATTTTGTCGTCAATCAATTCCCTGGATATCTCCAGGGCCTCGATTCGTTTGAGAAGGTCTTGTTTGCGGCTCATCGGATGAATTGGGTTGAGGTTGTTCGTTTCTTTATAAAGAAAATCAGAAAATTTTTTTTCTCTACTATACTTCGTATTTTTCGAAATGCAAACAGTTTTTTTGTGGTATCAATAAAAAAATGCCGGACTCCGAATGAACGGAGCCCGGCACGGGATCGCTGAGCTTAACAGCTTTTCAGCTTCAGGTCACTTGCTCTCGGGGGAGAGGTCGGTGCCGATGCGGAAGTAGTCGACGTCGACAAAGCCGCCGGCGGCCTTCGTGGCGAAGTTGAA
Source organism: Lentisphaeria bacterium (assembly GCA_017524965.1). Classification (GTDB taxonomy): domain Bacteria; phylum Verrucomicrobiota; class Lentisphaeria; order Victivallales; family UBA1829; genus UBA1732. The sequence continues at coordinate 21,813 of JAFXUM010000122.1, read as the reverse complement.
GATGCCGAAACGGTAGCCCATGAAGTGGGGCATGCTGTAGGGCATGCGGATGGCGTTGCCGATGCGCGTCCAGGTCTTGCCGTCCTTGCTGTAGTAGAAATAGGACTGGTCCTTCCTCGGGGCGTTGAGCTTGTATTCGTCTTCGGCGGGCGCGTTGACCGGCGCCACGTCGACTTCCACGCGGAGGTAGGCGATGTCGCCTTCCAGCGGGACGGAGGCGATTTCGTTCATGGCCTGCTGCGGCTGCTGGGGCTGCTGTCCCTGCTGGGGACCGCCGAATCCGCCGGGACGGCCGCCGCGGCCGCGACCGCCGCCGCCAGCCGGGGTGCACATGACGATGGTCTTCTTGCCGTCGGCCATCTTGACGCCGACGAAGCCCCACTGCGCCTGGAAGGAGGAGAGGCCGGCATAGTCGCCGTTCTTCATGTTTTTCGTGTCGATCTTGATCTCGGCGGTGGAGGTGGGGCCGAACGTGCGCTGCGTAAGGGTGTTTTTCGCCTTTTCAAGGGAGTTCACGACGTCGCCGGTCTTGAAGCGGATCCAGCCGGGGCGGTCCTTGAGGCTCCAGAGGGAGTTGACGGGGATGTGGTTCCACTGCCAGACGAGCGGGAGATCGCGGTCGCCGGACTTGCGGTTGAACTCGTCGGAGGCGACGCACTTCGGGATGGCGGGGTGCTTCACGTTGATCGGGAGCGCGGGCAGGGTCTTGCCGTCGCCGTCGGTGCCGATCATCGGCCAGCCGTCTTTCCAGGTCACGGGGACGAGGAACGGGATGCGTCCGACGCCGCCGCGGTCGCCGAAGAGCATGGCGTACCATTTTCCGTCGGGGGTGTCGACGAGGCCGCCCTGGGCGATGCCTTCGCAGGAGAAGACCTTTTTGGATTCATAGGGGCCCTCGATCTTGTCGGCGCGGGCGCAGTAGACGCTGCGGACGTCCGGCCAGCCGATGTTGAAGAGGTAGTATTTGCCGTTGATCAGGTGCATCTGGGAGCCTTCGAGCAGGCTGCCGGTGTTTCCGGCGTCGCGGGCGGTGTCCGCGCGGGAGACGAGGACCTTGTTCTGGATGCGTCCGTTGGCGTCGACGCCGACGCCGCCTTTCTTGACGGCGGTGAGGTCGGAGGTCAGCTCGACGATCTTGCGGTCGCCGCCGTCCCAGATGATGTAGTTGCGGCCGTCTTTGTCAAGCACGAGCGTGTGGTCGTGGAAGCGCGGGAGCGTGGCGATGCGTTTCCAGTCGCCCTTCGTCGGGTCCTTGCTGGTCCAGATGTAGGTGCGGTTCGTGGGCTGGGAGAAGGAGGAGACGTAGAACGTGCCGTCCTTGTAGCGGATGCAGCTCGCCCATGTGCCGTTGCCGTATTCGTTCTGGCCGTTGGAGAGCGTGAGGCGGTCCTTCACGTTCTGCGGCAGGTCGTTGTCGAGCAGGTCGTCGTAGCAGTAGCTGACGATTTCCCAGTTCACCAGGTCCTTGGACATCATCACGGGCACGCCCGGGTTCATGTGCATGGTGGTGCTGGTCATGTAGTAGGTGTCGCCCACGCGGAGGACGGAGACGTCGGGGACGTCGGCCCAGATGATGGGGTTGAGGGGAGCCTGCTTGCCGTTGTCGGCGGCGGCAGCGGCGTCGTCGGCCGTGGCGCATGCGGCGGAGCAGCAGACGGCGGCGGCGAGCGCCAGGAGAGCGAAGGTGTGCTTCATTTTGTAGAGACCTTTCTGTGATCGTTAAGGAATCGAATTGTGAAAAACCGAAACTAAATCATGCAAATAATATAACCTGTGCGGGCGCGTTTGGTATGCCGGATTTATCCAAAAAGATATACTATTTGATAAAATTCAGTTTGAAGGGAACGGCGCGCCGCGCACATTCCGCACGCGGGCGCCGGTTTCCGTCAGAGTTTCACGGAGACCTCGTTTCCGCTGTAGTTGACGGTCTTGCCCTCGGAGATCTTTCCGTCGCGCACGATGGTCGCGCGGAACGTCTTGGTGCGTTCTCCAGTGGGGTAGGAGCCTTTGCGTTTGCCGACCTTCAGCGTGGATGTGGCGTCGTCCCAGGAGAACGTGATGTCGGAGTATTCGCCTTTTTCGTAGGCATAGGTCTCGTTGTCGTCCTCATGGAGCGTGAACGCGGCGTCCTTACCGGGGTACACGCGGATCTCCATCGGTGCGGAGGTCTTCTGCGTGGCGTACTCGGTGTCCTCGCCGTTGAACGGGATGATGCTGCCGGCCTTGATGAAGAACGGGAACTGGTCGAGCGGGCAGGCGCGGCTGACGGTTTTGCCGCCGTCGATGAGCTCGTTTGTGAAGTAGTCGTACCACTTGGCGCCGACGGGGAGCTTGACTTCGACGGCGGAGTCGTCGTGGTCCGCGGCGTACTTCTTCAGCTCATCCGGGGTCCTCCAGCAGAGCTTGAGCTCACGCGTGTAGAGGTTCTGGTAGTAGTCGAGGCGGAATTCGACCTTCTGGCCTTTCTTCAGCTCGACGTCGGTGGATTTGTAGCGGGCGTCCGCGGAGTTCCAGTCCTCGACGACCAGCTTGCCGTCGAGCCACAGGCGGAATCCGTCGTCGCCGGAGACGCCGATCTCGTACTTGCCGTCCTCGGGGGCGGTGATGAAGCCGGTGAGGCGGGCGGAGAAGTGGTCGCCGTTGCGGAGACCTTCGGGCCATTCGACGAGGGGCGGTCCGGGCCAGGAGAGGTCGACGACCTTTTCCACGGCTTCGCTGACCTTGCGGCGGAGGCGTTCGTCGTTGAAGTATTCGATCTTCACGCCGGGCTCGCCGTCGGGCGTGGTGAGCGCGGAGGCGTCGATGACCGGGGGACGCGGACGCGTGGCCTGGCGCAGGGAGCGCGTGACGGGCTGGACGAGCATGGAGGGGCCGAACATGAACTGCGCTTCGTTCGTGGTGGCGCCGGGGGTGTCCGGGAAGTCCATGACGATCGGGCGTGTCATGGTGTAGTGGTCCTGCGTGGTCATCCAGGCGAGGCTGTAGATGTAGGGCATCATGCGGTAGCGGAGCTTCGCGCCGGAGAGGTAGGAATTGTACGCCTCGGGGGCGATGTCCTTGAAGCGCCAGGGCTCCTTGCTGAAGCCGGTGCCGTGCCAGCGGTAGACCGGGTTGAAGACCGCGAACTGGTTCCAGCGGGCGAGCAGCTCCTGGTATTCGGGGTTGTCGATGCCGCGGAATCCGCCGGAGAAGAACCCGCCGGTGTCCTGCGTCCAGTAGGGCAGGCCGGAGAGCGAGGCGGAGAGGCCGCCGACGATGTCTTCCTTGAGGCGCGCCCAGCTGGAGGTGGTGTCGCCGGACCAGGAGAGGGCGGCGTAGCGCTGCTGACCGGCCCAGGCGGAACGCGTGAGCGTGAGGACGCGCTTGTCGGAGGTGGCGCGCTGTCCCTCGTAGCAGCCCATGGTGGTCATGAGGGAATAGGAATTCAGGTAGCGCGTGAAGTCGCCCATGGCGTTGATGCCGTTTTCCTTGATGTCGCGGATCATGTCGCGCTGGTTGTGGCAGGCGGAACGCGTCTCGACCTCGGTGCCGTCCATCCAGGTGGCGTCGACGCCGACGTCGAGGAGGCCCTTCTTGACGTGCTTGAAGTAGATTTCGCGGCCTTCCTGGCTGTAGGCGTCGTACACGCGGCCCTGGCGGATCCAGTGCGGCGGGTCGAACAGGAGATTCTTCGATTTAAGCTCGCGCCCGATGTCGCTGTCCAGACCGACGGTCGGCCAGATGGAGATCAGGACCTTCGCGTGGAGGTCGTTGTGGATGGTGTCGCACATCGCCTTCGGATCGGGATAGCGTTCCGGGTCCCAGGTCATGCTGGTCCAGTTGCCGGGCTTGTCGGTCCAGTACTGCCAGTCCTGCACGATGAAGTCGAGCGGATAATGGTTGTTGCGGAAGGTCTCGACCATGCCGATCAGTTCCTTCTGCGTGCTGTAGCGCTCCTTGCTCATGAAGAAGCCGTACGCCTGGCGCGGGAACATCGGGGCGTCGCCGGTGAGCTCGCGGTACTGCGTGATGACCTCGTCGAGATTGTTGCCGGTCATGAGGTAGTAGTCGACGCCCGCGGGCGCGCTTTCCGACCAGATGGACATGCCGTTCCTGTCGTCCTTGAAAATGGACTGCGAGCAGATGTCCCAGAGGATGCCGTAGTCGTTGGACGAGGTTAGGACGTTCGAGTAGGCGGGGATGTTCGCCTGGACGATGAGGATCTCCTGTCCGCGGTAGTTCAGGTAGGGGCGGATCGCCTGGCCGAGGCCGTAGATGGCTTCGTCGGGCTGGAGCGTGAATGTCTGCTTGACCTCGTATGTCGGGGCGTCGGAGATCGTGACCTCCTTGATCTCGGGGCGGACGCCGGACTTCTCGGCGAGGATGACCTTGCCGTCCGGGCGCGTGAACGTGAGCGAGCCGGTGCTCTTCTCGACCTTGACCGTGATGGACTGCGAGGTGAACGTGGCGGCGTCGGCCGCGTCCTGTTTGAGCTTGAAATCCGCCTTGACGGGCTTCGCGATCACGGAGATGCTCGGGTGCTTCGCGTGGGAAACGCCGTTCAGGTTCGAGGTCACGCGGAGCGTCTGCCCCTTGTCGCCGAAGACCTCGATGTTCTTCGTGAGGTTTCCGGCCTTGATCTGAAGTCCGGCGTCGGTCGCCTTGTACTCGAACGCGTCGTCGGCGGACACGGCTCCGGCGGCGAGCGCGGCGAGGGCGCACAGGAACGCGGCTGTGTGCATGCGGACGAATCCGGGCATGGGCACATGCTGTTTTTTACGGGATGTCATACGGATCTGGCTCCTTTCATGGAAAGATGAGTTGTGTTTGAACGTGTTTTGCGTGTCGTTGTCTTTTTTCCTGCATAACCTATCATGCGTTAAGAATAAAGTCAAACGCATGTCCGTAAAAATCCGTTAATATCTGAAAAAATCCGGCTTCGGAACGTTAAAAAGAAAGTTAAAAAAGACGGTCCCGCCCAAAAACACGGAAAAGAGCGGAGCCGTCCAGTCTGCGTCCGGCAGTCCGGCTTGCGTTCCGCCGGGAGTAGAAGGCGGACCCGGCAAACACATTCTCCAACGGGTGCGCGGAAGAATCCGGATTGCGGAAAGAACGTCAGACAGTTTGAATCAAGCATTTCGCATGCCATTTGCCCCCGGAAAAAACGCATTTGTCTCTTTCGCGGGAAAAAAGGTGAAAAGAAAGACGAAAAAGGGTGCGTGAAATACTGGAAATCCTGTAAAACCGGGGTATATTATTATGAATATGTCCGCGGTTTCTGCCGAAAAGCATGCCGTTTCGACGTCCGGGAGGCGCATTTCTTTACAGAAAATGTGATATTGACCGGAAAGTTTACGTTTTATGTAAAGCCGGAATCCGGTTTTTGCCTGAAACAGAAGTTGGCACGGGAAATGCTTCAAAGCGGCAGACAACCTCAACAACCCAAGGAGTTGGACAGTATGAGCTATCTGAACAGGATCAACGCGATCAACGCGGTCGCGGAGCTTCCGGCCACGGAACCCGCCCCCGCAGCCCCCATCGAACCCGATCACAATTACGCGGAAGACGTCTTCGACGCCTCCTCCATGCGCGAGTACCTGCCGAAGGACATCTGCGGCAAGCTGCTCGCGACCATCGAGAAGGGCGTGCCGCTGGACGTGGATATCGCGGCCGACGTGGCGCACGCCATGAAGAAGTGGGCGCTCGAACGCGGCGCGACGCACTACACGCACTGGTTCCAGCCGCTGACCGGATCGACCGCCGAAAAGCACGACGCCTTCCTCGAGATCAAGGACGGCAAGCCCATCCAGTCCTTCTCCGGCAAGAACCTGATCGTCGGCGAACCGGACGCCTCCAGCTTCCCGTCGGGCGGCATCCGTTCGACGTTCGAGGCGCGCGGCTACACCGCCTGGGATCCGACCAGTCCGGCGTTCATCAAGCGCCACGGCAACGGCGCCACGCTGTGCATCCCGACGGCGTTCTGCGCATACACCGGCGAAGCGCTCGACAAGAAGACCCCGCTGCTGCGTTCCATGCAGGCGCTCTCCACCGCCACGAAACGCCTCATGAAGTGCTTCAATCTGCCCGAGGAAAAGGTCGAGATCACGCTCGGCGCCGAGCAGGAGTATTTCCTGATCGACAAGCATTTCTACCTCATGCGGCCTGACCTCGTCCAGACCGGACGCACCGTGTTCGGCGCGCCCCCGGCGAAACACCAGCAGCTCGAAGACCACTATTTCGGCTCCATCAAACTGCGCGTCCTGAACTTCATGACCGAGGTCGAGAACGAGCTGTGGAAGCTCGGCATCCCGGCGAAGACGCGCCACAACGAAGTCGCGCCCGCCCAGTTCGAGCTCGCGCCGATGTTCGAGGAAGTCAACCTCGCGTGCGACCACAACATGCTCATCATGGAAGTGCTCCGCCAGGTCGCCGACCGCTACGGATTCGTCTGCCTGCTCCATGAAAAGCCGTTCGCCGGCGTGAACGGTTCCGGCAAGCACAACAACTGGGCCGTTTCCTACGGCAAGACCAATCTGCTTAATCCGGGCAGCGATCCGCGCCAGAACGCCATCTTCCTGACCGTGCTCTGCGCGATCATCGAGGCCATCGACAAGCACGCCGACCTGCTCCGCGCCACCGTGACCGGAGCTGGCAACGACCACCGCCTCGGCGCGAACGAAGCGCCGCCGGCCGTCATCTCCATGTACCTCGGCGACCAGCTCGCCGACGTGATCGACCAGATCGAGCACAACGAGGTCAAGACCAGCCGCAAGTCCGCCGCCATGCGGATCGGCGTCGACACGCTCCCGCCGCTCCCGAAGGACGCCACCGACCGCAACCGCACCAGCCCGTTCGCGTTCACCGGAAACAAGTTCGAATTCCGTGCGCCCGGCTCCAGCCAGTCCTGCGCCGGTCCGAACACCGTGCTGAACGTGATCATCTCCGAGGCGTTCGAGCGCATCGCGTCCGTGCTGGAAAAACTCCCGAAGAAGGAATTCCACGACGGCCTGCAGAAGGAACTCCGCAAGATCATCCGCACGCACAAGCGGATCATCTTCAACGGCGACGGCTATGCCGACAACTGGCTGAAGGAAGCCGCGAAGCGCGGCCTGCCGAACGCGAAGACCACGATGGACGCGCTCCGCTGCCTCACCGCGCCCGCCAACGTGAAGATGTTCGAGAAGTACCACGTCTACACGAAGCGCGAACTCGAATCCCGCTACGAGGTCTTCCTCGAGGATTACCACCGCAGGATCCACATCGAAGGCGAGGTCGCGCTCGAGATCGCCACCAGCATGATCTGTCCCGCCGTCGTGCAGGAATACACCAGACTTTCCGCCGCGGCCGCCGCGGGCAAGTCCGCCGGACTGAAGACCGGCGTGAAGACGCTGTCCGATTCCGCCGCCGAACTCGGCGCGAAGCTCGACGATCTCAAGGCGAAGACCGAAGCGCTCCGCAAGGCGCTCGGCGGACTTCACGAGGAAATCCTCGCCGCGATGGCCGATCTGCGCGTGGTGGTCGACTCCATCGAGAAGAACGTCTCCGACGAGAGCTGGCCGCTTCCGAAGTACCGCGAAATGCTCTTTGTGTACTGATCTTCAATCGCGCGCAACGCAAGAAACAGACCGGCCGATCCGCGAAAACCATCCGGACCGGCCGGTTTTCCATTTCGTAACGCGAAAGGTTGGTAAAAACCAAAAAAATTTAGAAAAATAACCGTTCAAGACGCCAAACTGGTTTGCATTTATCGTTTTGACGTGTTATATTGATGCCAGTACCAACCGAAACCGTCCCAAGGAGTCCTCCGCTATGAAATTTATGCTGATCGCTCTCAACGTCTTACTTGCCGCAGCCGTCGCGCATCTCGCGTGGACTTATTCTTCCCAGCCGCTCGAATTCGCCTCGACCTCGAAAAAGACGGTGCCCGCGGCAAAGCTCGAAAAGTCGAAGAAAAATGCGTCCGCGAGGCATGCGGAAAAAGCGCCGCTGGATTCCCCCGATGTGACGGAGAAGAAGATCGCGGCCGTGCTGGAACACAATATCTTCAAAACGGAACGCGTGCCCGACGCGCCCGCGAACAAGACGGCCCAGCGGAACAATCAGCAGATTCGCGCGGACATGACTCTGGTCGGTACTTATGTCATCGGGGACGCGCTCGGGGCGATCATTCTCCAGCGGCTTCAGGGCAACGCCCAGCAGCAGCTGAAAGCGCTTCAGCAGAAGGAATATGAACAGTATGCGCTCTCCTCGACCCGCGTGACCGATCCGAAGAAGAGGGGCGAAGCGGCGGCGAACGCGGCGGGCGAGGACGGCGAGGCGAAAGCGGAAACGGACGGGGACGATCAGGACAAGCCGAAACAGGTCGTCATCATGGGCAATCCCACGATCTCGGCGAACAACGTGTTCCGTCAGCACCTGCGGATCGGCGACACCACCGTGAACGGTTACAAGCTCGAAGAAGTGACCCGCACCAGCGCCGTTCTTACCAAAAACAACGAACGGATCGAACTCTCCCTGGTCACGCCGTCCGAAGCGGGCAACATCGCCCGTCAGCGCCAGCAGAACAACAATAACAAGAACCAGCAGAACAACAAGAACAACAGCAATAACAACAATAACAACAACCGGAACAACAATAACGCCCGGAACAACAATAACAACCGCAACAATAACAACCGGAACAACAACCGCGACTGGGAGTGGTTCTGATCCGGCTCCCGTTCTGACGCATTTCCGGCCGGAGAACGAAATCGGGCAGGGCGGCGACCGCTTTCCCTGCCTGTGCTGAAAGCTGGTTCCCCGGCTTTTTTCTGTTTCTCGCCATGAAGCTTCGTTTTCTGATATTCCTGATCGTTTCGTCCGTACTCGCGCTCCTTCTCGCAAAACACGACGTGACCCACGCGGGGAACGAGACTTCGCGGTATTCGGTGGTGGAATCCGTGCTGGAACGCGGCACGTTCGAGATCGACGACAGCATTTTCAGCACGCCGGACAAAGGGGAGCGCAACGGGCATTATTACGGGGACAAACCGCCGCTTCTGACCTTCTGCGTGATCGCCTGGGGGCGTCTGCTGAAGTGTTTCGGTGTGCGGTTCCTGGACGGGGATTACTACCGCGCGGTCTACCTGACGAACGCGCTGATCTTCGTTCTTTCCTGCCTGACCGGATGGTTTTTCTACCTCGGACTGAGGCGGCGCACCCGGATGCCGGAACCGTACCGGATCGCGATGTCCGTACTGTCGGTCGCCTCCACGCTCGTGCTGTCCTACGCCGTCACGCTGAACAACCACACGCTGTGCGCTTCGGCGATGATGGGGCTGATCCTGCTGCTGGAACGCTGCGAGGAGACGGGGATGACGCGTCTGCGGGCGTTTCTGGCGGGCGTCATGACCGGGCTTCTGCTGAACCTGGAATTCGTGACCGGCGGCGTGCTGGGGATCGCAGTGTTCGTCTTCGTCCTGACCTCGATCGCTCCGCACCGGATCGAGAACGCTCTCATGTACGCGGCGGGCGCGGGCCTGATGATCCTGCTCGAGGCGGGATTGAACACGGTTTCCTACGGGTCGCCGCTCCCCCTGTATCTTTCCACGCACAAACCGACGTTTACGGAGAAGAACTACCTGAGCTACGCGTTCAACATCCTGTTCGGATACGAGGGGTTCTTCCTGTATATGCCCGCGCTGCTGTTCGCCGGGTTCGCGCTCGCCTCGGAACGCATGCGCCGCGACCGGGTGTTCGTGTATATGATGGCCTCGACGGCGGCGGCGATGGTGCTTCTGGCGGTCGGCACGTCCGATTTCGGCGGCTGGTGCTACGGATACCGCTTCCTGATCCCGTTCGCGCCGGTCCTGCTGTACTACGCCGCGATCTGGTTCGGGCGTCCGTGTCCGCGCCTGAAACGCTGGAAGGTGTTCCGTCTGGCGCTGCTGTGGGGCGTGGTGTTCGCCGTCGTGGGCGTGATGGACCCGTGGAACGCGAGCTACGAAGGCTCGCTCACGAAGAAGAACGCACTGCCGGAGCATTTCAAGAACAGTTTCCTCGCCAACGCGTTCGTGTTCTGCTGGCAGATCTCGCCGCACTCCACGCTCACACAGATTTTCATGGACCGCGTTTACGGGCGCGAATACGCCATGATGTATCTGATGATGGAGCTGAACAACCGCAACGATTATGCCGGGCTGAAACGGGTCGCGGAGGAGATCCGCGCGATGGAGCGGGCCGCGGCGGAGCTTCAGGGTGAATCCGCCGGAGTCGGCGGCGTCCCGGAATAAGCCGCCGTTTCCGCCGGAAAAGGCCATGACGGCCCATGATCCGCGTCCGTGACGAAACGGACGGGAAGCGGTTGCCGGAAGGGGGGGGCTTCAGGGCATGTTTTTTCCTTGAAAAAACAGGGTTCAAGGTGTATATTATATTTTCCGCACAATCACTTTTTTTGACGAAGGAAACGACCATGTCCGACGAAATCATCTCCGCAGAAGCCGAGCAGAAACAGCTCGACGATATTTTCTCCCAGCGCAAGGCGAAAGCCGAAGAACTCCGTGCCGCGGGCATCGCCCCGTACGGCGTCTTCGTGGACAACATCATCCCGACGACCGAAGCGCGCGCGAAATACGTGCCGGACGTGGAGAGCACCGAACTCGTGACCGTCGCGGGCCGCATCATGACGTTCCGCGTGATGGGCAAGGCGACGTTCCTGCACATCAAGGACCAGCACGGCAGTCTCCAACTGTACGCCCAGCGCGACATGCTCGGCGAGGAGGAATACAAGCGCTTCAAACGCCTTGATCCGGGCGACCTGATCGCCGCGACCGGCCACATGTTCGTGACGAAGACCGGCGAGATCACGCTGAAGATGCAGTCCTACACGATGCTGTCGAAGTCGCTGCGTCCGCTGCCGGAGAAATTCCACGGCCTGACCGACATGGAACAGCGCTACCGTCAGCGCTACCTCGACCTCATCATGAACGACGAAAGCCGTTCCCTCTTCTTCAAACGCATTCAGATCATCCGCGAAATCCGCAATTTCCTCGAATCGCGCGGATTCCTGGAGGTCGAGACCCCGATGCTCCAGTACATCCCCGGCGGCGCCGCCGCCACGCCGTTCAAGACGCACTACAACGCGCTGGACTGCGACATGTACATGCGCATCGCGCCGGAACTCTACCTGAAGCGCCTCCTGGTCGGCGGATTCGAGAAGGTGTACGAGCTGAACCGCAACTTCCGCAACGAAGGCATCGACCGCCGTCACAACCCCGAATTCACCATGATCGAGATCTACCAGGCGTTCGGCAACTGCGAGACCATGATGGAACTCATCGAGAGCATGGTCACGACCATCGCGCAGAAGGTGTTCGGCACGCTCCAGATCAAGCTCCCCGGCGACAAGGTCATCAACCTCGAGCGTCCGTGGCGCCGCGCTCCGTACCGAGACCTCGTTCGCGAGCGCACGGGCCGTCAAGACTGGTTCGAGCTTCCGCGCGAGGAGAAGTACAAGCTCGCGAAGGAACTCGGCGCGCAGGTGATGCCCGACTGGACCGACCTCGAGATCACGCACGAAATCTACGAAAAGCTGATCGAGCACACGCTCATCCAGCCGACCTTCGTGACGCGTCTCCCCGCCGAACTCGTCCCGCTCGCCAAAAAGTGCGCCGACGACCCCGGAAGCGTGGACGTGTACGAACTCGAGATCAACGGACAGGAAATCTCCCCCGGCTATTCCGAGCTCAACGACCCGATCGACCAGCGCAAGCGCTTCATGGAACAGGTCACGCTGTCCGGCAAGGACCCGGCGCAGGCGGTCGACGAGGACTTCCTCACCGCGCTCGAGTACGGCATGCCTCCGGCGGGCGGCATGGGCATCGGCGTGGACCGTCTCGTGATGCTCCTGACCGGCACGGAATCCATCCGCGACGTCGTGCTCTTCCCGCAGCTCAAGCCGCGCCAGAACTGAGTACGTTTCCGCCTCACGCATTTCCCAAAACTTTTTGATAACTTTTTGAAAGTCTGAAAGGACCACGACCATGTATCTCGGACGAATCGTCTGCGCCGGCATGACCCGCGACGGCAAACCCTGCGCGGCCTACCGCGTCTCCTCCCGTTCCTTCCCGAACCGCAGCGCCAAGCTCATTACCGGCAAGATCGCCATCCTGCCGCGCGCGGGCTTCGAAAGCGACCTGGCGAAGAACCCCTACATCGCCTACAACTGCATCCGCCTCTCCGGCGCGGTCGCCCTCGCCACGAACGGTTCCCAGACCGACCCGATCATCGAGAAGATCGCCATGGGCGTGCCGCTCCGCGACGCGTTCGCGTCCTGCCTGCTCGCGATGGACTATGAAAAAGACCAGCTGAACACGCCCCGCGTGGCGGCGGCCGTCGACGCCAAGGCCGGCAAGCTCGTGCTCGGCATCGTCCGCTGCGACGCCATCCTGGTCCGCGAATACCCCTGCGTCCCCGGCGAACTCCGTTTCGTCTCCACCTACACGCTCGACCATCCGTGCGGCGACAACGTCGACGACAAGTTCGACGCGGCCGACGCTCCGGCGATCTGCTCCTACGTGATCGGCGGAGGCCGGTTCGCCGAATTCGAAAACGCCGTGACCGCGGCGTCCGCCGTCTGGGACGGCCTCACGTTCCAGCTCGCGGCGCAGGACGCGTGATCATCCGAAAGGAATCCCGTCCGTGCCCGTCATGCGCGATTGTCTGTCCGGCCTGAACCCGGAACAGAGGGAAGCGGTCCTTCAGATCGAGGGACCGCTCCTTGTGCTTGCCGGCGCGGGCACGGGCAAAACGCGCGTCATCACGTCCCGCATCGCGCACATGATCGAGGAGGGCATTCCGCCGGAACAGATCGCGGGCATGACCTTCACGAACAAAGCCGCGGCGGAGATGCGCGAACGCGTGGCGGCGATGGTGCCCGGCACGGCCGCCGACAAGGTCACGCTCGGCACATTCCACTCGTTCTGCGCGCGCATTCTGCGGCGGGACATCGCGTTCGCGGGCAACTACAATTCGAACTACAGCATCCTCGATGAAAGCGACCAGACGGGCATCATCAAGCAGGCGTCCGCCGAGCTCGGATTCGGCAGGGACGAGATTCCGGCGAAAGAAGTCGCGGCGTTCATCGGCCGCTGCAAGAACCGGATGGAGTTCCCCGCCGACGTGACCGCGGGCGGCAACGATGCGTATCTGGCGGTCTACGAACGCTACCAGCAGATTCTGGAGCTTCAGAACGCGCTGGATTTCGACGACCTGCTTCTCCTTGTGCTGAAAATATTCAAGGAGCAGCCGGAGTGCCTGGCGCGTTATCAGGACAGATACCGCTATCTGCTGGTCGACGAGTATCAGGACACCAACGCCGCCCAGCTCAAACTGCTCCAGTATCTCACGCAGTTCCGGCAGAACATCTGCGTGGTCGGCGACGACGACCAGAGCATCTACGCGTGGCGCGGCGCCGACGTCGGAAACATCCTGAATTTCCCGACCTATTTCCCCGGCGCCCGCGAGATCAAGCTTGAACAGAACTACCGTTCCACCAACAACATCCTCCGCGCCGCGAACAGCGTCATCTCCCACAACGGCGCGCGGTTCGACAAGAGCCTGTGGTCGACCAAAGGCGACGGCGAGGAGATCAGGCTCGCGCAGCTGGAGGACGGCGACGCCGAGGCGGAATTCGTCTACAACATGATGGAGCACATCATCGCCGCCAATCCGGACTACTGCTACCGGGATTTCGCGGTGCTGTACCGCTCGAACTACCTCTCGCGCACGCTCGAACAGACCTTCCACGCGCACAATATCCGCCCCCGGATCATCGGCGGCCAGGAATTCTTCCAGCGCAAGGAGATCAAGGACGCCGTGGCGTACCTGAAACTCGTGCTGAACAGGCGCGACGATCAGAGCCTGCTGCGCGTGATCGGCGTGCCTCCGCGCGGGATCGGCGACAAGGCTGTCATGCGTCTGCGCGATCTGCGGAAGGCGGTCTCCTCGCCGATGCAGGAACTCCTTTCCGAATCCGCGTTCTCCGAATCCGTCACGAAGTCCGCCGCGAACTCGGCGGCGAATCTGGTGTCGGCGGTCCGCAAGGCGCGCGACGCCTTCTCCACGCCCGGCGGCCTCGCGGAAAAGGTCACGGACTACCTCGACGACGTCGGCTATCTGAACGGATTCCTGAAAATCTACCGTGACTCGGACGAGGCGAAGAACCGTCAGGAAAACGTGCTGGAATTCATCAATTCCATCTCCCAGCTCGAATACAACCAGCCGCCCGGAAGCGATCCCCTCACGCTCGGCGACCTGCTCGAAAAATTCTCCCTCATGGACGATTCCGACCGCACGAAGAACGACGACGGGGACAACCGCAACGCGCCGGTCTTCTCCACCGTCCACGCCGCGAAGGGCCTGGAATTCCCCATCGTCTTCGTGATCGGCATGGAGGAGGGGCTGTTCCCCCACGAACGCGCCATGGAGGAGTCGTCGCGCGGGGTCGAGGAAGAACGCCGTCTGTGCTACGTGGCGATCACGCGCGCCCGCGAACAGCTCATCCTTACGCTCGCACGCAAGCGCTTCAAATACGGCGAATACGAACTGCACAAGCCGTCTCGCTTCCTGCAGGACCTCCCGGACGAGCTCGCAAGCCGTCTCCAGTCGCAGGACGACCTGATCCCGCGCATGAACGAGGACGAACAGCGCGCGGCGTTCGAGGCCGTGCTGGAGGACCTCCGCCGGAAGATGAAGGAAAAAGGCTTCTTCCGCAACGGCGGCGATTATTGAGCCTGATTATCCGCGGACATTCTTCGTATCCGCATAAAAAGAGTTCAGCAGAACGATTCCGGCTTTTCGTCCGGAACGAGGAACCGTTTTCCGTCCGTCCGGAGAAACTCCAGCGCCATGTCCAGGACGCGCAGGAAAACGGCCGTCTTTTCCGCATCAATCCCGCTGAAGAAATTCCGCATGAACCCGGTATACGACGCCGAAGTCCGTTCCCGCAGCAGAAGCCCCTGTTTCGAGAGATGAACGCGGGCGCTTTTGCGGTCGCCGGACCTGGAGACGAACCGTACCATCCCGTCCCGGCGCAGGGAATCCAGCGTCTGCGACGCGATCCCGGTCGGGCAGTGAAATCTCAGCGCAAAGCCCTTGATCGGCGGGGCGGGCTTTTTGTGCGCGGAGAGGAAGAACAGGTAGTTCATGAATCGCAGCTTATTGAGCGTCGTCCGCTTCCGTTTTCCGTAGTGATACATCAGGACCGGCATCCTCAGATTCGTGGTGAAGTGAAGAAGAAGCATCCACACGGGCGTTCCGGTTAGATCCCGTTTTCCGCAGGAGATCAGGCCGGGCGTTTCAAGGCCGGAAGCCTCTTTCAGGACGGTGAGCTCGCCGCCGGTCCGGCTTTCCGCCAGACGCAGCAGAATTTCGTCCGCCGCGGAGATCTCTTCGGGTGTGAGTCCGGCGGACAGACGGAACGCACGCAGCGCATCGTCGAAGCCGCCGACGGATTTCGCACGGAGCGCTTTCAGTTTCGCCGTCGCATGGACCAGATACGAACGAAGATCCGTCTTGGAGCGGACGCGTTCCACATACCCGGAGAGGACCAGGGAATCCACGGCCTGGGAGAGCGCGCCGGAAGACAGCCCGGAAACGGCGATCAGGTCCTTCATCGCCGGCGCGGCGTCCGGACACTCGAAGAAAAACTGGATGACCGGGAACTGCGCGAAATTGAAGTGAAATTCCTGATCGGCGGCCTGATATGACGTATTTCTCAGGATGTCGGAAATGAGGAAGAGTTTATGCCACGCGTCTTTTGCCGTGGTTTCGATGTCCGGCGGGGGATTCATGGTTGCCTGTCTTGTTGGGAAAGTGGATTCGTTTTTGCGGCGGGACGTGCGTGCCCGCCTGCGGACTCAGCTCAGAGAGAGAAAATACATCAGCCCGAAAATGATGGCGACGATGATCCCCCAGATGATGATCCCCCCGATCCCTCTCATATTGCCGTAGTTGAGGTTCGCGTGCATCATTTCCATGCGGCGGGCTTTGCGTTCCTGAAGCATTTCCTGCTCCTGATCGCGTTCTTCCTGTGTTTGTGGTTTCTCGCTCATTTATTTGCTGTCCTGGCAATGATTATGATGGGTTCGATGGCCGAAAACGGTCATGGACGTCGGTGCATGGGGAAAAAACGGATTGCCGTTTTACGTGGGGAATGAAAGTCGAATCGCATGAATCGCAGGCCGCCGGAGCATGAGGCGAAGGTGGCCTGAAAGCAATTTGCTTTGCTCTTCAACTTGAGGTTGGAAAAAGGGCAAAGAATCAGAAAAGGAAAGACATATGAAGGACGATGCTTCCGTTTTGCAAGGTTTGTATTCCGGGTATGTCATCGCGTTCCTTTTTCTGTTATTTGTCAGATGCCGTATTGGAGATAATATAGCTCAAAAAAGGCTGAAAAGCAAGTAAATCTAATTATAATGCAAAAATAAAGACAAAGGGACAATCATCTGTCTATTTTCAGGAAGAAAAAGGTTTCGTGCAAATGAAAAAGCCGGGACGGCTGTTTTGAATAGCGCCCGGCATGAATTTTTTGATATTTTGTGAATAACTGAATTACTGTTTTTTTTGATTCTTATCTCGGATGAACGGGGCAGGGGTCGCCCGGTTTCCTGCCGGGGCACTGTTTCTGCCCGTCGCAATGGAGGCAGATCGAATCCTCCAGCGTGCGTCCGGCGGCGAAATCGCCGAAGCTCTTCATCGTGGTCCCGGCGATGTTGCGTTCCGCCTCGGCCGTGAAGAACGCCTGGTGCGAGGACACGATCACGTTCGGGAACGTCATGAGGCGGGCGAGGATGTCGTCGAGCACGGCGCGGTCGGACCGGTCCTCGAAGAAATAGTCGGTCTCCTCCTCGTAGACGTCGAGCCCGGCGGCGCCGATCCGCCCGCTCTTCAGGCCGTTCACGAGCGCGGCGCTGTGGATGAGGCGTCCGCGGCTGGTGTTGATGAGCACGATGCCCTTCTTCATCATGGCGATTGTTTCGTCGTTGATCATGTGGTGGTTCTCCGGCGTGAGCGGGCAGTGGAGCGAGATGATGTCGCTCTCGCGGAAGAGCGTTTCGAGCGAGACGTACTCGAAATTCAGTTCGCGCGCGTGCTCGGGGTTCGGGTACGGGTCGTACGCCAGCACGCGCATCCCGAAGCCGCGGAGCAGCCCGATGAACGTGCGTCCGATCTTGCCCGTGCCGATCACGCCGATCGTCTTGCCGCGCAGGTCGAATCCCATGAGGCCGCTGATGGAGAAATTGCCCTCGCGGACGCGGTTGTACGCCCGGTGGACCTTCCGGTTCAGCGTCATGAGCAGCGCGAGCGCGTATTCGGCGACGGCGTAGGGCGAATACTGCGGCACGCGGACGACCTGGATCCCGAACCTGTAGGCGGCCTGCAAATTCACATTGTTGTACCCGGCGCAGCGCATGGCGACGAGCTTCACGCCGTTTTTGTGAAGCTGTTCCATCACCTGCTCGTCCAGCTCGTCGTTCACGAACGCGCAGACGGCGTCGAATCCCGCCGTGAGGTTCGCGGTGCGCGGACGGAGTTTCGCCTCGAAATACGTGATGTCGAACCCGTACTTTTTGTTTTCCTCCTCGAAGAAGAAGCGGTCGTACGGCTTCGTGTCGAATACGGCGATGCGGAAATCTTTGTCATTCATGGTATGGCTCCTTTCTGACGTTTTCCGGTCTGTGTCGTGCGCGGCGGTCTTCACGGTTTCAGCAGGAGTTCGAGCGCGTCCAGCAGCCTGCCGGATTCCGCGCGCAGGTCGAACTTCATCCCGCTCATGCCCCACTGCTTGAAGAGCATCCGCACGGGGCCGACGATGAGGCGGAAGAGCGTGACGGACGGGATGCCGGACCGGATCCTGCCGGACGCGACTCCCTCGGCGAGGCGCGCCTCCATCCACGCCTTGTGACGGTGCATCATGGCGGTCATCTGCTCCGAGAACTCCGGGTCGCTGATGAAATACTCCTCGCAGAACATGACGTTCGCGAGGGCGGGTTCCGCCAGCAGCTGCTCCACGCGTGCCTCGAAGAACGCCCGGATCGCGTTGAAGCCCTTCTTCCGGCTGTTCGCGGCGGGGGATCCCTCGTCGAACCGCGCGATCATCGTGCGGACGATCTCCGCCTTGTTCGCGAAGTGCCGGTACAGCGCGGGCTCCGTCACGCCGATCTCCGCGGCGAGGTTCTTGATCGTGAGCTCCTGAATGCCGCGCCGGGCGATCAGCCGGACCGCCGCGTCGATGATCTCGTTCTGCCGTTTCGTCAGCTCCATGCCGCACCATCCTTCCGTTTCCGCGCGCCCGGGGCAGGGCGGGGCGGACTCCGTTTCGTTTTTTTTGCAGAGATTAGTTTGCGTTCACTAACCCTATAATTTACACCGTTTTCCGGAAAAGTCAAGCGAACCGGTCGTCTTTTGCGCGAAAAAGACGAGTTTGCCGCGTTCGTTCGACATGCGCCGCGTGATCGTGTTTCCGCGTCCCTCGGAAAACACCGGGATCGAAGGCGCCGGAGCATCATTTCCCGGCAGGTTTTCCTCTTCTTTGAACGACCGGGCACGGTTCGCCAGTGCGGCAGATCCCGGAAACCATGAAAAAAATGAAATAAAAATCATAAAAGCTTACAAAAATCATTTGACTTTTCGTTTTTGTGTGGTAAAGTATAGGTGAAAAACAAGCGCCGGACTCGCGGCGCCGGAATCCGAAACCGCCTTGAACCAAGGAGAGAGAATCCATGAGACAGCATCAAGCTTTTCTGTTCGTGTTCGCCATATTCGCGGCGGTGTCCGCCGCCTTCGCGCAGGACGTCGCCGGGACCGCCGGAAGCCCGGGGAATCCGTCCGCCCTGGAGCTGCTGAGACAGGCGGAAGCGGGAAAGGAGCTGACTCCGGCGGAACGCGAGGAGCTTGCCGCGCGGGCGTTCATGGAGATGATGAAGGCGAGCGAGGACCGGATGGAAGCGCTGGATATCCTCATCGAGGGGAAGATCACGGACGACAAGGGGAACCCCCTGAGCGACGTCTCCGCAAACGTGGAGTATGAACGCCCGAAGGCATTCATCCTCACGGACGCAAGCAATTCGGAAAGCAAAAGACTCGACACGACCGTCGGCCCCGAATTCAGTTTCAGGGAGAAAGGATACCTCAGCGTCGAGGTCGATTTCCGCAAGGACGGCTATGCGCCCCGGACGCTCCGGTATTCCGCAAAAGTTTTCCCGTTCGAGGAGAAGGACGACGGCGACAGTCTGATCAAAAAGGATCTCCATGTCGTCATGAAGAAACTGCCGCCGCCCGCCGTGCTGAAAGGATGCTCCGGGCGCATGTCATTTATCCCCGCCGACAACGCCCGGACCGTCTGCGACCTCTCGAAGATCACGCGCAACGACTCCATCAGTCTGAAAAGTCTCCCGCTGAAGGAGACCCCGGACGCGAAGCGCTGGCTGGAGTTCGACCTGAAACGCGACGAAAAGGGCGAGATCGTGCCCGGCGAAGTCACGCTCGGTCCCGCCGACTCCGGCATCCGCGCCCCCGCGGAATTCATCCTGCGGCTTCATTCCGACGATCCCGGCGACGGCTTCCTCGTGCCGGACCGGATCGCGGACCCGAAGGACAAGGATTACGTCAAGTACGGGGATTACGATTTCAGATGGGAATACCCGGAAGCCCCGGACGGTCCGTATTCGGCGAAGGAGATCGTGTTCCCCTACAAAAAGGAAACGGCGAACGGCAGAGGCAGCAAAGTGATCTACGCCTATGTGAAGATCGGCGGCCACTACGGAAAACTCATGATGTCTTATCCGATGGTGGACACGCGCAGAAACCAGCAGCGGGAAATCGAAGTGGAACGGTACCGTTTCGAACTCGAACTGAGACTCAATATCGAACCCGGCGCAAAAAGTCTGGCGAGCTATACGATCCGTCCGCCAGAAGAAGTCGCCAAGATCAAGGAGGCCGCCGAAAAACGGGCGGCACAGCTTTTTGCCGAGCCGGAAGGGCTGCTGCGGATCCCGCTAAACGACAAGGTCACATTGGCGCTCGCAAAGGTCGAAGCCGGGCGGCTTTCCCCGGATATCCTGACGGAAGATTATTACCTCGGGCAATACGAGGTGACGCAGGAACAGTGGAAGGCCGTGATGGGGACGGAACCGTCGCGGTTCAAGGGCGACAAACTCCCGGTCGAGCAGGTCGGCTGGCATGACGCCATGAAATTCTGCGCGAAGCTGAACGAAAGCGGAAAAGCCCCCGAAGGGTACCGGTTCTCCCTGCCGACGGAGATCCAGTGGGAGTACGCGGCGCGAGGCGGGAAGAAACGATTGGGTTCCGATGCCAAATACAGCGGCGCGCGTTTCAGTCTGGAAGACGCGGCGTGGTATTATGAGAATTCGGGCGACAAGCCGCTGCGGGAACGGGCGCTGCGTGACAGGCGGGAGGAACAGGAAAAGAACAACTGCACGACGCATCCCGCGGGACAGAAAGCGCCGAACGAGCTCGGCATCTGCGATATGACCGGAAACGTCTTCGAATGGTGCCTGGACGACGGGACGGGCGACGTTCAGGACCTGCGGGCGGAGTTCGTGCGGGACGACGACGGCAGCGATGCGCCGCGTTCGTATCGCGGCGGCTGCTGGAACAGCATTTCCGACGACTGCCAGATCAAGAACCGGAACGCCGCTCCCCCGTCGGACAAAAAGGACACCATCGGGTTCCGCGTCGCGCTCGTCCCCGGGAAATATGCGATCGAGACCGCCCGTTTCAAGCTGGGGCCGAACGCCCGCCTGGATATGGTCCGGGTCGAGCCGGGCAAGTTCCAAATGGGCGAAGGCGACCGGAAACACGAGGTCGCGATCTCCGCTCCGTACTGGATCGGCAGATATGAGGTCACGCGGGCGCAGTGGCAGGAGATCATGGGCACGGAGAGAGAATATCTCAGGGACGTCCGTCCGGTCGGGCATGTGTCCTGGGACGACGTGCAGGAATTCTGCAGGCTGCTGAACGAAACGGTGAAAGCGCCCGACGGGTACGAATTCGCGTTGCCGACCGAGGCGCAATGGGAATATGCCGCGAAGGGCGGAAAGCTGAGCAAGGGGTACAAGTACAGCGGAAGCGACAAGCCCGACGACGTGGCGTGGTATGACAGGAACACCCAATACGGGGTGCAGGTCGTGGGGCAGAAAGCGCCGAACGAACTCTGGCTGTACGACATGAGCGGGAATATCATGGAGTGGTGCGCCGACGCGTACCGGGAAGACATTTCCGAGCATAGCGACGGCAGCAAGCCCGTCACGGACGGCGACAAACGCGTGGCGCGCGGCGGCTGCTGGGGCGCCAAGCTGGATTATTGCGAGGTGTCCGCCCGGATCGCCGAACCCCCGCGGAAACAGTACATCAACTTCGGATTCCGGCTGGCGCTGGTCCCGGTCCGGGAGAAGCCTGCGCCGACGGAGAAACAGCCCGTCCATGATGCCGCCGACGGAGAAACCGTCCCGGAGACCGTGACCGTCGAGCTCGCGGACGGCGTTCCGCTCACGATGAAGAAAGTGTCCGCGGCGGGCGCGCGGTTCCGCATGGGCGAGGGCTACAATTCAAAAGCCACTCCGCACTTCGTGAGCTTCAAGAAGGATTACTACATCGGGCAGTACGAGGTGACGCAGGCGCAGTGGGACGCGCTGATGGAGGCGAACCCGTCCGGTTTCAAAGGGGACGATCTGCCCGTGGAAAAGGTTCTGTGGGATGAAGTGATGGAGTTCTGCAAAAAGCTGAACGAATCGGGAAAGGCTCCCGCAGGATGGATCTTCACGCTGCCGACCG
>JAFXUM010000121.1 GCA_017524965.1 Lentisphaeria bacterium | reverse complement strand
CGGTAGGTGTCCTGGACGGGAGAGGTCCAGCGCCAGACAGGTTCGTCGTTCGGAGCGAGGACTTCATAGGTGCCGCCCGCATAGAAGATTTCATCGCCTTTCTGCGGAACGCGTCCGAGATCGGACGCGAGGATCAGAAAGTCGGCGACTCTCTCGCGGACGGTGAGGCCGGAAACGTCCTCATATCGGAACGTTGTCGATCCGGGCGTCGCCGACACGGAAAAACTCTCCGAACTCCCGACCGGAAGATACGCCACGTCGACCGCGGTGTAATTCTTCCGGACGGAAGCGAGCAGTTCAGAAGCCTGTTCGAAGAGGTTCATGCCGGCCCTGGGAGTTTACTTGTTGAGCAGAACTCGCACGGTTGCGCCGGCGGAGGTGACATTCTCGACAGCGATGCCGACATAGACGCCGCCCGCGCTGGTGGTCGTCGCGTAGCCGCTGGAGGTGTTCCAGTAGACCTTCGCACCGGCGTCGATGGCGACGGTCGTCTTCTTCAGGTCGAACTGACCGGAGACGGCCAGAGCGCCGAGAGTGTTCGCGGGGATGTCGAGGTTGGCAACGCCGACCAGTCCGGACTGAATGACAACCGAACCGGCTGCCACGGCGGAGGTGGGAGTGTAGTCCACGGTATCCGCGGACTGGATGTATTTTGCATTGAGGCCCATAGTGTATTCTCCTATGCTGAAAGTTTGAGTTAGGCCGCGCCGTTGGATTTGACCATGCCGCGATGATCCTGTTCACGGATGCCGAGGTCGAAGTACACGCGGAACCACATGCCGAGCGTGTTGAAGTCGGTCTCGCCGCGTTCCACGGTCGGAGTGCGCTTGCCCTTGAGGTAGCCGATCTCGAAGGTGTCGGCCTGGGCGGGATCGCCGAACAGATACCACGCGGTGGAAGAAGCGCCGGCGTAGGCGGTGTTCGCGAGGTACGGAGAGCTGATGACCTGCAGGTTTTCGTCGGCCAGAGCATTCAGAGCCGGACGGAGCAGGTTGTCGCTGCCGGTGGCGATGAGGGACGCGCCACGGACGAGCTCGAGGGCGAGGAACTTGAGGGCAGTCGGGACGAGCAGGAAACGGGGCTCGATGCTGATCGGCTGATTGTCGGCTTCGACCTGATCGAGGAAGAGACCGATTGCGGACTGCAGGCTGTCCTTGGACAGAGCGGACGTGGAGCCGGTGAGCAGGTTGCCGTGCGTCGCGTGGAACAGAGCATTGCCGTCGGACTG
This sequence comes from Lentisphaeria bacterium, assembly GCA_017524965.1. Taxonomy (GTDB): domain Bacteria; phylum Verrucomicrobiota; class Lentisphaeria; order Victivallales; family UBA1829; genus UBA1732. Next base: position 1,201 of record JAFXUM010000121.1, on the reverse strand, counting down.
CGTGGGATTCGCCAGGAGGCGCTTGAAGAACAGCTGATCGATGAGGCGGGCCGCGCGGTTACCCATGGCGACCGGGACTTTCATGAACGCGCCGAGATCGTCGTTGATGATCATCTGACGGGTCAGCACGAACTTCTTCGCGTAGGTGTCGAGCTGGTTGACAGCCTTTTCTTCGGTGAGACCGCCGTCCTTGATTTCGCCGTTCGGAGCGACCGGGACGAGATCGCCGACATCGGTCATGCGGAGGCGCTGGTTTTCCTTGAAGTCGTTCAGATCGCCAGTGGAGCAAAGCTTCGTGGCGATGACCGGCTGTGCCTGGAACGCGGCGCGCAGTTTCTTGTTCGCGACGTTGTTCAGGATTTCCGGCAGGGAAACCGTGCTGAACGCGGCCTGAATGGTCTCGTTGTTGAACGAGCGGCCGACATTCTTGCCTTCGAGACGGAGGCATTCGGTCATCAGACCGGACAGGGAGATGTCGCGGGAGGCGTAGGCGGCCTCGATGGTCTGTTCGCCGTAGGCTTTCGTGACAGCATCTTCGGAGAGGCCGGCACGCAGAGCGAACGCGGCTTCGAGGGTCTTCTGATTGAAGTCCTCGCTCGGGACGATGATGTTCACATCGGCTTTGGGCTGTTTGGCGCGGAGGGCGGTCAGCACTTTTTCGCGGACGGCATCGGCTTCAAGACCATTCTCGATGGCCTCGGCTTCGATGTCGGCGAATTCTCCGGCGCAGATTTTGCGGATCTCCGCGACGCGGGAACGTTCGGCCTGGATGGCCGCGGCTCTTTCGGCCTGGATGTCAGGCACGACGGTGGTGGTGTCGACGGGAGCGGAAGCGGTCACGTCGGCGTTGGTTTTTTCTGCCATGGTTTCTTCTCCTTCGTTGTTAAGGTTAAATTTGGCAGCAATGTGCATTTCGGTCGCTGCGTCTGCTCCGACCGCGACGACGCTGACCTCACGTAGGACTGATTTCGAGACGAGGTAGAACGGAGCTTCGATCATCTGCCCGTTCACCTCGCGGGTTTCTTTGACGAGCTCGCGAGCCTGGACATCCGCGCCGATGGAGAGCTGCCAGTTGCCACCGGCCTTCCCCTGGGCGATGATGTTTTTCGCGTCCTCGTTGTCGGCGAGAATTTCGCCGTTGATCAGAAGCTTGTTGTCCGCGATCTCGGCAGTGATGACGCCGAGGCGTGCTCCGATCATG
>JAFXUM010000120.1 GCA_017524965.1 Lentisphaeria bacterium | reverse complement strand
ATTGGTTTTCAGCGGACGGTCAGGTTCCGGTCGTGTTCCGCCTTGTTGATGTATAGATCGATATCGATGGTCACCTCGGTCAGTTTCGGGTCCGCCGGGTTAAAGACCAGTCTGGGATGCCCGACCGCGAACTTTCCGTAATGCTTTCCGCATTTCAGGAACCGGAATTCTTCCTTTTTCTCGTGTTCGAACTCTATCCCGGCCGTCCGTGTCCCCGGTTCGTCCTTCGGGATCTTTCCGGCCGCCCGATCCATCAGTTCCTGATGATACGGTTTTTGCGGGTACACAGGGATTTTGAACTCGTTCTCCTGATAGCTCTTTTTCCGGGGACCGCCGTCGTAGTCGGAATACGTGTCCTCCTTCGCGATCCTGCCGTAATCAGAGAAATTCCCGAAGGTATACGCCGGATCGCCCCGTGTCGACATCCAGGTGAGCCCGTCCTCCTCGTCCCCGGAACGGTAACTGACGATGGATCGAGACGGAATAAAAACGGGAAGTAATCTGGGCGGATACAGGGTAGGATCAGGACCGAGCTCGTTGAACTCGAGCCGTACTTCCAGCCACCTGCTTCCGGGCGGCGTTTCCAGGTCGGTCGTCTTCAGCTGGACTCTGCCCTGTTCGACCTCCGAAAGATCGCACACGATCCGCGTGTTGTTCGCCGGGTCGTATTTGAGCTCGCCGGAGATATGGATCATGTCCGCCGGGAGATTCACCAGGGTACGACTGAACTTCTTCTTCAGCACGATCTCCCGGTCGGCGGGGGCCGTGTCGCGGTCGAAGAGTTCGGCGTGCAGCTCCTCGGGCGTAACGAGCAGGTTTGAGGAAACGTATCCGTCACGGGAAAACGTCAGTTTGAGCTGCGTTTCCGGATAGCCGAACTGCACGAGGCGGAACGCCGAATCGAACGTCGCGGTTTCCCTGTCGGTCGCACCCCGTTCGGGATCGGACGCGTCGATGAACTCGACGTCCATTCTGACCTTGTCGAGCGCTTTCCCGACGGTCCCGTGAATCTCCCCCTGAATATCGTAAATCGTGGGCTCGGACGCGATCGTCCGCGGCTCCGCGCCTTCGGGGACGGCCAGTTCGACTTTCTGCGCGGCATATTCCGAGCCGTCTTTGGAGATGAAATAGAAGGTCACTTCCGCGGACGTTTCGCCTTCCGGGAGCGTCAGGAACACGGTGTCCGGGATGTCCGCCAGCGCGGGATACGCCGTTGCTTCGCCCGAATCGGCGACATGATAGAAGAACGTTTTTCCCTCGATCGTGTCTCTTTTGAAGTTCGTCAGCGTGAAGCTCTCCGGAACGGAATCCCGCCCGCCGAAATGGTAATAAGCCTTTTCCACGGAGAGTTCCCCCTTGTCCGAGACCGCCAGCACATAGAGTTCGTTCTTCAGGTCCCGGTACGCTTCCCTGTACGGGCAGTCGATCTTGAACACCGTCCCCGTCTGGTCCGCCGCGAGCTTCACCGCTTCGGGTTTCAGGTCGAAATAATCGACCTGTTTCACGTCCGGCTGTTTCTCATAGCCGTGGAACAATTCCGTCATGAACGAAAACGCCGGTTCCAGCTCCGACTGCGGAAGCGGTCTTTTCAGATCCTCGTCCTGCATCAGAATCGAGATCGCCGCATTGAAATAGGACGCATACAGGGACATTTGTTTCCCCGGCGAATAATTCCACGAAAAATCGAACGGCGTTTCGACCGCGCGGCCGAAGCTCCAGGAGGACGGGCGCTGGCTGTTGCCGGCTCTTACGTAGCCCGATTCAATCGTTGTTTCCAATGCGTATTTCGAGCTGCGGAGCGGCGAGATCTTCAGCCGGACTTTTCCCGGTATCTCCGTGACGTCGTCCTTCCATTCCGCCGGGATAAGCCGGGTCCGGTCCCCCTCCTGAACGCGGATCGGTTCGGACGGCCTGTCCGCCCGCTGATACAGCCGCTTCGTTTCCAGTTCGACCGCCGCGTTCTCCGGGACACTGCACAGGATCACGTTCGTCGGCGCGATGACGGCTTGCACTTTCGAAGCCTGCTTAACAATAACACGTCCGGTGAGCTCGGCCGGCAGTTCGACCGGTTGTCGCCTGCCTTCTTTTTCCTCCAGCGCGACATCGTAAGCGCGGGTCCTGTACGCCGGATTCGTGTCCAGGTCGCGCAGCGTTTTCCGCGCGTCCTCACCCTCGCCGAAATGCTCCAGCGCGTATTTCGTCCGGCGGTACATCCAGTTCCGGCGCCCCATGTCTTCGTAACGATCCAGGTCGCGTTTCAACCGGAGTTTCCGTTCCGGGCTCGCGGCGTATTCTTCGCCGCAATGGTCCAGCAGGAACCGGTCGAGCTCGCAGAAGTCTTCAAACAGTCCGTCGTCCGCAAGCGCCCACTGCCGGACCTTGTCGAGGAGTTTCCCTTTGCGGACCGCGTCCGTCTCCGCTTCGAACTGTTTTTTCAGGTCGTCGAACAGGTATTGTTCCGGCTTGAACTCGTCATATCTCGTTTTCATGACCACCGCCCGGACGTCTCCGTCGTGCAGGAACCAGTCCGGGTACACATGGAAGAAACTGTCGAACACGACCGGGAGTTTCAGTGCGCGCGCCTCGGCGCAATCCCGAAGCAGGTCCAGGAACTCCCCGTCGGGCGGAGGATATCCCCGGATGCCGAACACCGCGCATTCGTATCCTTCCGGCGCGTACGACCTGTAACCGGACGAATCGCGTTTCCGCGCCGACACATGCTCCCGGATGATTCCGGCGAAGAGCTCCGTCATCACGTCTTTCTCGAAATGATTCTCCCTGCGCCAGGATTCGATCTCCTTCAGGCTCGGAATCACCGGGATCGAATCCGTGCCGCCCTCCGGGCGTTCGTAGCGATGGAACAATGGAAACAGGGAAACATCCAGATCGTTCTTCGCGTCATCGTCGAGGGACGAGACCCGGTAGAAAACACGTTCCCTCTCCTTGTCCGGGACCAGCGTGTAAAAGTGGTTCTTCCTGTACTTGACAGCGGTGTCGTAATCGCGCAGCTTTTTCCGCACGTCCTCCCCATCCTCGCCGAAGTGCTCCAGAGCGTACTTCGTCCGGCGGTGGACCCACTGCCGCGGCTGCACGTCGGGACCATGCCGCGGACGGGTGCTGTTGTCGCCCGTTTCGCAGCGCGCCAGGTCCTTTTCGAGCTGTCGTTTTCTGGCCGGAAGCGTCGCGTAATCCGCACCGGAACAGTCCAGCAGGAATCGGTCCAGCAGACAGAATATCCCGAGCGCATCGTCCTGAAGAGCCCATTCCCGCGCCGTCGCGAGGAGCCGCTGCCGCCGGGCCGCGTCCGTCTCGGATTCGAACTGTTCTTTCAGGTTTTCGAACAGGAGGAACAGCAGCACGGAATCGTGATCGATCTTATGGATCGCCGGCAGTTCCGCATGAAACACAAAGTCGGGATAAGCGGCCAAGACGCGTTCGAGGATGGCCTCCGCGTCCTTTTCGTTCTGAATCAGAACTTCATTCAGGAGCCCGGAAGCACGCCCTTTCGGCACGGGATCGTCCGGCTTGAGGAAAGAAGCTCCGGCCACGCCGGGCAAACTCAGGGCGTCCTGCGCGGCGAAAAACTCCGGATCGGCTTCAAGCGCGGACGCCGCCGGGACGAACGACACGGCAAGCAGGAAAAGGAAGGACAAAACGTTGCATGATCTTTCTCGCATGGGGCATGACCTCCTGAAAAAAATGGGAAAACAAACAGCGGACGGATATTTCACAAAAAGACAATACACCCTTTCCGCCGCTTTGTCAAGTGCTTGCGAAAAAAAAATTTAGAAAGATTGCACCCGGCGTTCGTTCCGCCGTTTGTAGTGCAGACACAGCGCCGTGTCCGTCCCGACCATCAGCATGTCGAAGATGTACAGGAAGAACACCCCGTCCGCGCCGTCGCGCATGAACCGCGCGGTGCATCCGGCGATGTATCCGGCGATGACCAGCGCGGCGAAAAGATAGCTCTTGCCCGCCGGGTTCTTCGCGCGGACGGTCTTGATGATGGCGAACGGCCAGCTGGCGCCGAAGCAGACCAGCATCGCGGCTTCCAGAATATGAGGCATAGGTATTTCCTTTATACTTGACGTTTTGAAAAAAGAATCTCCGGCGTCATCCCGGGCGGGACTTGCCGGAGAGGCGAAGCATCCTGAGGCAGTACCGACTTCGCGGCGGCTCAGGAAGCCTTGCGGATGCACGCGGAAAGCGCGGACGATTTGGTTATTTCTTGTGCTTGCCTTCCTTCGGATCGCGCGCCGTGGCGTTGTCGCTGGCGGCGGCCTTGTCGTCCTTCGGTTTCTCGGCGGGACGGAACGTCGGGATCTTCTTGATGGTGTTGATGACCTGTTCCGCGGAGATGAGGCGCGTGCACTCGAAATGGCGGTCGGTCCCCTTGTGGCGCGGGCACCACAGGAAATCGTAATGGTCGAAGTTCTCGCGCATGTCGTTCCAGCAGGAATGGCAGGTGTGATAGTTGATGATGCGGTACGGCGTCGCGAACTCGTTGGTCGGGTGCGTGAAGCCGGAGATCATGACGACGGGCACCTTGCAGGTCCAGGCGAGCCAGGAGAGGCCGCTGGAGAGGCCGACGAAGAAATCCGCGTCCTTGATGAGGTTGATGCGTTCCTGAAGCGGGATGTCGCCGGTGAAATCCTCGGAGCCGTAGGGGATGTAGTTCCAGTTCAGGCCGATGCCGTGCACCTTCTCCTTGTCGATGCAGAGCACGCGGTAGCCGTTGTCCTTCAGGAACTGCACGAGCGTGATCCAGCCGAACGGGTTGTTCCAGTATTTCGCCTGGGAGCTGGACTGCGCCGCGATGCAGACGTATTTTTCCTTGATCTTGCGCGGGGCGGAGAGGTCCACGCGCGGCGGGATGTCGGAGGTATCCTCGAGGCCGAGGATGTAGCCCGCCGTCCTGTGCAGGCCGATGTAGCGGAAGTCGATCGGCTGGTTGTCCACGTCGCCGCGGAAGAAGAGGCCCATGTAGTAGGAGGCGTACGGACGGTGCGTCTTGGTCTCCTCGGTGGTGATGAACGTGATGTTCGGGTACTGCTTCTTGAAGATATCCGCGATCCACGGGGTCATCACGCAGACGAGCTTGCATTTGTGCTTCAGCTGGAAGCGTTCGACGTAGCTGAACCAGCCGATGCTGTCGCCGATCGTGCCGACCGGGAGCTGGATCATGACTTCCTTGTCCGTGGCGTCGTAGTCGTGCGTGAAGATCGGTTTGTCGTTGCCCTTGTCGTGGATGATCAGGCGGAACCGGATGAAGAACTTCTTCACGCTGGTGATGAACGCGCCCGGCACGGTGTCCGCGCTGTACAGGATGATGCCGGTGTCGATGTCCGTGAACGTCACATGGTAGTTCTTGCCGTTCTGCGGGAAGAGGATGCGGATGCCGTGGTTGAAGTCGAACTTGATGCCCTCGACCGCGTCCAGCACCGGGATTTGCGGGATCTCGCCGTAGATCGACGGCTGTTTCTTCGGATCGGGCTTCTGTCCGGGGGCCAGGTCGGGCGCGCCGGTGGCCTGCGAGATCGGCTGCGGATCTGGCCCCTTCTGCGTGATGTTCGGGGCATTCTGGGGATTGGCTGCAGGCGCCACGGAAATATCCTTTGCGAAATCCCGGGCCTGCGGCGTAACGATAATGGAACTGGAATCCACGGTTTTTCTCCTTGTATCAGTCAAAACGGGTTAGTCGATTCGTAAAAACAATAGCACCATGACGGGAAAAAGTCAAGGCGCACTCCCACATTTTTTCTTTTAATTTCCTTTATAATATTCAACATTGTTTTCCCATAGGCTTGATTTTTTCAAAAGTTGTGCTAATTTATAATTCGCACATCGAATTAAAAATAAAACCAAACCTTTTGGAGAAAACTATAAAATGGGAAAAAAAATTGTTCTGCTGGCCCTCATCGCAGGTTTCGCGGCCATCGCCGTTTTCGCCTGGCAGCGCTATCAGGAATCTGTAAAAGAGGAGGAAAGGAAGGCGCAGAAGCGCCCCGAGGAAGCCGTCGTCGTGAACGTCGTCAAGGCCGAACACGTCACCATGCTGGACGAACGCGTCTACTCCGGCACCACGCAGGCGTGGAGCTCCTTCGACATCGACCCGGAAGTCTCCGCCAAGCTCGTCTCCCTGAAGTTCGACATCGGCGACAAGATCAAAAAAGGCGACCTCATCGCCCAGCTTGACGATTCCAACTATAATCAGGCCGTCCGTCAGGCCGAGGCCGAACTCGAAGTCGCGAAGGCGAAGGACGTCGAAGTGAAGGCCATGCTCAAGCTCCGCAAGTCCCAGTACGACCGCCTGAAACTCCTCCACGACCGCAACGCCACCAGCGATTCCGAGTTCGAAAACGCCGAAAGCGCCATGAAGGTCCAGGAAGCCGCGCTCATCCAGAGCGAGGCCAACATCCAGAACTGCGAAGCCCGTCTCGCCGCCGCCAAGGTCAAGCTCGACGACACGAAGATCTTCGCCGAGTGGAACTCCGGCTCCGACATCCGCCACGTCGGCGACCGCTACGTCGACGAAGGTTCGCTCGTCTCCCCCGGCAAACCCATCCTGAAGATCATCGAGATCGACCGCATCAAGGCGAGGATCCCGATCATCGAACGCGACTTCCGGTTCCTCCAGGTCGGACAGCAGGCCGAGGTCACCACCGACGCCTATCCCGGCGTCAAGTTCGCCGGCACCGTGGAAATGATCTCCAACGAGCTCGCCGAAAGCACGCGCACCGTGGTCGCCATCCTCTCCATCCCGAACCTCGACTTCCGCCTCCGCCCCGGCATGTTCGTGCGCGTGCGCATCGTCCTTTCCGAACACAGGGACACGCAGACCATCCCGCCGAACGCCATCCTCACGCGCAACGATCAGCGCGGCGTCTTCATCCTTGACTCGGCCGACCAGACCGCGGAGTTCGTCCCGGTCAAAACCGGCCTCGAGGACCGCACCCGCGTGGAAATCCTTTCTCCCAAGTTCAATGACAACGACCTGATCGTGACCGTCGGCAACCACATGCTCGAAAACGGCAAAAAAGCCGAGGTCTCCCAGCTCAGCCGTCTGCACATGGCGGAAGCCATGGCCGCCGAAGCCGCGAAGAACGAAAAGCAGTCCGCACAGCCCGCCGCCGCGCAGGACAAACAGCCGGAACAGCAGCCCGCCGCTGAGAATCAGCCGCAGGCCGTTCCCGCCGAATCCGGAGACAAAGCGCAATGAAATTAGCCGACTTCTCGGTCGAACGGCCGATTTTCATCTCGATGCTCGCCTGCATCACCCTGGTGCTGGGCGGCATCTCCCTGAAGTACCTCCCCGTGGACCTCT
>JAFXUM010000119.1 GCA_017524965.1 Lentisphaeria bacterium | reverse complement strand
AGGAGCGGTTTCGGGTTCGCGGCGCGTTCCGGCGAGCTCACGAACAGCTCTTTGCCGACCGCGCCCTGGATCACGCCGTCGCGCACGTCGGCGACCTCGCCGAGCGGGACACTGTGCGCCCGGACCGTCCGCAGGAACGCGCCGTCGGCGCAGAGTCCGGCGACGATGCGGCACCCCGGAAACGCGAGGATGTCGGCGGCTGGCACGTCCCCGGCGTCGTCGATGCGGACGCATCCGTCGGGCGGCATGGGTTCGCGCCGGAAGATCACCGCGGCGGAGTCCACCACGGCTTTCCCGAAGAGGCCCGGCGGCAGCGACGAGGCGGAGACCAGGCGCTGTTCGGTGAGGAGCCAGCGGCGCATGGCGGCCCCCTGCGTATTGAGCAGCAGACGGTCCGGGGCGAGCCAGCCGCACACGCCGCCCTCGCGCGCCAGCTTCGCGCCGAGTTCGATGAAAAGCGAAAAGAGGTTGAAGCGCCCGTTCGTGAAGCGGTATTGCGTCCGCAGACGCTTTTTCCGTGCCCCGGACATCGCGTCCACCGGCACGAACGGCGGATTACCGAGTACGAGGTCGAACGAGCCCGCCGGAAACACGTTTTTGTTCAGGGCGTCGGCGCAGACGATGCGCGGCGCGCCGGGCGTCCCGTTCAGGGTCAGGTACAGCCAGCGGAGACGCAGCGCGGCGACCTCGGCGGCGAGCGGCTGGAGTTCGATCCCGCAGATGTTTTCCGGACGGGGCAGCACGCCGAACCGTTCGTAAAGGACGCGCATGGCGGCGGCAAGGAACGCGCCGCAGCCGCACGCGGGGTCGATAATGCGCAGATTCGGCACGGTTTCGCGGGTCAGTCCGGGGAAGGCGTCCAGCGCGGCGGACACGATGCGTTCGGCGACGGGCCGGGGGGTGTAGTAGATGCCGTCGCGTTTGCGGATCGGCGCGAGCGCGGCGGCGCAGAGACCTTCGAGGTCGTCTATCCTCAGCACATGTCTGTCCGGACGGGGACGCGGCATGGTATTATGCTTCCTGGAACGCCTGAATGATCGCGAGGAAATCGTCCGGGATCGGCGCTTCGACCATCATGCGTTCGCCGGTCACGGGGTGCGGAAACGAGATCCTGCGCGCGTGGAGCATCTGGCGCGGGGCCGGCGAGGAACGCCCGCGGTTGTAGAGCTTGTCGCCGACGATCGGGTAGTCCTTGTACGAGAGGTGGACGCGGATCTGGTGCGTGCGGCCGGTGTGGGGGTGCATCTCCATGACGGCGACCTTGCGGCCGTCCCAGACGCCCTTGCGGATGACCTTCCACGTGGTGACCGCTTCGCGTCCCTGCCCGGAGCGCGCGATCGCCATGCGCTTGTGGTCCGGGTGGCGCATGATGGGGGCGTTCACCACGTTCACGTCGGGCGACGGCCAGCCGTGCACGATGGCGAGGTAGGTCTTCTGCACGTCGCGGTCGGCGAACGACTTCGCGAGCTTGCGGAGCGCCTTCGGGGTCTTCGCGATGATGAGCGCGCCGCTGGTGTCCTTGTCAAGCCGGTGCACGATGCCGGGCCGCATGGCGTCGAAATCCTCGTCGTCGAGCCCGGGTTCGCGCCCGAGCACGGCGTTCACCACGGTCCCGTGCCAGTTGCCCGCCGCCGGATGCACCACCATGCCCGCGGGCTTGTTGATGACCAGCAGCACGTCGTCCTCGTAGATCACGTCCAGCGGGATGTCCTCGCCCTCGGCGCGGTCGGGCACGGAGGGCAGGGAATCGGTGAGGCGGGCGACGGCTCCGGCGGGGAATTTGAGGCGCGGCACATCGCAGACTTTGCCGTTCACGGTGAGTTTGCCGTCGCGGATGAGCTTCTGGATATGCGTGCGCGAGAGGTCGGGGCAGTACGCCGCCAGCACCTGGTCGATGCGTTCGTCCGCGTCGAGTTCGTCGAGCGTGAACTCGTAGACTCCGCTGTCGTTTCCGGTTCCGGGTTCGTCAGGCATCGGCGGACTCCCCGGCTTGTTTCTTTTCCTGTTTGCGTCCGAGCGAACGCGCCGCGCAGGCGACGATGACGCCGCCGGGGATCGCGATCGCGACCGCGATGAACTGCGACGGCGTGAGCCCGAGGATGGAATCGGTGTGGTCGCCGCGCATGAACTCGATCAGAAAGCGCATCACGCCGTAAAGGATCAGGTAGACGCCGCCGATCGTCCCGGCATATTTGCGTTTCCGCAGCAGCAGGAGCAGGATGACGCACATCAGGATGTTTCCGGCGGACTCGAAAAGCTGGACCGGGTAGACCGGTTCGGACCCGCTCGACAGGAGCGAGGGATACCGCGCCGCCGCGCCCGATCCGGGCGGGAAGCATACGGCGAACGGGAATCCCTGCGGCGCGGGCTTGCCGAAGCAGCAGCCCTGCATGAAACAGCTGATGCGTCCGAACGCGTGGGCGAGCGCCATGGCGGGCCCGAGGATGTCGAGCAGCGCGAGGATGCTGATGTCCTTGCGCGGTTCGGAGCCGTCGGCGGGCTGTTTTTCCTTCATGCCGAGCAGACGCCGCACGGTCGGCCATTTGGCGTAGATGCACTCGGCGGTGAACGCCAGGATGAACCCGCCATAGAAGACGAGTCCGCCCTCGTGCACGTTCAGGATCGCCAAGATGCCGCGCCCGGAGAACTGGTCCCAGAACTGCACCACATAGAAGATGCGCGCGCCGATCACGCCCGCGAAGAGCGCGATCATGGCGATGTTGTAGATCTGGTCGGACGTGAGTTTGGCGTACGATTTCAGGCGCATGAGCAGGCCGAACGACGCCAGGAATCCGATGCCGATGAAAATGCCGTACCAGTGGACGGCGAAATTACCGATGTGAAACGCGATGGGATACATTTTTTCTCCAAAGTCAGCAAAAAAACGAAAAAAACACTGGAAAAATGAGGATTCCGCGGGTACATTAATTGGAACCGTTTTTTCCGGCGGACTCCCCCGAAGGAAAATCCGCATTTAAAAAGTATAGCATCTTCCGCAGAAAATTCCAGTACAAAACGCCCGGCGGATGCGAAAAACCCGAAAAATAGCCACGACTGAAAGGTACACCATGACAGAAACGCTCGCCAGCCACATCGAATACTTCGCATCGTTCGCCCACACGGCGCCGCTGCTTTTCTTCTTTTTCATCTTCCTCTTCATGACCATCGAAAGCTCGTTCATTCCGTTCCCCAGCGAGGTCGTCATGATTCCCGCCGGATTCCTGATCTGGCGCTATCCGCTGACGCCGTCTCACGCACTGGACGTAGCGATCGTGATCGCGGTCGGACTGAGCGGGTCCATGGCGGGCGCGTACATCAACTACTTCCTCTCGAAATGGCTCGGGCGCCCCGTGCTCCACACGCTGCTGAAGAAATACGGCAAATTCATCCTGATGTCCGAACAGTCGCTGGACCGCGCGGAGGAGATCTTCCGCGAATACGGCGAGGTCGTCACGTTCATCTCCCGCCTGCTCCCCGCCATCCGCCAGCTCATCTCCATCCCCGCCGGACTCTCCCACATGAACCTCTTCCGGTTCACGCTCTTCACCGCGCTCGGCGCGGGCCTGTGGACGGCGGTGCTGACGCTGCTCGGCGTGTGGTTCGGGCACTCGGTCGGCGACATGACCTACCTCGAAATGATCGAGAAGGGCAAGGAGATCATCCAGGAGCACTACCTGTGGATCTTCGCCGGATGCGCCGTGCTGTTCGTCGGCTACATCATGGTCCACCGGAAGATCATGGGCTCGAAGAAGAAAGCGCCGGAAGCCGCCGAAGCTGACAAGCCCGAAACGAAAGAGGCGTAAATCATGCTCACGGGAACATACTCCGCCACGCTCGTCGGGATCGACGCGGTCGCCGTCGAGATCGAAGTCCACGCGTCCGGCGCGGGCGAGGGAGTCAATGTTTCCATCGTGGGACTGCCCGACGCGGCGGTCCGCGAAAGCAAGGAGCGCATCCGCAGCGCGCTTTACGCCGCCGGACTGCGGCATCCCGAAGGATTCACGCTCGTGAACCTCGCGCCCGGCGACATCCGGAAGGAAGGCACGGCGTTCGACCTGCCGATCGCTTTGGCGCTCGCATCCGCCGCCGGAGCGTTCCCGAAGGAGACGCTCGAAGACGCCATGATCCTCGGCGAACTCGCGCTCGACAGTTCCGTCCGCCCGGTCAAGGGCGTCCTGCCTGCCGCGCTCCTCGCGAAACAGATGCCGAACATCCGTACGCTGATCGTCCCGGCGGCAAACGCCCGCGAGGCGGCGACCGTGCTGCCGCACATCCGCGTGTACGCCGTCAACTCCCTCACGGACGCCATCCGCGCCCTCTCCGGCGAACTCCTCCCGCTCTCGAACAACGGCGGCGCGGTCTTCCTGGAGCCGGACTGGGACAACATCCCGGATTTCTCCGAAGTCAAGGGACAGGCCGCCGCCAAACGCGCGCTCGAGATCGCCGCCGCGGGCGGACACAACGTGATCTTCATCGGGCCGCCCGGTTCCGGCAAGAGCATGCTCGCCCAGCGCATGCCCGGCATCCTGCCGCCCATGACCGAGGAGGAGACGCTCGAAACGAGCAAGATCCATTCCGTGCTCGGGCTGCTCCCGTCCGATACGCCGCTTCTCCGCAGACGTCCCTTCCGCGCGCCGCATCACACGGTCAGCGACGTCGGGCTCATCGGCGGCGGCACCAATCCCCAGCCCGGCGAGATCAGCCTCGCCCACAACGGCGTGCTCTTCCTCGACGAACTCCCCGAATTCAAGCGCAGCACGCTCGAAGTGCTCCGCCAGCCGCTCGAAAACGGCGAGGTCTCCATCAGCCGCGCCGCGGGCAGTTTCGTCTTCCCCTGCCGCTTCCTCCTCATCGCCGCCATGAACCCGTGTCCCTGCGGCCACCTCGGCGACCACCGCCACCGCTGTTCCTGCCGCTCGCTCCAGATCCAGCAGTACCGCGCGAAGATTTCCGGGCCGCTGCTCGACCGCATTGACCAGCATGTGAACGTGGAGGCGCTGTCCGACGACGAGCTCGTCTCGACACGTCCGGCGGAATCCAGCGCGGTGATCCGCGCACGGTGCATCGCGGCGCGCGACATCCAGACGCGCCGCTACGGACGCGACAGCCGTATCCGCTGCAACGCCATGATGGGTCCCGCCCAGCTCACGAGATACTGCGTGCTGGATCCTCAGCTTCAGACCATGATCCGCCACGCGATCAACGAATTCGGGTTGTCGGCGCGCGCCTACGACCGCATCCTCCGCGTCGCGCGCACCATCGCCGACCTCGCCGGCTCCGAGAACATCCGCCGCGAACACCTCTTCGAGGCGATCGGCTACCGCGCCCTCGACCGCAAGGGATGACGTTACAGCATGGCGGCCGCAACCGGCTTGAAGACCTTAATAAAGTCGAACGTGTGCTTTCCCTCGGTGCGCTCCCGGTAGATCACACAATCCAGTTCGTATTCCGCCTGCAGATTGAGCCAGACCTGCGCGGAAGTGCCGAAAAAACGGCTTAAGCGCATGGCGGTATCCGCGGTCACGGCGCGTTTGCCGTGGATGATCTCGTTGATTCGGCGCGGCGGCACACCGATTTCCCGCGCGAGTCTGTTTTGCGAGAGGTTAAGCGGCTTCATGAAATCTTCAAGCAGAATTTCACCGGGGTGTACCGGTTTCAGGTATTTTTCTTCGTTTGCCATAGCTGTTCCTCCGATTAGTGGTAATCTTCGATTCTGACGTTTTCCGCGCCGTCGTTCCATGAAAACGTGATGCGCCATTGGTTGTTAATCCGTATGCTGTAAACCCCGGGCCTGCCGCTCAAGGCTTCAAAATGATTGCTCGGCGGCACCCTCAAATCCTCCAAATCCACAGCATTGTTCAAATATTTGAAGCGACGGCGGGCGGTTTCCTGAATGGTTCCGGGCAACTTTGCCGACCGCAGGCCGTTATAGATCTTTTCCGCTTCTTTGTCTTTGAAACTCTTTATCATGGTTTATTCTCCACAACGTATAATATAACGTGATGCATCATATTTTCAAGCGGCAATCTGAAAAAAATGTGTTTTTCTTTGCTGGACATAACCTCACCCCTCCTGCAACAGTTTATCCGGGTGGATAATGAACCCCCGGTCATTTGCTCTCTTTGTCTTCCGGGGCGGGCGGGGGCTCCGGTTCGGCGCCGGGCAGGTGTTCGCGCTTCATCTGCGCCTGTTTCTCGCGGCGCAGACGGTCCCAGTAATCCAGACGTTTGCGTATTTCGCGCTCGAATCCGCGGTCCGGCGGATTGTAGAGTTTCGTGCGCGGCATGCCGTCGGGGAAATAATTCTGCCCGGAGAACGCGTCGGGGAGATCCTGGTCGTACTGGTAGCCGTGCCCGTAGCCGAGCTCCTTCATGAGCTTCGTCGGGGCGTTCAGAATGTGCGCGGGCGGCATGAGCGAGGAATACTTCTTCGCGGCGCGGAGGGCGCTGCCCCACGCCACGTATGCGCTGTTCGACTTCGGCGCGGTCGCCAGATAGATCACGAGCTCGGCGATGGCGATGTCGCCCTCGGGCGAACCGAGGCGTTCGTAGGTGTCCCAGCAGGACACCGCCACCTGAAGCGCGTTCGGGTCCGCCAGGCTCACATCCTCCATGGAGAACCGCGTAAGCCGCCGCAGGAGGTAGAGCGGGTCCTCGCCGCCCTCGATCATGCGCGCCGCCCAGTACAGCGCGGCGTCCACGTCGGACCCGCGCAGGGATTTGTGAAGCGCGCTGATGAGGTTGTAATGCCCCTCGCGGTCCTTGTCGTAGACCGGGGCGCGCTGGCGGACCAGCTGGGAAAGGCGTTTGGAGTCGATCTGCTCGCCCTCGGCTGCGAGGTCGTAGACGGATTCCATGAGGTTGATGAGGTAGCGCCCGTCTCCGTCGGCGAGTCCGGGCAGCGTCCTGCGCGCCTCCTCGGACAACGGCAGCGGCATCCCGGACAGCTCCTCGGCGCGCGTCATGATCCTGTCCAGCGCCGCCTCGTCCAGCGGTTTCATCACGAAGACCTTGCACCGGGAAAGCAGAGCGCTGTTCAGCTCGAACGACGGGTTTTCAGTGGTCGCGCCGACCAGCGTGACCGTGCCGTTCTCCACGAACGGCAGGAAGCCGTCCTGCTGGGCGCGGTTGAAACGGTGGATCTCGTCGACGAACAGCAGCGTGCCCTGCCCCGCGGCGCGGCGT
>JAFXUM010000118.1 GCA_017524965.1 Lentisphaeria bacterium | reverse complement strand
GGCTCGGCGTTCAGCAGCTCCTGCATGGCCTGCAGGGCGACCGGGAGCGAATCCGAATACGCCACGCCGACCGTGATGTCCGAACGGCGCGTCGGGTTCCGCGAATAATTCTTGATCGGCGTTCCGAAGACCACGCTGTTCGGGGTGGAGATGAAAAGCCCGTCCGGGGTCTTCAGGATGGTGGAGAAGAGTCCCATCTGCTGGATGGTGCCGCTGACGCTGCCGCAGTCGATGTAGTCGCCGAGCTTGTACGGGCGCAGGATCAGGAGCATGATGCCCGCGGCGATGTTGCTGAGCGAATCCTTCATGGCGAGGCCGATGGCAAGTCCGGCGGCGCCGAGCACGGTCAGGATGCTCGCGGTGTTGAATCCGAAGAGGTCGAGGATGATGAGCAGGCCGATCACCCAGATGAGCGTGCGGACGATCGTGTATGTGGCATGCGTGAGGGATATGTCGCCCTCGAATTTCTTGAAGGAGCGGGCGATGATCTTGCGCGCCGCCATGGAAACGAGCTTGATGACCACGAGCACGATCAGCGCCAGGATGACGGCCTTCACGAAGCGGATGATGTCGTCGCTGTGGTTGTTCCACAGGTTCGTGAAGAACCCGGGGCCCTGTTCGTGGATCTGGCGGACCACGTTTCCGGTCTCGCTCAACTGGCTTTCGAGGAGGGACTGTTTCTGCTGGGCCGTCGCGGGCGCGGTTTCAGCGGCGGCGGTGGCGGGCTGGACGGCCTCTGCGGCCGCGGCGAGCAAGGCATAAGGGATCATGGCGAATACCTTTCCTGTGTTGTGAAGATATGTGTGAGGGTGAAAATCGGAAAAACGGATCAGTTGGCGAACATGCGCTGGAGCTCCAGCTGGAATTCCTGCAGGTCCTGGCGGTCGGGTTTGCCTTCGAGCTTCTCGAACATCAGGCGGCCCATCTGGTCGAGACACCAGTTCCCGCTCGCGCCGGACCCGAACGACACGCCGCCGGTCGCCAGGAATCCGGGCCGGGCGAGCTGGTCGAGCGTGACCGTGGTGCGTCCGCGCGGAGCGGCTTTGCCGTCGTCAGTCGCCGGAGCGTCGTCCGCGGGCGCGGCGTCGTCCGGGGGAAGCTGTTCCTCACCGGCTTCGTCGGCGGGGAACTCGTCCGCATTTTCGGCGGGTGCGGCGTCCTGCGCGGGCTTTTCCGCCTCGGGCGCGGGTTCCGGCTGAGGCTCGGCCTTCTGCCAGAACGACGTTTCGATCTCGGACGCGATGAGGCGCAGTTCCATAAACGTCATTTTCACGCCCTGTTCGGCGAGCATGTCCTGGATCTTCGAGAGATTATGTCCTTCGCGGGTGCGATCCGCGATGAACGCCTTGATTTCGTCATGTGTCATGGTTCGGCCCTTTCAAAAGAAGTGCGAAAAAAAAATCCAGTTAAAACAATAGGCGGTACGGCGGAAAAATCAAGAGGAATCGGCGGAAAAAACCGAAAAAAGCCGTTGAAGCGCCGCGGAAGCGTCATAGAAAACACAGCAAAAGCACAAGAGAAATACCGCAGGCCACGGCTTTTCCCTCACTCGAAAAACACTCCGTTATTTCCGTTTTACGCAGGACCGGCCGCCCCGGATTGGCCGCGCAGTCTCATTTCTTTCGGAATTTTCTTAGATAATTCTTTAATTACTGCGCTATCCGGTTGAAAAACAAGGCGTCGCGGTGTAGATTATGGCACGGATCGTCACCGCGGAATCGTCTCCGTGGCATCCGTCAACGGCATTCACCAACAATTCACCCATATTTCAAAGGAGAACACCCTATGAAACGCTTCAAATTCGCCCGGATCGCGGCGTGCGCGTTCACCGTCCTCGCGGCAGTCACGTTCATCGGCTGCGGCAAGGAAGATGCCCCCGAAAAGGCAGTCACCGGCCTCGGCGGCGCGGCCAGCGGCCCCGCCACGGTCTTCGACATCACGACCTCCCGCCTCGAAAAAGGCGGCATCTCGTTCAGCTACACGGAAGGCGCCGCGGCGTGCCAGATGCTCGACCGGATGATCGACTCGTTCGAGGTCCTGCTCCCGGACGATCCCGAATCGAAGAAGATCATGACGGCCGTCCGCGATTTCGCGGGCGAACTCGGGCTGAAGAGCTTCCTCGGGTCCGGCGCGAGCGTGAAGAAGAACGGCGACTACTACCGCTGCATCGACTTCGAGTACGCGAAGGAACACAAGGGCCTGATCTGGGACATCATCGGCACGAACGTCTCCAGCGGCCCGGCCCCCGAGCTCAAGCTCGCCTCCCCGAAGTCCGCTTTCGCCGCCACCACGAAGCTCGAGCCCGGCGCGCTCTACGCGTACATCGACAAGAAGCTCCGCGCCACGCTCGACGAGGAGACTATGGGGATGATCGACCAGCAGATCTCCAGCCTCGCCAGCCAGGGCATCCAGCCCGATAAGCTCCTGGAGTGCATCTCCGGCATCACGCTCTACGTGGAAGGCCGCGAGTTCACGGAAGAGGACTTCAAGGCCCTCACGGAATCTGAAGACGCCCAGGCGAAGATCCTGGAGATGATCCCGAAATTCGCCCTCGTCCTCACCACGAAGAACGACATCTGCTGGAAAGCGCTGGAGAACTTCATTTCCCAGGCCAGCCCGGAACTCGTGCAGGACGG
Organism: Lentisphaeria bacterium; assembly: GCA_017524965.1. Taxonomy (GTDB): domain Bacteria; phylum Verrucomicrobiota; class Lentisphaeria; order Victivallales; family UBA1829; genus UBA1732. Next base: position 24,176 of record JAFXUM010000118.1, on the reverse strand, counting down.
CAGGATCGTCCCCATCGAGGGCGTCGCGGTCTTCCAGGCCGGAAACTACCTCGTCGCCACCAACGAGGAAGCCGCCATCCGCGACCGCATCGCCGGAAAGGGCTCCGACCTCTCCTCCAACGCGGAATTCGCCAAGATGCTCGCGCTCTCGGGCAACGACTTCACCAGCTACTCCTTCATCTCCGAAGATTACTTCAAGATGCTCAACAGCATCTCCGGCATCGCCGGATCGCTCGCGGGCGACATCACGGGCGGCGCGGATCCCTCCGCCATCTTCGCCAAGGGATTCCACAGCACGCTCGCGACCTGCAAGATCGACGCGGACGGACTCACCTTCACCACGATCACGCCCGACCTCCAGATCGCGCTCCTGAACTCCGGCACCGTCGCCGGCGTCATCTCCGGCCTGCTTCCCTATGCCGGACAGTTCGCGCAGATCCTCAAGGCGAAAATGGACATGGACGGGGGCGACTTCGGTGACAGCGACCGCATGGGCCGCCAGATCGCGATGGGCGTCGCGTTCGCTCAGCTGAAGGATGCGAAGATCCCGGAAGGCAAATGCGTCTTCTTCACCTTCTCGGAAGAAAGCGGCGAGCTCGTTTTCGCGAAATGGGACGACGCGGAAGGCGGAGTCGTGACCGTCGGCGAAACCGACGAGGAGGAATTCCCCTACGTCGTCCTCACCTCGCCGGAAGCCGCCGCGAAAGCCGACAACCCGGAAGAAACGGTCGTTTTCTATGAGGATCCCACCGAATTCTTCGACGGCATTTTCGTTGTGTTCGGCGACGATTCCGCGAAGTTCCTCGAAGGCGACTTCGAAAACCATACCGAGGCCATGGAAGCCGTGGTCAACACGTTCGGTCTCTCCGAAAAAGCCGCAGCCGACCTCCTCAAGAAGGCCGCCGCAATCGACGAGCTTTTCGAAGACTGAGCTCTCAGAACATTTCCGCCGCGCGGGCCGTTTTCACGCGGTCCGCGCCGGCCTGGAGCCTTCCCTCATCCTGTGCCGGAAGCGAAGCCCGGCACTACCGCAGTGGAGGCACCGCCTCCCCCCCTGTTCCGCACGACGGAGCGGGGGGGGCGTTTTTATGCCCGGAACCGCAGTTCAGTGTGGTTTTCCCGGTCTTTTTTTTGAAAAAAGCTGACGATGCGCGCTTGCAAACATAAATGCCGGACGTTATAGTATAGGATACGATCACGGAACAGGAGAAGACCATGCCGGCATACACAAGCAAGAATTCGGAGGGCGACGTCCTGCTGGCGAATCCCATGCCGCAGGCGGAGTATATGTACGGCTGCACCCCGACCGCCATGGCGATGCTCCTGGGCTACCACGACCTCTACGGATACCAGGGCAAGGACCTCTCCAACATCATCGAGGGGACGATAACGGTCAAGTCGCGCGGGACGGACGGCAACGCCTACGACATGGACGCGTTCGACACCGTGATCGGGCGCGCGATCGCCTCGAAGGAATACGTGTACCGGTTCCATTCGCGCGACGGCGTGGAGACGACCCCGGAACAGGAGCTGGTCTACGCGTTCAAGTCCGACAACAAGACGCTGAACACGGACGAATGGAACTGTCTGGCGGACTACCTCGGCACCGGGCAGTTCTGGCGCGGACGGGAGAACCTCAGCACCACCGAGGCTTACGGCTCGCTGGAGGAGATCTACAACGGAAGACACCGCGACGTCACGATCACGGACGGCACCACCACGCGCACGGTCGCCTACCTCGACACCATCATGCTGTACGGGCTGGACCTGTACGTGAAGTCGCGCGGCTACGCGCTGGACTACGAGATCACCGGCACGTACCGGGTCGACGCCAACGGCGGCTCGTTCACGTTCAACGACTACAAAAAAGAGATCGACTCCGGGCGCCCCGTCCTCATCACCATCACGGGACACTCGATGGTCGGCTACGGATACAACGCCGAAACGCAGGAGATCATCTTTGACGACTGCTACAAGACCGGGCAGCGCATGAAATGGACCGGGACATACCGGTATTCGGACGAGGACCGCAAGCTCCAGAGCATCACCGTCGTCGGGTTCAACATGAACGGCGACGTGGACGTCGCGCTGGCAAACGTCGGAAGCACGTCGCAGAAGCTGGTCCTCTCCGGGATGCCCGGCGAACTGCCGGACACCAGCTACTGCATCGCGGGAGCCAACGGGAACGTGTACCTGACCTACGTCGCCGCCAACCTCGGATCGAAGAAAAGCGGCGAATTCACGGCGACCGTCCGCGTCGACGGGAAATTCTTCAGCTCGACCGAGATCAAATCCATCCCGGCGAACGGCACATACAAAGTCGCGAACGTCCCGCTCGGCAAACTCTCCGTCGGCATCCACAACGTCCGGGTGATCCTCGACGAATCCAACGAGATCCAGGAGACGAACGGCGCGAACAACTCCGCCGGACGCGACGTCCTCGTCCTGAAGTCCGGCACGAGCGTCGTCTCCAGGTTCAGGACGGTCCAGGCGGGCGAAACGGTCAGCGATCTCTGCATGATGAACGGCGGCACGATGTACCTGGAAGGCCGGGCCGTCGGCACCGTCCTGCTCGGCAAGGCAAACGTCTCGCAGGGCGCCGTCATGTCCGGCACGGTCGTCTGCTCCGGCGGCAATCTCCAGATCTACAACGGCGGGACCGTGACGGACACCCGGATCGCGCCCAACGGCGCCGGCACGCTCAATGGCTGGGGAGCCGCCTCGGAAACGGTCATCGAATCCGGCGGCAGGTTCACCGTCCGGTCCGGCGGGACCGCCGCGCAGACGACCGTCGAATCCGGCGGCAGACTGTACGTCAGTTCCGGCGGGACCGCCACGGGCCGACTGACCGTAAAAAGCGGCGCGACGGCGAACTTCACCGACGGCGGCATCCTGAATTTCGACCTGTCCGGTCTCGCGCCCGGCGCGGCGGCATGCGTGAACGACCTTTCCCGGCTCACAGGCGGAACGCCGGTCTATACGCTCACGGTCTCCGGGACGCAGGCACACGGCACATACAAGCTCGCGGGCGGAGCCGCCGGATTCAACAAGTCCCTGACGGTCGCGAACACGGCCGGCGTCCGGCTCGGCACGCTGAAAGTCAAGGGCACGCTCGCCACGGGAAACGCCGCATACAGGCTGAAGCTCAACGACGGCGTGCTGTCGCTGTCCGTGCTGGAAAACGGCCTCCCGACGGTCTCGAAGATCAAGGCGGACATCACCGCGCCGACCTGCCGGGACGTGACCGTCACGGCGGTTTTCGCCGACGACGTCGCGCTGGCCGAATCCCTGTACCGTATCGGCGAGACCGGCGCATGGACCGCTTACACGAAGGGCGGCGTGACCGTCTCCGAAAACACCACCGTCTATTTCAAGGCGGTCGATACGGGCGGCAACGAATCCGAGATCGAATCGTACAAGGTGACGAACATCGACAAGTCCGCGCCCGATGATGGCGGCAACGACTGGCTGTACGACAAGAAGCGGACTCCGGCGCTGAATCCGAACGTCGCGGACGCCGTCCCGGAGGAGATCACGGCGGAGACCACGGATATCCTGATGGACAGCGATCAGCTCAGTTTCGGCGTCTGGCGCAACTACGCCGGATTCGGCGACGAGGCCGACTGGCTGAAAATACGTCTGGACGATGCCGCCGGGCTGCGTTTCCGGTTCGGCGCCACCGACGCCGCGAAGCTCGTGATCTGTTCGCTCGTGACGGGCACGGACAAAAAAGGCAACACGACATACTCGCTGAAAGCGCTTCAGACCACGACGTTCAAAAAGCCGAAGAAAGCCGACGAATACACCTCCGCGTCCAAGCTGCTCCTGCTCGAAGCGGGCGACTATTTCATCTTCGTACAGTCGACCGTCGCGAAAAAGGGCGGCGGCACATTCTACAATCTGGCAATCGACTCGGCGAAATTCTTCTACGGCGCCGACGACGGATCGAACGATTTCCTGTACGACAAAAAGACGAAGACTCTGAACGACGCCGTCGCGTCCGCCGATCCGGTAATCATTACCGAAAAAACGAAATCGGTCCTGCTGGATGCGTCCGTCCCGCCCGGCGGCGCGGGCCGCGGCAACTACGTCGGGTTCGGCGACGCCGCCGACTACGCGAAAATCAGTCTGGAATCCGCCGCGAGCCTGAGCTTTCTGGTCGGCGCGGACGATGCCGCGAAGTTCGTGATCTACAGCCTCGTGACGGGCACGGACAAGAAGGGCAACACCACGTACACGCTGAAACAGCTTCAGTCGACCACGCTCAAAAAGGCGAAGAAGGCGACCGTGTTTTCGGCGGAAACGAAGAATCTTCTGCTCGAAGCGGGCGACTATTACATCTCCGTGCAGTCGACCAACGCGAAGAAGGGCGGCGAAGCCTACTACGATGTCCGCCTCGGCGGCGATTCGCGGTTCTTCACCGCTGGCGACGACGGCCGGAACGATTATGTGTACGACAAAAAGGCCGCGGATCCGCTGAACCCGGACATCGGCGATTTCGTCACGACGGAGCTCGCGTCCGGTACGGAAGAAATCCGGCTGGACAGGGATTCCGCCGATGCGGACTGGAACAATTTCGTCGGGTTCGGCGACGCCGCCGACTATGCGACAATCCGTCTCTCCGCCGACGCGACGCTGAGCTTCTCGCTCACGGCGACGGACGCCGCGAAGTTCGTGATCTACAGTCTCGTGACGGGCACGGACAAAAAGGGCAACACCACGTACACGCAGAAATCGCTTCAGTCGACCGCGCTCAAAAAAGCGAAGGACGACGAGCTGTTCGCCGCGACGACGAAAGCCCTGTCCCTGGCCGCGGGCGAATACTTCATCTCCATGCAGTCGACCAACGCGAAGAAAGGCGGCGCGGCGTTCTACAGCGTGACGCTCAACCGGGACGCCTGCGAGGGGCTCCCCGCGCCCGGTTCCGCGCTCGCCGTTTCCGTTGCGCCGGACGTGTCCGCACCGGGCGTGCTTCCCAACGGCACAGGCGATCTGTCCGGCGTTCTATCCGGCGGTCTTCTGGCGTGACGTCCGGCTCTTTTTTCCGTGATTTCGCGGGTTTTCACTTGTTTTTCAACTGCTTTATGGTATAATAAGACAGGACGGTTTTCCGAAACGCCGCCCGTCTCTTTTTGTTTCACGACTCCCGGCAGGACTTCAACATCACAAACCAGGAAAGGTTTTCCGATATGGCCGAAATCATCATTTCCAGCGGCATCACCAGCGACAGCATCACACTGAACAATGAAAAACTGACTGTCCTGGACGGCGGAACGGCAAACAACATCAAGATTTATGAAAAAGGAAAGATGTTGATTTCCTCCGGCGGAAACGCGGATATCCTGTTCGTCGACAGCGGCGGCATGCTCACGGTTTACAACGGCGGCACGGCCAGCAGGATCAAGCTCGACGGAACGGAAAAACGGAGCGGACTCATGGAAATCGAATTCGGAGGAAGCGCGGACGTCGTCACGGTCGGCGCATACTCCGAGCTTATTGTCTCGTCCGGCGGCACGGCCACGACCATCGTCTGGACGCCTGGCGTAGGGCATATCTCCGCCTGTGACGGAGCCACCGCGCTGTTCTTCAGCAAGTATTCCGGCGTCTATTACGGCAACGGACACGAGTTGCTCGACAGCAGATGGGAAATGACGCGCCGAACGATCAGCGAAGACCAGGAGATGTATGTGACCTCAAACGGCGCGGCGCAGTACACCACCGTCAACAAAGACGGCCGCCTCGACGTTTTCAACGGCGGCTCCGTGACCAGCACCACGGTCAATGCCGGCACGGTCTATATTTCATCCGGCGGCATCGCGGTCGACACCACGCTTAACAGCGGCTTCCTCCGTGTCTCCTCCGGCGGTATCGCGAATACCGTCGCACTCAGAAACAACGGCGTAGTTCAGATTTACAACGGCGGCAAGGTAACCGGAGCCGTTGCCTCCTGCGCAGAAGTCGAAGTCTTTTCCGGCGGCGAAATGAACGGTCTTACGCTCCAGGGTAACGCGGGACTCTACGTCGCAATGGGGGGAAAGCTGACCGGACGTATGACGGTTTCCGACGAAGCCAGCATTTTCCTGGAAGATAACGCGACTGTCGGTTTCGACATCTCCGCGCTCACGCCGGGCGCGCCTGTCCGAATCAACAACCTGTCGGTCTTCCATGGCACCGAAGCCGCCGATTTCACGCTCACGGTCTCCGATACGCAAAAAAATGGCTGGTACACGCTCGCAATCGACGCCACGGACTTCGACAGGACCATCTCCGTGCTGAACACCGTGGGCGAACAACTCGGCACGCTTTCGGTCGGCATGACAACCGATATCGGCGGTACGGAGTATTTTCTGGCATTGGAGTCCGGCGGCACTCTGTCCGTGAGACGCGGCAAGGAGGGGGATTCGCCCGATCTGCGCCCCAACGGCGCGGACGACGGCTGGAACAACTGGCTGTACGACAAAAAGGCGAAAACGCCGAACACCGCGGTCACGGACGCGGAACCGGTCTTCCTTAATGCCGGGATGAAGGACATCTGCCCCGACGGAGACGACGTCATCGGCTACGAGGAAAACGAAACCGTCTACGGGAACTTCGTCGGGTCCGGCGACGATACGGATTACAGGAAGATCCGGCTGGAAAAGGGCGCGAGCCTGAGCCTTTCCCTGATTGCGACGGACAAGACAAAGTTCGTGATTTGCAGTCTGACCTCGAAAACGGACAAAAAAGGCAAAACGACGTATACGCAGAAGGCGCTTCAGACGACCACGCTGCAGCAGGGCAGGGAAACCGGGATCTACTACACCGCGCAGACAAAACCCATCCTGCTTGAGGCGGGCGACTATTACATCGCCATGCAGTCCACCAACGCGAAAAAGGGCGGAACCGCCTACTACAACGTCGAAGTCAACCAGGGCGCCAGCGTGTTCTTCGACAAGGGCGACAACTCCGACGACTGGGGCGACGTCAAGGATGGGCCTTCGGGCGCGGTCGGGGACGCCGGGACGCTGACGGCGGAAACGGAAGCCGTGGTCGAAAACGGCTGGGTCGGGTTCGGCGACGCCGTCGACTACATGCGTTTCTCGCTCGAAAGCGGGGCGAACCTGAGTTTTTCCGTCGGCGCGTCCGATGCGGCGAAGTTCACGGTCTGGAAGCTCAACAGCAAGACCGACAAGAAGGGTGCCATAACTTACTCCCTGAAATCCCTTCAGGCCACGACGCTGAAGAAGGCGAAGGACGCGACCGTGTTTTCGGCGGAAACGAAGCTCCTGCTGCTCGAAGCGGGCGAATACTACATCGCGATGGAATCGACCAACGCGAAGAAAGGCGGCAGCGCGGATTACGATGTAAAACTCAACACGAACTGCGTTTTCTTCTCCGCCGGCGACGACGGCCGGAACGACTACGTGTACGACAAGAAGCGGAATCCGGCGCTGAATGAAAGCATTGATGACTTCGTCACGACGGAACTCGCGTCCGATACGGCGGAAATCCGGCTGGACAAGAATGCGCCTTCGGAAGACTGGAACAACTTCGTCGGGTTCGGCGACGCCGCCGACTATGCGAAGATCCGTCTCTCCGCCGACGCGACGCTGAGCTTCACCCTGAAGGCCACCGACGCCACGAAGTTCACCGTCTGGCGGCTCGTTGAAAAAACCGACAAAAAAGGAAACATCTCGTACTCGATGAAATCGCTTCAGGCGACCGCGCTGAAGAAGGCGAAGGGCGACGAGCTGTTCGCCGCGACCACGAAGGCCCTGTCCCTGAGCGAAGGCGAATACTTCATCTCCATGCAGTCGACCAACGCCGCGAAGGGCGGTTCCGCGTTCTACCGCGTCGAGCTGAACCAAGCGCTGTGTTCCGGGCTTCCGGATGCCGGGATCGCCGCGTCGGCGGCCGGCCCGGAGGCCGCATCCGGGATCGCCGGACTGGACGGCAGACCCGCTTCGCAAAACGCCGGTCTGCTGGCATGACCTCAAACCCCGCCCCCGGAGCCCGCTGCGGTTTCCGGGGGCGATCGTTATTCCGGATCATCTCCGTCGGAGCAGACGGGACACCCGGCGGGATCGGATGCGGAAACAGACTTGAAAAAAAGCAAAACCTGTGATATATTTCGGGTGCGTTCCTTTCAAAACAAAACAATTTAATAGTCGAGGCGGCAAAATGGCGGACACATTCATTTCCAGCGGCGTTTCCAGCGATGGTATCGTCCTGACCGGCGAAAAACTATATGTCGAGAACGGCGGCGAAGCGGTCAACACCACAGTCAATGAGGGCGGCAGGATGTATGTCAGTTCGGGGGGCAGGGCGAACAATACCACGCTCAACACCAGCGGCAGGGTGAATGTCAGTTCGGGCGGCACGGCGACCGTCACCACGGTCAATTCCGGCGGCGTTGTTTCTTTGACCGGCGGGACCGCATCGGGAATCACGGTCAACGAAAGCGGCATCGTGTATGTCAGCTCGGGCGGCAAGGCAGCCGCAGCTGAATTCCAATCCGGCGGCAGCATGTATGTCTACGCTAAGGGTGAGGTCAACACCGCCATCGTCAATTCCGGCGGATTTCTCGAAGTCTCCAGCGGCGGGACCGCGTCCGGCGTCGAGGTGCTGGAAGGCGGCGGGTTCCGTTTTGCCGTTGCGCCGGGCACCTGTGTGCAGGGGACGCATACGGGCAGCGCCTTCGAGATGAAGGACGGCCGCATTTCCGGCTATACCGTCACATCGGGCGGATGGCTTCATGTCCTGAAAGGCGGCGTCGCGGACAATGCGACCGTTCAGTCAAATGGCGTGGTCTGGGTTTCCAGCGGAGGCAGGCTGGCCGGCGCCACGCTCTGCGAAAGCGGAAGGGTGACAGTCAGTTCCGGCGGCATTGCGGAGAATACGCTTGTCAGTTCCGGCGGCAGGATTCAGGTGTCTTCCGGCGGCATCCTGACCGGTTCCATGTCCATTGCAAACGGAGGATCCGTTTCCGCGTACGAGGGCGCGATCCTCGACTTCGATCTGACACGGGTTTCCGCCGAAGCTCCCGCGCTGGTAAACGATCTGTCGCTGGTCAAGGGCGCTCCGGCCTGCACGCTTACGGTTTCCGCTTCGCAGACGTCCGGCACGTACAAGCTCGCCAATGGCGCGGCAGGGTTCAGCGGCACGATCACAGTGCAGAACACATACGGAGATTCTTTCGGTACGTTCACGGTCGGGCAGACCGTCTATGCCGGAGACAGCAGATTCACGCTGAACCTGACGGACGGGACCCTGTCCGTGACGGTCAACGGGCCGACCGTTACGGACGAATCCGGCGACGTGCTTCTCGCGAACGCCATGCCGCAGGCGGAGTACATGTACGGATGCTGCCCCACGGCGGTCGCGATGCTGCTCGGCTATTACGACCTGTACGGCTACCGGGGCAAGGATTTCTCCTCGCTGATCGAAGGCGATGTCGCGCTGGAATCGCGCGGAACGGACGGCGACAAATACAACATGAATGCGTTCGACACCGTGCTCGGACGCGCCACGGCCACCGAGGACTATGTTTACAGGTTCTTCTCCAGAACCGACATCGGCGACATCGTCGCGGACATCGATGCGGCCGTGCCGACCACGCCGGAGGAGGAGCTGGAATACTCGTTCGTGAACGGCGGGGAGGGGCCGGATCTCAGGACGGACATCTGGAACTGTCTCGCGGATTACCTCGGAACAGGCCAGATCTGGCGCGGAAACGACAATCTCAGCACAGGTTATCGCGACAACATGCTGGAACAGGTCCTGAACGACGAGGACACCCTGACGATCGTTTCCGGAGACATCGCGCGGACGATCGAGACCCGGTATGAGGATTTCCTGTACGGACTGTATCTCTATGTCCAGAGCAGGGACTATGCGATGGACATGAAAGTCACCGCAACGAACTTTGTTGACGTCAACGGCGGCGATTTCACGTTCGAGGACTACAAAAAGGAGATCGACGCGGGGCGTCCGGTCCTGATCATGATCGAAGAACACGTCATGACCGGCTACGGGTACAACGCCGGAACGAAGGAGATCATCTTCGATGACTGCTATGAATCCGGACAGCGGATGGTCTGGGACGGCGTTTACAATTACGCCGGGGAAGACCGCCGTCTGGAAGCCGTCGCGACCATCGGATTCATGGCCACCGACGCCGATATCGACCTCGCCGTGGCGGCCATTGACGGCGCGGCCGAGAAGCTGATTTTCTCCACGGAGGAAGATTCGCTGGTATCCGCGGACTATATCTTCGCCGGAAGTCCGCTTTATCTGAGCTTCGCGGCGGCGAACCTGGGGAAATCCCCCAGCGGGAGCTTCGACGCGGGGATATCCATCGACGACGAGCAGAAGGAACGGGTCTCTCCGATCTCCCTTTCGGGCGAAAGCGTCATGAATCTGCGGAATATCCCGATCGCGGCGGAACTCGGCGTCGGCCTGCACAGCTTCGTAATCGCACTGGATCCCGACGCCGCGATTCAGGAGCAGGCGGCCAGGAACAATGTCGAGCAGCGCTCCCTGATGGTGCTGAAGGAAGGCACGAACGTCGTCAACGGGACCAAAACGGTCGCTTCGGGCGAAGTCTCCTCCGATGATTACGTCATGAACGGCGCGGGGATCATCGTGCAGGACGGCGGGACCGCCGATGGCACGATCATCCAGGGCAAAGTCACGAACCGGGCCGCGAACGGCGAAGTCACGTTCGTGCCGGGGATCGTGAACGTCGCGCAGGGCGGGCTTGTCCGGGATGCCGAGGTCTATGAATACGGACAGCTTCAGGTGTCGGGCACGGCGGAGAACATCCTTGTGTATGAAAACGGATATGCGGCGGTCTTCGATGGCGGGACCGTTTCCGGCATTTCCGTGGACGAGACCGCAACGCTTCTGGTGGAATCGGGCGGCGTGCTGACCGGCCTGATCCAGCTGGATCAGGACGCGGAAGTCTCGTTCGAAGACGGGGCCGTTCTGAATTTCGACCTGACGCAGACGAAAGCCGGCGGGGAAGCGCTTGTGAACGATCTGTCGGTCATCAAGGGAACGCCAACCTTCACGCTCACGGTCTCCGGTTCGCAGAAGAGCGGCACATACACGCTCGCGGAAGGTGCGTCCGGCTTCACCGGCACGATCACCGTGAAGAATACGCTCGGGGAATCGCTCGGCGCACTCGCGGCCGGGGAAACGGTGACCATCAACGGAAAGGATTACCTTCTGACGAACGAAAACAGCGTGCTGTCCGTCACCGTCGCGAATAACGCCGATGCGCCCGCGCCGAAGTGGACGTATCTGGTCTACATGGCGGCCGACAGCAACCTGAGCCGCTCCGCCCTCTACGACATCCTTTCCATGCAGCAGGCCGAATGCAATCCGCAGATCGACATCTATGTCCTGGCGGACAGGGCTCCGGCAGGGACCGAAGGTTCCGGCGATTATGAGACGATCAACGGGACATACAGGTGGGATTCCGACTGGGAGGACACCCGCGTCGGCAAGCTCACCAGCAGTCCCGGCCTGACCGTGACGGTCGACTGGGAATCCTGGGGCGAACTCGACACCGGGTCCATCGAAACTCTGGAGCGGTTCGTGAACTGGGTGCAGGAAGAGTCTCCCGCCGACAACTACGGTCTGATCCTGTGGGATCACGGCAGAGAGGACGCCGAATTCTGCTGGGACCTCACGACCGATCTGGATTGGGGCGCCTGCATCAGGGTTTCGGAAGTTTCCGACCTTCTGAAGAAAAAAGGCAACATCCCGATCGTGATTTTCAATGCATGTCTGTTCTCTTCGGAACTCGTGGTGACGCAAATGGCAGGAAGCACGGACGTCATCGTGGTTTCGGAGCCAACCTCTTATGGAGAGACGATTACTTACAACTACAATATGTTCTTCCGCACGATCACGCCGGACATGACCCCGCAGGAGATGGCGGCGATCATGGTCAGGAACGTGGGGCCGCAGTACAATTACCCCGGAGACCCGACCATGCTTACTTCCATCGACGTCACGGGCTCCAGACTCGCCGAAACACTGGACGCTCTGGCCGAAGCGGTTGCCGCGGCCGACAACGACGCCGACAAGGTCGTCCTCATCCAGGCGATGCTCAAAGCTCCGCAGAACGGCAGCAACTATGACGGCAGCTCGGTTCAGCAGTCCGATCTGGGCTTCATAATCCGCGATGTCATGGCGGATCCCGACTACGAAAGCACGTCCGAAGAGTTCAAAAAGGCTCTCGCCGACGTAAAGACGGCGCTGGAATCAATCGTACTGGAATATCGGAGCATGCCAGCCAACCGCGGCAGCGGCATTGCGGTGTTCAACCCGGTCTACACGGCAATGGTATACTTGAACAACGGCCTTACTCCGGAAGCAATCGGTATGTCCATCCATTCCTATCTCAATTCCTGTTACGAATCCAATCTGCTGTGGGCCGCATTGCTGGACTATCTGGGCGCGACGTATCTGGAAGAAGTCGAGGCCGGGCTTGTCCCGACTTCCGTGTTCAGCGTCTCCGATGTCGACGGGCTCGTGGACGGCAGGACCGTTTCCGTATCCGACATCGGCTGTTTCTCCGGTCGGGGAGAACGTTTCGACTGCATCAGGCTGCACGATGAGATGTTCTTCGGATTCGTCATTACCGCGGATGACAAGTCCACGGGAAGTTTCACCGTCAGCAACGACGCCGATGCTGCAGTTACGGTTTCCCTGCTCGCCGCCGACGGCACGGTCGTCGAGACAGGGACCGGCAGCGTTTCCTTCCAAAACCTTTCAGCCGGCAGCTACTACCTGCGGCTTCAAAGTGAAACGGACTGCGGCGTTACGCTTTCCTCCGAAGCGGACTGGTGGACCGGCGTCGACCGGTTCGACTATGCCGGGAGCGGGCAAAACGAAAAGCATGTCAACGGGAACGGTTCCCCCGAAACGGCGACCGCGCTGGCAACGGGGCTTTATTCCGGTCTGATCACCTGCCAGGGCGACACGGACTGTTACCTGATCGCGGACACCAATGCGCCGCTGTACATCGTCGAGGTGTACGGAGAAGAAGGCTGGACCGTCTGCGAATACGACGCCGAAGAGGGGATCCTTCATAAAGCCGATTGCTCCGATGGCAAATACACCCTGATAATGGAACCCGGGAGTTATTTTCTCGTGGAAGGGACCGCCGACCTGGCAAACGGGTCCGATTTGTATTCGTTGAACGTGATTGCGAAATATTTACCCGTAGACGTCACGCTGGATCATCTGGCCGGAACGCAGGATGGGGTGTCCTGGGAACCGTCGGTCCTCATGGATGCTTACACCGTGGAATGCTCCATGGACGGTTTCGATCACGCGCTGCAGTTCGTCACAACGGGAACGGCGGTCGACCTGCTGAATCTTCCGGTCGGCACGTACCAGTGGCGGGTGACGACCGACTCGGGAGAGGAGGATCCGGAATGGTATGACGGCGAGGAGATCGTTTCCGACAACACGACTGCCGCTCCGAAAGTCTTCCGTTCCAACTCCGACTCCAACGACGACATCTTCTTTGCCACGCCGGCCGACACGTGGAACAGCCGTTATTATGCAAAGCATTTCGGTTCCGTCGGCGACTGGAACGGCACGGGGGAGATGGTCTCCGCCGCAGGAAAGGGCAGGATTCAGGACATGTTCTTCGGATCGGCCGATCCGGGCTCGCTCTTCCTGACCGATTCGGAAAACGGCGACGCGCTCTTCCTGGACGACATTTACACCGGCCTGCCGGAAGAGATCGAAGAGAATACGGCCAGGCTGTTCCGTGTCCGTGGGATCTTCGCCGGCGCGGGCGACGACATCGTCGACATGACCAGCCAGCGGTTTCAGTATATTGGCGGTAATCTCCTCATCTCGGGCGGCGATGGAGACGATGTCATCTGGGCGAACAGGGGGGCCAGAAACTCGCTTTTCGGCGATGCCGGAAACGACCGCATTGTTGGTGCGTCCGGCGATGACGTGATCGCGGGCGGCATCGGCGACGACCGTTTGCACGGCGGCGGAGGCGACGACATCTTCACGTTCTGCGAAAACTGGGGGACCGATACGGTCGAACAGCTTGAGACCGGAACGGTCACGCTGTGGTTCCTCTCCGGCAGCATGGAGAATTGGAACGCCGAAACGCTGACGTATTCCGACGGCGAGAACAGCGTCACGGTCTCCGGCGTTTCCGCGGATCAGGTCACGCTCAAATTCGAACTCGGGAAATCGTCCCTCTTCGGGCAGCTCTACAACATGGGCGCCTTCTCGGAATCCCTGACGAAAAAGATCTTCGACGATACGGACAAAGGATACCTCGCCAGCCTGTAAAAATAAATCGCAAGCGGACGATTTGCCCCTCTCCGCCCGGCATGGGCGGGGAGGTTTTTTGCAAAAAAACGGGAGGAATGCACGGTTTTGAGTTGAAAAACGGGGGAAAGCATGGTATTGTATGGGATGCTGTTTTTAGATTAACGTATATTCTGCAAAACAAGGAGCGCACCATGAATTCCAAGAACTGGAAACCCGAAACCCAGGCCGTCCATTGCGGCTGGACCCCGAGGAACGGCGAACCCTGCCAGCTTCCGATCTTCCAGAGCACGGCCTACAAATACAACGACGCGCAGAGCGTGGCCGACCTCTTCGACCTCAAAGCCGACGGCTTCTTCTATTCGCGCCTCGCAAACCCGACCGTGGCGGCGCTCGAGACCAAGATCGCCGCGATGGAAGGCGGCGTGGCGGCCGTGGGCGTGACCTCCGGCCAGACCGCGAACATGCTCGCGATCATGAACGTCTGCCCGAGCGGCGGACACGTGCTCGCCAGCGCGGCCCTGTACGGCGGCACCGTGACGCTCTTCACCATGACGCTGAAGCGCATGGGCGTGGAGGTCACCATGGTCCCGCACGACGCCACCGCCGACGAGATCGTTGCGGCGGCTCGCCCGAACACCCGCGCGCTCTTCGCCGAGACGCTGACGAACCCAAGCGTGTGCGTGCTGGATTTCGCCGCGTACTCCGAAGCCGCGAAACGACTCGGCGTGCCCCTGATCGTCGACAACACGTTCGCCACGCCCTACCTGTGCCGCCCGTTCGACTACGGCGCGGACATCGTGACGCACTCCGCCACGAAGTACCTCGACGGCCACCAGACGAGCATCGGCGGCATCATCGTGGAGAAGGGCGACTTCAACTGGTCGAACGGCAACTTCCCCGAATTCACCGAGCCGGACGTGAGCTACCACGGCCTCATCTATACGAAGGACTTCCCCGCCGCGCCGTTCTCCACCAAGCTCCGCGTGCAGTGGGTCCGCGATTCCGGCGCGATCCTGCCGCCCATGAACGCCTTCCTCATCAACCTCGGCATGCAGACGCTCGCGCTCCGCATGGACCGCCACAGCGAGAACGCGCTTGAGATGGCGAAGTTCCTGAAGGCGCATCCGAAGGTCGCGTGGGTCAATTACCCCGGCCTGGAGGACAGCCCCGAGCACGAACGCTGCAAAAAGTACCTGAAGGCCGCCAGCGGCGTGCTCTGCTTCGGCGCGGTCGGCGGCAAGGAGGCCAGCGTACGCGCGATCGACTCGCTCAAACTCGCGTCCATCGTAGTCCACGTGGCGGACGTCCGCACCATGGTGCTGCATCCCGCCAGCATGACCCACCGCCAGCTCTCCGACGAACAGCTCGCGGCGGCGGGCGTGCCCCCGGACCTCATCCGCCTGTCCGTCGGCATCGAGAACATCGACGACATCAAGGCCGATTTCGAACAGG
Organism: Lentisphaeria bacterium; assembly: GCA_017524965.1. Lineage (GTDB taxonomy): Bacteria > Verrucomicrobiota > Lentisphaeria > Victivallales > UBA1829 > UBA1732. Next base: position 8,426 of record JAFXUM010000118.1, on the reverse strand, counting down.
CTCTGGCGAATATCTGAGCCTGACCTGAGCGAAACGGAAAACGACGCATGAGAGTGCTGCTTCAGCGGGTCCGCAGGGCGTCCGTGACCGTGGCCGGCGAGACCGTCGGCGAGATCGGGCACGGCGTGCTGCTCTTCGTGGGCGTCACGCACGGCGACGCGCGCGCCGACGCCGACTGGCTCGCGAAAAAGGCCGCCGGACTCCGCATCTTCGAGGACGAAGCCGGAAAGATGAACAAGTCCCTGCTGGACATCGGCGGGGACGCGCTCGTGGTGTCGCAGTTCACGCTCTACGCCGACTGCCGCAAGGGGCGCCGTCCGGGATTCGACCTGGCGGGCGATCCGGCGGCCGCCAATGAACTCTACAAATACTTCGCGGAACGCCTGAAAGCCGAGGGCGTCGCGCATGTCGCGACCGGACGCTTCGGCGCGGACATGCTCGTCTCGCTCGAAAACGACGGCCCGGCGACGTTCCTGCTGTCCCATCCGTGGGAATACTCTACGACCACGAACCCGAACGCGGAGGCGGACGAATGAGCCTCTGCAACCTCGCTCTGCTCGGGTCCACCGGGTCCATCGGCAAAAGCGCCCTCGCGGTCGCACGCGCCCTGCCGGACCGCATCCGCGTCTCCCTGCTCGCCGCGGGGCGGAACTGGGAGCTTCTGGCGGAACAGGCCCGCGAGTTCCATCCGGACTGCGTGTGTCTGGATGACGCCGCCCACTTGGACGACCTACGCGCCGCGGTCCCCGCCGGATGCAGGGTCATTTCCGGGCGCGAAGCCCTCTGCGACGCCGTCGCCGCGCAGGAGATCACGACCGTGCTGTGCGCCATCGTGGGTACGGGCGGGCTCTTCCCGACCCTGTCGGCGATCCGCGCGCACAAGACGATCGCGCTTGCCAGCAAGGAAGTCATGGTCATGGCGGGACGCCTGGTCACGGACGAGGCGAAGGCGAACGGCGCGCGCATCCTGCCCGTCGACAGCGAGCACAGCGCGCTGTTCCAGTGTCTTGAGGGGCGGCGGTCCTCCGAGGTCGCACAGCTCATCCTGACCGCGAGCGGCGGACCGTTCCGCAACACGCCCGTGTCCGAGATGGACAAAATGACCTGGGAACAGGCCCTGGCGCATCCGACGTGGTCGATGGGGCCGAAAGTGACCGTCGACTCCGCGTCGCTCATGAACAAGGCGCTGGAAATGATCGAGGCGCGCTGGCTGTTCGACGTGGAGGGCCCGCGCATCGAGGTGCTGATCCATCCGCAAAGTATTGTGCATTCGCTCGTCCGGTTCCGCGACGGCGCCCTCATGGCGCAGATGAGCCAGCCGGACATGCGCTTCCCCATCCAGTACGCGCTGACCTGGCCGGAGCATACGGCGTCGAATCTGCCCGCGCTCGACCTGGCGGAGATCGGGACCCTCACGTTCGAGCGTCCCGACGAAACGCGGTTCCCGTCGCTCGGATTCGCCCGCGCCGCGCTCGAAGCGGGCGGTGCACTGCCCGCGATCCTGAACGCGGCGAACGAGATCGCGTTCGAACGGTTCCGCGCGGGGACCATACGTTTTACGGACATCTGGCGGATCGTGGAGCGGACCATGGACGCGCTGGGACCGTGCGGCGACGGGACGCTCGACGAGGTCCTGGAGGCGGACGCCCGGGCGCGCGACTACGCCCGCGGGATCGTCCTGCCGGGCTCAAAATGAATCGAAACTGAAAAGGAGTTTTTGAAGATATGGACTTTATGGGAACCCTGATCCTGATCGCATCGGTCGCGCTGATGGTGATCTTCTTCGGCCTGTGCATCATCGTGCACGAGTTCGGCCATTTCATCGTCGCGCGGTTCTGCGGCCTCCACGTCGAGGCGTTTTCGGTCGGATTCAAGAAGATCTGGGGCAAGAAGATCAACGGCGTGGAGTACCGCATCGGCTGCATCCCGTGCGGCGGCTACGTGGACCTGCCGCAGATCGACTCCACCACCGACGAGATCACCGACAGCGCGGGCAATCCGCTGCCGCACGCCGAACCGTGGAAACGCATCGCGACGGCGTTTGCCGGGCCGCTGTTCAACATCATCTTCGGGTTCGCCCTGGGCGTCGTGATCTGGCTGGTCGGCCTGCCGCAGCCCGACACGGACCAGTATACGGAGTTCACCGTGCGGGACGTCCCGGAGGACTGCCCCGAGTACCGCGCCGGACTGCGCGAGGGCGACCGCATCGTGAAACTGAACGGAAGCGCGTTCGAGATGAGCTGGAACGACTTCGCGCAGCGGATCATGCTGAACGACGACAACGTGAAGCAGGTCACGCTGGAGATCGTCCGCGACGGCAAAACGTCCGAAATCTCCTACACGCCCGAACCGAACGACCTGCTCATGCCCGGCGAAAAAGTCATGATGCCGTTCTTCCAGCCGGAACTGCACGTCTACGTCCTGCCTCTTTACGGTTCGCCCGCGAAGAAGGCCGGGATCCGGGCGGAGGACCGCGTGACCGCGGTGGACGGGAAGCCCGTCAACGGGGCCGACGAACTGATCGACATCATCACGTTCTCGAACGGAAAGACGCTCACTTTGAGCGTGGAACGCGACGGGGGACAGGTGGATATCCCGGTGACGCCGGTTCCTCTTCCGGGGAGCAAACCGCGTCCGCAAATCGGGATCCGTTTCTCGACCCTGCACAATCTCTGCGAGGTGATGGAGACCATACCGGGACTGCCCGCGGCGGAGATCCTGCGGCCCGGCGACGTGATCGCGGCGTTCAACGGCGAGTCCCTCAAAAAGGACCCCATGAAGTTTTCCGAACTCGTGTCCGCCAACGGAGAGAAAGAGATCGTGCTGACCGTGGAGCGGCCCGGTTCGGAGGAGCCGCTGGAACTCAGGATCACGCCCCGCATCGTCACGCCGCACGAGATCGGTGTGAGCTTCTACCGCATCGAGCATCCGACGCCGTGGAAACAGTTCTGCAACGTGCTGAAGATGACGAAGCGCACGCTGAAGAGCCTCGGCCACACGATCCAGAGCAAGGTCGGCCAGGACACCGGCTACACCACGATCGGCGTCCAGCATCTCTCCGGCCCGCTCGGGATCGGGCGTTACCTCATCAAGACGTTCCGCGGCTCCTTCATGCAGGGGCTGTACCTGGTCGTGATGATCAGCTTCTCGCTCGGACTTTTCAATCTGCTGCCGATCCCCGTGCTGGACGGCGGCCACATCATGATCGCGCTGATCGAAATGGCGATCCGGCGTCCGATCCCGACGAAACTGGTCCAGCCCGTCACCTATTTCTTCATGTTCGTCCTGATCGGATTCATGGTGATCGTGTCGTTCTTCGACGTGAAGAAGATGCTCCCTCAGAGCTGGTCCGACGCGCTGGAGATCAGGATTCACCGGGCATCAAGCGAGCTTGAGGACGGCGAACAGGCGGAAGCCGCGCAGACGGAGGCGTCCGCCGGAAACGAGGACGGGACGGAAGCCGCCGGAATGGCGGAAGCCGCGGAAACGCAGGGGCAAACGCAGGAGGCGTCCGGTGAAACGGCGGGTGAGTAATCAGGTGCACGTCGGGCGCGTCGCCGTGGGCGGCGGCGCTCCGGTGTCCGTGCAGTCCATGACGAACACGCGCACGTCCGACGCGGACGCCACGCTCGCGCAAATCCGCGAACTTGCCGCGCTCGGCTGCGACATCATCCGTTGCGCCGTGCCGGACATGCCGTCCGCCGAGGCCATGCGCCGCATCGTGGCGGAATCCCCGATCCCCGTGATCGCGGACATCCATTTCGACTGGCGTCTGGCGCTGGAATCCATCCGCGCGGGCGTCCACGGCGTGCGCATCAACCCCGGCAACATCGGCGGCGCGGACCGCGTCCGTGCCGTGGCGGAGGCCGCGGGCGAGGCGGGGATCCCGATCCGGGTCGGCGCGAATACCGGCAGTCTGCCGAAGGGGCTGTTCGAATCGAAGCTCGCCGCATGCGGAGACCACGACGAAGCGATGGCGGAGTCGCTCTGCGAGGCGGTCGAGGAGCAGATTTGCACGCTGGAATCCTGCGGCTTCCACGACATCAAAGTCTCGCTGAAAGCCAGCAGCGTTCCGGTCATGGTTGCCGCATATCGCAAGTTCGCGGCGCGGTCGCCGTTCCCGCTCCACCTCGGCGTGACCGAGGCCGGCACCACGGCGCGCGGCATATTGAAAAGTGCAGCCGGGATCGGCGCGCTGCTGCTGGACGGCATCGGCGACACCATTCGCGTGAGCCTGACCGCGCCGCCCCGCGAGGAAGTGAAAGCCGGGATCGCCCTGCTGGAAGTCTGCGGACTCCGGGACGCGTATCCCGAGATCGTGTCGTGTCCCACCTGCGCCCGCACCGAGTACGACCTGATCGGCATGGCGGAACGCGTGGAGGAACTTGTGGCGTCGCTGAAGGCGTCGGGCCGCCGTATCGGCCTGAAGAAGATCGCGGTCATGGGCTGCGTGGTGAACGGGCCCGGCGAGGCGAAGGACGCGGAGTTCGGGCTTGCCGGGTCGAAAAACGGCTTCGTGGCGCTCTTCCGCAAGGGCGTGCCGTTCGCGAACCTGCCGCAAGACGAGGCGTTCGAGGTGCTGAAACGGGAAATCCTGGCCTCCGCGCCGGAAACGGATGCGAAATGACCGTGCCGTCGCGCGAAACCTTGATTTTTTTAGGATTATTTCACGGAAATCCGGTTGTATTCCGCCGGTTTGCATGATATAGTACGTATTGGACAAAATTCAACAGTTACCGGGAGAATGCCATGAAACGCTTCAAACACCCCTTTACGTTAATCGAACTTCTCTGCGTGATCATCGTGATCGCCCTGCTCGCGGCGATCTCGATCAAGGTCACCCAGATCGCCTACCGCCGCGCGGACGAGACGAAGACGAAGACCGTCCTGGAGATCATCCGCACCGCCAACGAACAGTACAAGGCGAAAAACGGGTATTATTTCCCGAACGGAGGCTCCTCCTACGAGACGGATTTCCATTCCATCGAGCTGAGTCCCGAACTGTTCGGCGAATCCTACGAGACGCTCCGGACCATCGCCGGGGAGACCGGCGCCAACGCCGACAAGGTCCGCGACGCGTGGGGAAATGCGATCCGATACCGCAATCCCGGCATATACAACACGAGCTCGTATGACCTGTACTCCATCGGACGCGACAAGTGTGTCGGCGACGCGGACGACGCCACGAAGAAATCGCCCGGCCTCGGCGACGACATCGCGAATTTCAGAAACCCGAAAGCGAAATGACCGAACCCAACCTTCATAAGGAATCCATACCATGAAAACTTCTTCCAGCAAAAGTTTTACATTGATCGAACTGCTCGTCGTGATCGCCATCATCGGCATCCTCGCCGGACTCGTTTTCCCCGCCCTCGGCACCGTCCGCAACAACGCGAAGAAATCCAAGGCGAGCAGCGAAATCCAGTCCCTGAAGACCGCCATCATCATGTACGAGTCGGAATTCTCCCGCTGGCCCGCGGACACGTCCGGATCGGCCGACGCCACGGTCGGCAGCGGCGATTACGTCGGCATGTGCAAAGCCCTCACGGGCGCGAACGCCAAGAAAATGGTGTTCTACGAAGTCGGCGTGGGCTACGACGAGAGCAAGGGCATCCTCGATCCGTGGGGACGCCCGTATCAGGTCATCCTCGACGTCGACTTTGACGGCAAGATCAAGAGCTCGGTCGACGCCGTTTCCGCGGTCAACTCCGTCAACGGCCGCAACAATCAGGATCTCCGCACCAGAGTGGCCGTCTATTCTTACGGCGTCGATGTGAAGAACACGAGCAGCGTTTCGGAACTGGCGAAAAAGAAGAAACTCGTCATCAGCTGGTGACGGAAGCGGCTGTGTCTTGAGCGCGCCGCGAGCTTGCGCCGGGAGCCTCTTTGCCGGGGGTCCCGCCGCGGAATTGCGGCCTGAAAAAAAGAGATCGGATACCGTATGGATATTGTTTACGGGATAATGCTTGACAACGGCTCCGGGTACAACGCCCGGTGCGATTCCTCGCTCGGTCTGCATGTGGGCGACTACTGCGTGATCCGCAAGGATTTCTACCTCGACTACGGCCAGATCGTGAAGCAGTTCGACGCGCCGCCGCCGGAATCCGCCCCCGCCGCGCCGATCGAGGAGGAACGCGAATCGGGCGGGACCGTGTTTTCCGCCAAAAAGAACGAGATCTACGCGATCCAGCGCAAGGCGACCGTGGTGGACCAGGGCAAGGCGCACGAGAACCAGATGCGCGCGAAATCCGCCCTGCGGATCACCGGGCAGTACGTCGACCGTCTCGGCCTGCCCATGAAGCTGATCAACGCGCATTATTCGTACGACGGCAAGCTCATCACGGTGCAGTTCAGCGCCGAGGGGCGCGTGGACTTCCGCGAGCTGGTGAAGCTGCTGTCGCAGGAATTCAACACGCATATCGAGCTGCGCCAGATCGGCGTGCGCGACGAGACCGCCATCCTCGGCGGCATCGCGAACTGCGGACGCCCGCTCTGCTGCTGCCGTTTCCTGAAGGATTTCGCGTCCATCAACGTGAAGATGGCCAAGGAGCAGGACCTCTCGCTCACGCCATCCACGATCTCCGGCATCTGCGGCAGGCTGAAATGCTGTCTCAAATACGAGCATGAAGGCTACTTGGAACTGGAGAAGACCATGCCGCGCCGGGGCGAACTCTGCGAATGCAAGGACGGACGCGGCCGCGTGGTCGACCGCAATCTCCTCACGCAGAAAGTCACGATCCAGCTGGAAAACTCCACGCACACCGTGATCTGCCCCGCCTCCGAAGTGTCGGTCGTGTATCTCGACAAATACAAGGTGCGCGGCGGTGCGGCGGAGCAGGGGGAATCCGCTCCGCAGAAACAGCAGCCCGTTTCCGGCGAGGCGAAGCCGGAGTCCGGCGACGGGACGGGAAATGCCGTACCCCGGCAGCAGAATCAGAAGCCTGCGCGTCAGGACGGCCAGAACGGTCTGAACCGTCCGCACGGGCAGCAGCGGAAACCGGGCGAACGCCCCCAGCGTCCGCAAGGCGAACCGCGTCCGCAGAACCCGAACCGTCCGCAGAACCAGCCGCCGCAGAACCGTCCGCAGAACCCGAACCGTCCGCAGAACCCGAACCGTCCGCCGCGTCCGCCGCGTCAGGACGGCGGCAACCGTGAGGGCGGCAGTCAGAACGGCGGCAATCGCGAGGGCGGCAAGCCCGGCAACAACCGTCCGCCGCGTCCTCCGCAAGGCTGAAAAGCGCGGACAGAAAGCGTTCTTTTCTGATTTCATCGGCGCCGCCCGGAATCCGCTCCGGACGGCGTTCTTTTCGTGCCGGGATCCCTCATGCGCGCGCGAAAATGCGGAAAACAGCCTGAAAGCACCTGAAATCACCTTGAAAATGTGCGCATTTTCATGTATAGTAATAGGATAGATTTTATCGGGCACATCTATTCATTGGAATCCGGCGGCTTTTCGCATCTAAGCAAATCCCGACTGGAAAGATTTTCGGTGGTTACGTTTTCAGGTAGCCACACTCAAATCTTTCCGCATCGTCTTGTTTGCTTATCTGCTGAAAAACCACTCGGCTGAATGAATAGAAGTACCCTTCCGCCATTGTCTGTAGAAAGGAGCCGCACGAAGATGCTTGCCAAACGTATCATACCCTGCCTGGACGTGAACAACGGACGCGTCGTGAAGGGGGTGCATTTCGTGGGGCTCGTGGACGCGGGCGATCCCGTGGCGGCCGCCGTGGAATACAACCGGCAGGGGGCCGACGAACTCGTTTTCCTGGACATCACCGCCAGCAGCGACGCGCGCGCCAGCGTGGTCGACGTGATCGCGAAGACCGCCGACCAAGTGTTCATCCCGCTGACCGTGGGCGGCGGCATCCGCACGGCGGAGGACATCCGCCTGATGCTGAAATCCGGCGCGGACAAAGTCTCCCTGAACACGGCGGCCGTGCTGAATCCCGACCTCATCAAGGCGGGATCCGACCGGTTCGGCGCGCAGTGCATCGTGCTGGCGATCGACGCCCGGCGCGTCCCCGGCGAGAACCGCTGGGAAGTCTACACGCACGGCGGACGGCGTCCGACCGGGATCGATGCGCTGGAATGGGCGGTGCGCGGCGTTGAGCTCGGCGCGGGCGAAATCCTGCTCACGAGCATGGACACCGATGGCACGAAGGACGGGTACGACTGCGAGCTGACCGCCGCGGTCGCCGATTCCGTGCCGGTCCCCGTGATCGCGTCCGGCGGCGCGGGCGGCCTGGACGACCTCGCCGAGGTCATCGAAAAAGGCCGCGCGGACGCCGTGCTCGCCGCCAGCATCTTCCACTTCGGGACATATACCGTGGGCGACGCGAAACGATTCCTCGCCGGACGCGGCATCCCGGTCCGCATCTGAACTGAACAATTTCAACAAACCATTTTGGAGAATATGACCATGT
>JAFXUM010000117.1 GCA_017524965.1 Lentisphaeria bacterium | reverse complement strand
GTGTGCCGGACTGGTGCAGAAACTCGGGCGGATCGCCGCCGGGCTGCTGCTGTCGTTCGTGGCGGCGCAGATGGTCCGGGAAGGTCTTTCGAAGGCGGAGGCCCCGGAGAAGAAGATCGGCGTCTGCTCGCTGCGCCGCCTGGTCGTGCTGTCGTTCGCCACGAGCATCGACGCGCTTCTGGTGGGCGTTTCCTACGCGTGCCTGGGCCGCACGGACATCACCGGCGACGTGCTGGTGATCGGGGCGGTCACGGCGCTCATCTCGGCGGCTGGGTGCGTCTCCGGGCGCGTGTTCGGCGACCGGATGGGCAACCGGAGCTCGATCTTCGGCGGCCTGGTGCTGTTCGGCATCGCGGTGAAAATCATGTTTTTCGGGTGATCCCCGGAGGAGTTCTGAGCTATGACACAGAAAATGAAAAGCGTATTCGGACCGATCATATCCCGCAGGCTCGGCGTCTCGCTCGGCGTCGACCTCCTGCCGTTCAAGACCTGTTCGCTGGACTGCGTCTACTGCGAATGCGGCGCGACCACGAACCTGACCATGGAGCGCGGCGATTTCTACCCGGTGGAACGCACCCTCGCCGAACTCGACGCGTTCTTCGAAAAACATGAGAAGATCGACTACGTGACGTTCTCCGGCGTCGGCGAGCCCACGCTCCACACGGGCATCGGCCGCATCGTCCGCGCCGTGAAAGAGAAACGCCCGGAGGTGAAGATCTGCCTCATCACGAACGCCACGCTGCTCGGAGATCCGGGCTTGCAGAAGGAACTCGAAGGCATCGACCTCATCATGCCGTCGCTGGACGCCTCGTGCGAGGAGGAATTCGTGCGCGTGAACCGTCCGGCGCCCGGCATGACGTTCGACGGCCTCATGGCGGCGCTGAAGTCGTTCCGTGCGGTCAACAAGGTGGAGATGTGGCTGGAGGTCTTCATCGTGCCCGGCGTCAACGACTCCCCGGCCTCGCTCGAACGCTTCGTGAGCTGTCTGCGCGAAATCTCGCCCGACCAGGTGCAGATCAATTCGCTCGACCGTCCCGGCACAGAGGACTGGATCGAGATCCCTTCGCGGGAACGTCTGGAGGAGATCAAGGCCGTGTTCGAGGCGTGCGGACGCCCCGTCACGATCATCTCCCGCAAACAGCCGGCTCCGGCGGTCCAGCCGCGCGGCGCGAACTGAGTCTCCGCGTCCGCCGACCGCATCCGCCGACCGTGTCCGCCCGTGTCTTCGATCGGCACGTTTGTCCCGTGTTAACGTCATTTTTAACGTTTTTCCCGGAAAAAACCCGGCGCCGGACCGCGGAAAAAAGAAAAAAAACGCGCTTCATCCTTGATTTCTTTTCCCCGGCGTGATATATTAGCGGCGAACCGTAATCCCTAACCTATAATAAAAACACAAACCCGGAGCAAAAGAAATGACGATTGTCTCGTTCATCCTGTTCCTCGCCTTCGCCGGTGCGCTCACCTGGTTCATCGTGCGAAAACAAGACGTTGGCTCGAACACCGGCTTCTTCCTCGCCGGCCGCAGCCTCACGTATCCCCTGATCGCAGCCTCCCTGCTGCTCACCAACCTCTCCACCGAACAGATGGTCGGCCTGAACGGTTCCGCGTTCCGCCAGGGCCTCTGCGTGATGGCGTGGGAAGTGGTGGCCGTGGTCTCCCTCGTCGCCATGGCATGGTTCTTCCTTCCGAAGTTCCTGAAGAGCGGCGTGACCACCGTCCCGGAATACCTGGAACTGCGCTACGGCAAGTCCACGGGCACGATCGCGAACGCGATCTTCCTGTTCTTCTACGTGTTCCTTCTGCTCCCGCTGATCCTGTACACGGGCGCCGTCGCCCTGAAGCAGATCCTCGACTTCCAGACGCTTCTCCCCGGCCTCTCCGAGACCCAGATCCTCTGGATCGCGATCTGGCTGATCGGCCTCATGGGCTGCGCCTACTCGCTGTTCGGCGGCCTCCGCACCTGCGCCGTGCT
>JAFXUM010000116.1 GCA_017524965.1 Lentisphaeria bacterium | reverse complement strand
GCGCCACAACGTCGCGGGGCGCGAGGCTCTTCATCGGGTGGTAGTCCTGCATGAACTCGACCGGCTCGCCGCCGTCGCGCGAGATCTTCAGCACGCCGCCCTCGCCGCGGAGCGCCTCGCTGATGAGGAACGACTTCACTTTCGGGTGGAAGAGGATGGTCGGGTGGAACTGGTAGAACTCCATGTTCGCGATCCTGGCGAACGCGCGGTAGCCCATGGCGACGCCCGCGCCGCAGGCGACGTCCGGGTTGCTGGTGTAGAGGTAGACCTTGCCGCAGCCGCCTGTGGCGAGCGTGGTGGAGAGGGCGGTGATCGCCACGACGGCGTTCTCGCGGCTGTCCAGCGCGTATGCGCCGATGCAGCGGTTTTCGCCCATCCAGCCCATGTGCCAGGTGCTGATGAGGTCGATCGCCACGTGGTATTCGAGCACGTGAATGTCCGGGTTGGCGCGGCAGGCGGCGATGAGGGAGCGTTCGACCTCCTCGCCGGTGATGTCGCCCGCGTGGAGGATGCGGCGCTTGTGGTGGCCGCCCTCGCGTCCGAGGTCGAAATCGCTGTGTCCCGCCTCGGCCGGGGCTTTGCCCATCTCCTCGCGCGTGGTGAAGTGCGTGCCGATGTCGTTGATAAGCCACTTGATGCGCTCCGGGCCGCGCCGCACGATGTCCATGACCGCCTGCGGGCTGCACAGATGCGCCCCGGCTTCAAGCGTGTCCGCGAGGTGTTCCTCGAAGGTGTCGCCGACGTCGGTCACGCAGGCGATGCCGCCCTGCGCCATCTTCGAGTTGCAGTCGTCGATGGAGCTTTTCGTGATGATGCCGATGGATCCGGCGTGATGTTCCGCGAGCATGAGGGCGGTGGAGAGGCCCGCCAGTCCGCTGCCTATGACCAGATGGTCGAAATAACATTCCTTAGCTGTCTGCATTTTTTTTCGTCCAAAATCACAAAAGCGATTTTCAATTTCAACAAACATGATATAAATTACATTGTAAACCTGTTTTTTTCCAGTTTTTTCTCGCGAACTTTTAAACAAAAGGCGATTTTTCATGAAAGAAAGCCGTTTTTCGATATTTTTCCGCCCTTTCCGGGCCGACAGGGCGACTCCGGAGGAACTGGCGTTCCGCGTCTCCTGGAAACGCACGGTGCGCGACCTGCTGGTGCTGGCGCTGACCGGCATGGCGCTGACCACGGCGTTCCCCGGCGTGAATTTCCAGCCGGCGGCATGGGTGTGCATCGCGCCGCTGCTGTGGCTCTGCGCCGACGTGTCGAAACGCCGCGCGTTCGCCTACGGCATGACGTGGGGATATTTCTGGAGCCTCACGAGCACGTTCTTCCTGCGCGAGATCAACATCGCGATCCCGTTCGTCTTCGGCGCGGTGCTGGGCGTCTTCATCGCGGTCTGGGCGATGCTGGTCCCGGTCGTGTGCCGGAGCCTGCTGGTCCCGCCCGAGGTGCGCGTGCGCGGTGCTGCCACCGTCGCGGCGTATCCCCGCTCCCAGGTGCGCGACGAGATCCTGGCGATGTTCACGCTGGCGGCGTGGTGGGTGATCCTGGAGTGGATCCGGTCGTGGATCTTCACGGGATTCCCGTGGAACCTGCTGGCGGCGACGCAGTGGAAGAACCTGAACCTGATCCAGATCTGCGAATACACGGGCATCTACGGCCTGAGCTTCCTCGTGATCCTCGTCAACATCGCGCTCTTCTTCACGGCGAAGGACCTGCTGGCGGTCGCGCGCGGCGCGAAATACCGCCGTCCTTTCACGCTCTACGCCGCGCTCGCCATCGTCGCGGCGGCCGCGGTCTCCGGCATGGGCGTCTGGAAGAAGTACAGCCGGGCGTACGCGCCGGGGAACGTGACGGAATACAAGGTGGGCGTGGTGCAGCCGGACCTGTCGCAGCGGCGCTCCGGGGGCGACGAAAGCACGCGGGAAGCGCTTGACGTGTGTTCGCGTCTGTCCGAATCCCTGATCGCCGACAAAAAGGCCGCGGAGGCCGTTTCCGCCGAATTCGATTCCATTCCCGTCGGCCAGCCCGCCCCGTCCACGCTCCAGCTCATCGTCTGGCCGGAGACCGCCGTCCCGACCGCCTACTACGGCGGCGGACCCGTCGCCTCGGAGTACCGTTCCCGCGTGCGCCGCATGATCCGCGAAAGCGGCACGCCGTTCCTGGTCGGCACGCTCTCCTACGACAACATCCGCAGCAACACCGAGTTCGACATGTTCAACTCGGCGCTCCTGCTGAAGGAATTCCCCCTGACCGGCGGAAACATCAAGTACGACGCGGACGCCGCGGGGCGTTACGACAAGGTCCACATCGTGCCGTTCGGCGAGTTCATCCCGCTGAACGACAAGTTCCCCGCCATCGGCAGGCTGGTCGGCATGGGCCGCAACCTCACGCCGGGCCGGGCGTTCCGTCCGGTCGACCTCACGAAGGACGTGCGCGCCGGCGTCATGATCTGCTACGAGGACGTCTTCGCCTACGCCGCGCGCGAACTGGTCCGCAACGGCGCGAACTTCCTGCTGGTCATCACGAACGACGCGTGGTACCCGACCAGCACGGAGCCGGAACAGCATTACGCGAACTCCGTCCTGCGCACCGTCGAGACGCGCCTGCCCATGCTCCGCTGCGGCAACTCCAACTACAGCGTGCTGATCGACCAGTTCGGGCGCACCGTGGACAGCGTGACGAAGCGGATCGACCCGGCGACGGGCGACACCGAGTTGACGCCGTGGGAACAGAAGGCGGCTTCGGCGGTCATGACGGTCCGGGTGCCGAAACACTACAAGCCGACCTTCTACGTGCGCTTCGGAAACGTGTTCGTGCTGGTGCTGTGGGTGATCTTCGCGGGCGGCATGGCGATGGTCCTGCGGAACAACTGGCTCTTCCGCAAGAGTGCGGACAAACCCGAGGCGTAAAAACCAACAGGAGACTGACATCATGCAGGTCAAAATCTCGAAGCATTCATTCAGTTACTGGGGCGATTTGCATTCCGACGAATGGTTCGAAAAAAACCGCTCCAAACTCCCGGAAGTCTGGGAGGGAATCGAGGAGATCGGCTGGGACGGGCACAAGCCGTTCAATGTCGTCCGGGACGGAGACGACTGGATCACCGTCCCGGGAGACTATAAGATCAAAAACTACAAAGGCATCAAATCCTTCCGCACGTACATGACCTGGGAAAACAAATACGTCGCCGCCGTCAAGAACCTCATAAAAGTCTTCGAAATGGAGCGCATCGCGATCTGTTACAAAAAACATATCCGGGTCAGGGAAAATATCAGGCTGAACGTCTCCTCCAATGAAGTATACCACAACATCGACTGCGGCTATATGTTTCAGCTGAGCAGGAAAGACATTTATGACCTCATCCGGAGCTATGACGGGAAAAAAAGCTCGGGGTTCATTTTCGAGATCCTGCTCCGGTTCGGAATCCGGGGCGTGATCGCTCCGTTCGTCCTGAGAGACGCCGATGACCGGAACACGAGGATCTATGTTTCCGACAACATGTATATTTTCGGCAAATCCGGGAAGCTGACGTCGCTGGACCAGCTGACGATCCCGAAAGGATTGAACGTGCGCCGTTTTACGCGGGGATTTCCCTACGGATAATCAGAGATCGTCCAGCAGCGCCGAGGCGTCGCGCAGAGCCTGTTCCGGCGACTCGAAGCGGACGGCGTTCCAGCCGAGTCCGCGGGCGTGTTCGATGATCTCGATTCGGTCGTCGAAGAACACGAGCGGGCGTCCGTAGCGGCGTTCGAAGGCGTCGAACATGACGCTGCCCTGAAGCTTGAACGCGCCCGCCTCGAAACTGTAGATGCCGCCCGTGACCAGGTGTACGAACTCGCAGTATTTGAAGACCTGGTCCAGGTGGATCGGGGAGATGTCGGACATGAACGAGAACCGCGCGCCCTTCGCGGCAAGCGCGCGGACGGTCTCCGCCATGCCGGGCATCGGGTCCCGGACGCAGCACCGCCAGGCGTCGAGCAGATATTCCCGTGTGTGACGGTGTCCGCAAAAGACTTCGAGCCGGTCCAGGAACTCCGGGACCGTGATGCGTCCGGTTTCCAGCGCCGCGCCGTGTTCCCACAGCCGCCCGATGCTCTCGCTGTCGCCCGGATCAAGGTCGAACCGACGGTACATCTCATCGAAATTCAGCTTCATGCTGACGTTTCCGATGTCGAGCGCGATCACGGGCGCGGAAATACGTTTTTCCGTGCTCATGTGAGGGTCCCTTCCGCGATCTTGATGGTCAGCAGTTCCAGCGCGACGCGGGCGTTTCCGCCGGAGGACACGATGGCGCGGTTGGCGTCGACCAGCGCGCGGAACGCCAGGACGAGCTCGCGGTCGGTGAAACGCCGGGCATTTTCCCACGCCTTGTATGCACGGAACGGGTGCATGGAGAAGAGCGGGGACTTGACGGGCGGCGGCGACTGCTTGTACTGTTCGTTCATGCGGTAGAAATAGTCGGCCTGGGCGTCCTCGGGGATGCCGAGCTTGACGCCCTCGCATTTGACCGAGGCGAGGTTGCGGAATTCGCCCATGACGGAGTAGATCAGCACGATCTCCGGCCTGGATGCGCCCTTGTCCTGTTCCAGATGCTCCATGATGCTCGGGATCAGCTCAAGCGCCTTGCGCGAGTTGCGTTCCACGAGCGCGGACGAAAACGCCCAGGCGAGCGTTTCGGTGGCGCGGCTGCACACCTCGCGGCAGTCGGCGAACGTCACGACCGGCTTGTCTCCGGCGTAGGTCAGGAGCTTTTCGAGCTCGGTCCCGAGGCGCGCCTCGTCCGCGCCGATGGTCTCGGCGAGGAACGACGCGGCGGCATCCTCGATGCGCTTCCCCCGGTCCATCACGATGGACTGGATCCGGCGGATCTGCATCTTCGCGAAGCCCTTGGTCTTCGGGTCCGCCTTCTCGAACCATTCGAGCTTGCCGCCGGAGGCTTCGCAGGCGGCCGCCGCGACCTTGTAGAACGCCTTGCGGCGGTCGAGGCCGGGTCCGTCGATCACGAGCGTGATGTCGGCGGGGACGCCGTCCTGGAGAAACGCCGCCAGACGGTCGAGGCGCGACGGCTTCTTCTTGGTCGAGGGCTCGGAGAACGCCTCGTCGAACTTCAGGAAATGCTTCAGCCAGACGATCTTCTCGCTGGAGAAGAACGCCGGGGAGTCCAGCGACAGCAGGAGCTTGTCGAGGACCTGGGGCGCTTTCTCGTTGTCTGAGTCGCCCCGGATGATCTCCAGCGACGGATTGTCGTCCGGCGGATCGCCGCAGAGCGCGCGCATCATCTCGTTCGCGCGCTCCTTGACCGCGTAGTCCTCGTTGCCGGAAATCAGGTAGAAAGCGCCCATGGGAATCCGTCTCAGTCGATGCCGGGGATGAAGGTCTCTTTGCCGGTGAGGGAGGCGATGGTCTCCACGATCAGGTCGACCGCGGACTCCACGTCGCGCAGGTCGCAGATCTCGGCCGGGGTGTGCATGTAGCGGTTCGGGATGCTGATGAGCGCCGTCGCCACTCCTGCGCACATTTATGGCACTTCACCGTCAGCCAACTTCCGCAGGTGATTACATCTCCGTCCAAAACGCCCCTCTCGCCACAGATTTCACAAGTCCTTG
>JAFXUM010000115.1 GCA_017524965.1 Lentisphaeria bacterium | reverse complement strand
TTTCAAAGGATCCCCGCGCCTCCGGCAGGGGCCCTCTCAAAAAGATGTGAGTATGTAATATACACCGTTTCTTCCTGATTTTCAATCCGCATTCCCGCTTTTTTCATATTATTTCACCCCCTGCCCCGCGCCTTTCTGCGCCAAGACCGTAGTGAGAGAAGAGACAGGGGGGACAACCCTCCTTTTACCTTATTCGTCTGCCGTTCGCGTCACGCGGTATTAACAACCTGTCGAGCACAAGCGAGCTTACCGAGGCGCGCGGATGCGCGCCCCCAGTGAAGCATGACGCAACGCGTCCTTCCAACAAAGCATCGGACTACATTGAAATCTACAGGCTCGCAAGCAGTCCGTTTCCGTCGGAAAGCTTGTCCTGCGCGAGACTATTGAGTTCCGTCACGGGCAGCGCATCGGCGTCACCGGCTTCGAGCTGATCGCGCACGCCGTAGGGATAATCGACGTCGAACGAACTCTTCTTTTGGTTGATCTCAACGTTGTAATACGCGCATCCGCCTTTCTTCGCATTCGTGGACTGCATGGAAACAAAGTAGTTCATGCCGCCCGGCACCATCATCGTGACGGAGTACCGGTACAGGGAATCCCCCTTGGCTTTTTTGAGCGCGGCCGACTGAATCGTTTCCAGCTTGTAAGAGACGACTCCGGTCCACGAGTCGACTTTTTCGAGGACCATGTAGACCGTGAACTTCGCGGCATCCGTCGCCGTGATCGTGAAACTCAGTCTGGCGTCGCTTTCCAGCTGAATTTTCGCGTAGTCGAACTCGTCGCCGTACCCGACGTAATTGTCCCAGACCGTTCCGTTCACATCCTCATGGTTGACGGCGGCCTCGTCCACCTGAACCCGTTCGGTGTAAGGCGTTATTTCGACCGGCTCGTGATAGGCGACTTCCTCGTTCAGTTCCTTGGTCTTTTTGTCATACAGCCAGTTGTTCCAGCCGTCGTCGGCATCGGTGAAGAAAGCCGTGTCCCGCCTGTTGACGCGCACGTTGTAGTCCGCGCTGCCGCCCTTCTTCGCGTTCGTGGATTCCATGGCGATAAAATAATCCCCCGATTCCAGCAGGAGCGCCTTCGTGGTCGCGGTGTATTCATCGGCGTTTTTCGGCTTTTTCAGCGTGGTGGATTGCAGGGGTTTCAGCGAATAGGAGACGACGCCCTTCTTGTCCGTCTTGCTGTTGAGCTTGTAGATCGTGAACTTCGCGGCGTCGGTCGCATCCAGCGAGAAACTGAGCTTCGCCGCATCATCCAGATGGATCCGCGCATAATCGACGGTATCGCCGTAGCCGACCCAGCCGTCTTCCATCACATATTCGGTGTATTCACCGAGCGACCCGGCGTCGCCGTATTCATCGCTGAATGCGCCGTTCCGTTTCATGTCGGTCCAGTCGTCGCCGCTGTCGCCGCGGTCGAAGAATACGCTCCGGTCCTGATCGACCTTGACATCGTAATACGCGCTGCCGCCTTTTTTCGCGTTGGTCGACTCCACGGAAATATAGTATTCGCCCGCCTCGAGCAGAAGCGGCTTCGTGTCCGCGCGATAGATTCCGGTCTGCTTGTTCAGCGCGAGCTTGGTCGACTGAAGCGATTTCTGCGAGTACGTCAGGACGCCTTTCTTCCAGGTCTCGTTCAGCCGCCAGATCGTGACTTTCGCGGCGTCAGCCGCCATGACGGAAAAGCTCAGTTTCGCGGCATTTTCCAGATAAATTTTGCTGAAATCGACCGCATCTCCGTATCCGACGAAATTGCGGTACAGATTCCCGTGTTTGTCCTCGTAGGAAACATCTTCCGCATCGACCACGATTTCCCATGTGTCGGCGTTGATGTCCGCCGCTTCGGAATCCACGACTTCCCAGTTTGTCTCCCCGGTCTTTTTGTCGTACAGCCAGTTGTTGCCGCCGCCATCGGCATCCTCGGATACGGTTATGGTTGTGGAAGATACAGGCGTTTTGCCCCCGCCTCCGCCTTTGTAGACGTAATTCAAGATCGCACCGTCAGCTACTTCCAGTGTGCCGCCGAGATCGGTAATGCTGCCGATCATGCCACCGCTTGCAACTCGAAGATAACCGCCGTTTTTGATGACGATGCCGGTCGCGATGCCGCCGGAGGAAACATAGAGAAAACCTCCTGCGCCGACCGTGGTCGAGATCGCCACACCGCCCGAAGATACATGCACTGTGTTATCTCGTGGATAATCCTCATCGTAAGGATACTGATACTGGAGAATCGTCGTATTGCTTGCAATGCCGCCTGAATTGATCTCAATGCGTCCTCCACGTATTGTCGTCTCAATCGCTTTCCCCCCGTTGCAGATTTCAATTTCGGTAAATGGAGAAGCGAGAATCGTGTTGCTTGCCACTCCGCCGCTATAGACGTATAGTTCGCTATAATGATAAGAAGAAAAATCATAAGAAGAAAAATCGTTCTCATAATCATAATCTTGATTGCCACTGAGGGTCGTGTCATTGGCCTTCCCCCCATTCCAAATATAAAGATCACCCCCGTAGAGACTGGCGTTGTTTGCTGTGCCGCCGGACATGATGTGCATTTGTTCTTTATTGTCAAGGTACTTTGACGTCATGACCTTGGTGTGCGACAGAAGCGTATTTTCCGCGCCCATGTAAACGCCGGAGTATTTGCTGGTAAAAATGACCTTTCCTTCATCATGTAGTTCTAAAGTGGCATCGCAAGGTGTCCATTTTGCGATCGTTGCTGTGCCGCTCCAGACATAGCATTCGCCTCCCTGATTCAATATGATGCCGTCAACCTTTCCTCCGTCGATGTCAAGATTTCCACCGGCATTGATCGTAATCCCGCTTGCTTTGCCGCCCGGATTGACATCCATATAGCATTGGCTGTTGATCGTAACGTTGTTCGCCGCGCCACCATAGTGAACATCAAGCAACCCATACTTTGGATATTCATCCCCATCGTTTATTTCAATACTGGCATGGAGAGTCGTATTATTTGCTGTTCCGCCGTTCCAAACATCAACCTGTCCTCCTGAAGTAACCGTGCCGTTTGCTGTTCCCCCGGACATCACATGCATGCACCCGTAAAGATGATCATAATCCTCAGAGCTTCTAACAAAACCGAGATATTGAGACGTCATGGTCTTTGAATGGTCCAAAAGTTGCCCAGAGATGCCATAGTAGACGCCGGACAGCGAAGAATCGAAGGTGACATAGGCTCCTTCTATATCAACGATTCGACCTTCAAAAGGAGTCCATAGAACATTCACTGCGGATCCACATTCAATCCAGAGAGAACCTCCAGATTGGATTGTCGTATTGCTTGCAATGCCGTTTCTGTAAATAGAGAGCCCGCCATCGCATCCCACTTGAGTGTTTTTCACGATTCCGCCTGAGTAGACAGAAAGTTGTCCGTACTCGTTGACAAACGTATTGCTTGCTGTTGTGCCGGAATGAACCGATGCGCTATCGACATCCAAGTTATAGAAAATGTTTTGTTTGAAAGAAACATTGGCAGTATAATCAAAAGAGACATACCCGCCATTTTCTGTTATTTGCATGGCCATACCGCCGGAGTCGACATAAAGCTCTCCTCCGGAGTTGACTGTGACCTTCCTGACTGTTCCGCCGGAGGAGATGTACATATACTCCCCATTACCAAGATAAACGTTTTCTCTCACTTCGCCGTTCATGATGTCGATGTACGCCATAGCGGGCCCTTTCGTTCTTTGGGTATGCTAATTGTATTTTGGAATTATGTTTTGCATAATGGAATCATTCCTAATCATATAATCTATTCCATATTGTATTAACTGTCAAGCTGTTTTCTTGTTTTTTTTGGCGATTTTATATTTTATAGCGGGATGGGCACGGATGAAAGACAAAAACCCGGTCCGGCGGAAAACCGGATCGGGTTCGGAGTTTCTTTCTGAGAAACAGACGGGCAGATTACTGACCGACGGCCCAGCGGGCGAAACGCTTGACGGTGGCCTTCGGGAAGAGCTTGCCAAAGGTGGTCTTGTTGTCAAGGATCCAGGGCTGGTTCACGAGGCAGATCTCGCCGTACCAGGCGTTGATCTTGCCGGCGACGATCTTCTCAATGATGTTCTCGGGCTTGCCGCTCTCCTTGAGCTGGGCGGTGGCGATTTCCTTTTCGTGGGCGATCGCTTCGGCCGGGACTTCGGAGGAGTTGACGTACTGCGGATTGGACGCGCAGATCTGGAGGCAGGTGTTCTTGATGCCGGCTTCGTCGATCTCGCCGCCGATGTCGAGGAGGACGCCGATCTTACCGTTGAAGTGGATGTAGTAGGCGATCTTCTGGTCGGTGGTGTAGCGGAGCGCGCGGCGGATGATCATCTTCTCGCCGAACTTGGAGAACAGGGCGGCGAGCTCGGTCTCTTCGGACTTCTGCGCGGCCTCGGTGACGTCGCCGTCGCCGGTGGTGTTCGCGAGGATCTTCTTCGCGGCGCCGTTGCCGTATTCGAGGAACTTTTCGTTGTTGGCGACGAAGTCGGTTTCGCAGCAGACTTCGAGCATGAGGGCCTGGTTGCCGTCGACGGCGACGAAGATCTTGCCTTCGGCGGTGGCGCGGTCGGCGCGGTGGGCGCTCTTGGCGATACCGGCCTTGCGGAGGATATCGACTGCGGCTTCGATGTCGCCGTTGGCTTCGATGAGGGCCTTCTTGCATTCGCCCATGCCTGCGTCGGTCTTGTCGCGCAGTTCCTTGACCATTTGCGGGGTGATAGCTGCCATGATTATTTCTCCTCGGGTTTCACATCGGATTTCTTGAGTTCGGACAGGTCTTTGACTTCCTTGGAAGCAGTTCTGCGGCGCGGAGCGGCCTTCTTCTCGCCGTCGGCTGCAGCGCCTTCCTTGCGGGCGCCGGCGGGGCGGCGGGACGGACGGCGGGCGGGACGCTCGTCGCTGCTCTTGGCCTTGTCATCGGCGCCCTTCTTCTCGGCGCGTTCGGCATCGGCCTTGGCCTTGTCTTCGGCGACTTTGACCTTGTAGAGTCCGAGGGCGTCGTTGATGGCGGCCACGAAGGTGTCCATGATGATCTTGATGGACTTCACGGCGTCGTCGTTGGCGGCGACCGGGTAGGCGATATTTTCAGGATTGCCGTTGGTATCGACGATGGCGATGATCGGGATATTGAGCTTCTGGGCTTCCTTCACGGCGGTGGCGTCGTGGCAGACGTCGACGACCACGACCACGTCGGGCAGGCGCTTCATGTCGGCGATGCCGTCGAGGTTACGGTGCAGCTTCACGCCCTGGCGTTCCAGACGGACGATCTCTTTCTTCTTGAGGTTGGAGCTTTCCTCGTTGTTCACGATGTCGTCGATCTCGCGCATCTTCTTCACGGACTTGCGGATCGTTTCGATGTTGGTGAGCGTGCCGCCCATCCAGCGTTCGGACATGAAGAACATTTCGGTTTCTTCCGCGGCGTTGCGGACGACCTGCTGCGCCTGGCGCTTCGTGCCGACGAACAGGATGCGGGATCCCTTCATGACTTCACGCTGCAGGAAATTGCAGGCGTCGCCGATCTGGCGGATGGTTTTGGTGAGGTCGATGATCGAGATACCGTTCTTGGCCCCGTAGACGTAATCTTTCATCTTGGGGTTCCAGCGCTTCGTCTGATGCCCGAAATGGCACCCGGCTTCCAACAGGTCTTTGACAGAGATGGCCATAATTCCATCCGCCTTTCTTCGTTCCGGCTCTTTTCCTCCGCGGTTGTTGTCGGTTGACGCGGAGCAAGATACCTTCTTGTTCAGTTGTGCGCATCCGCCCGCGGGGTTGGTTGATTGCAGGGGAACCGGTATACGGCCGGCCCGGATGCGTTGAGAAAACGTGTCATATACTATACACCCGAAAACCGTTTTTACAAGTTCTTTTCCGCTTTTTCACAAAACATTATACTTTTTCGAGGGACGCCCCTGCCCTGTTGCCCCGATGGGACACGGGGGCAAAAGACGCCGGAACGGTCCGGCATCACGGGCTTTCCGGGTGCAAAACAGCCCGCCGGACGTTGAATCCGGCGGGCCGGGGGTGTTTGTTTGGAAACCGGTTTCCCGGTCCCGTCTGGTTTGCGGCTTACGCGAGGAAGCTCAGTTCGGCGCCGAGGCGCTTCGCCGCTTCGTCGTCCAGGACGTTCGCGACGGAGGCGTCGGCGAGCACGTCGGCGGTCTGTCCGGCGAACAGGCTGTCCTGGAGGACGTCGGACGAAGCTTCTTCCGGCATCGTCAGGGCGCTCGAGAGACTCGGCTGGAACGTATCGACCGCCACCGTGTAATCCGCGCTGCCGCCCTTCTTGGCGTTCGTGGACTCCATGGTGATGTAGTAGAGCGTGTCCTTGTTCAGCATTGTCCTCTTCATGGAGAACTCGTACAGTCCGGTCGCGCTGTTGTACTTGAGCGCGGTCTTCTTCTGGACAGCCTTCAGGGAGACTTTGCCGCGGCGTTCCGTGTAGGCGGAGAGCGTGAACGAAGCTTCGTCGGTGGCCGTGACCGTGAACACCACGTTCGTATTGTTCTCAAGCGAGAACCCGTAGTAGTCGACCGCGTCGCCATAGCCGACCCAGCCTTCGAGCATCGTGCCGGTCTGCGTGATGACATGCTTCTTTTCCTCGGAGGCATTGATCGTCTTCCAGTTGTCGTTGCCGGAGTCGTCCTGCTTTACCGCGTCAAAGAACGCGCTCTTGTCCGCATTGACGTCGATGCGGTAATAGGCGTTGCCGCCCGACGTCGCGTTCGGGGACTGCACGGAAACATAATACGTACCCGGAGTCGTCAGCAGCAGGGCTTTCGTTTCGGCCGTGTACTTTTCATCCGCGTATTCGGCATTCTTGTTCTCCTTCAGCGAGACCGCCATGACGGTCTTCAGGGAGTACTTGCCGGGTTTCTTTTCCTCAAGAGAATAGACGGTGAACTTAGCCCTGTCGCTGGCCGCGACGTCGAAGACGAGCTTCGCGGGACCGTCAATGGTGAAACCGGAGTAGTCGATGGGATCGCCGTAGCCGACCCAGCCGTCCCCGACCCAGAGATGATTCTGAGAAAGCTCAACGATTTCGCCGATCTTATCGCTGGCCGCGCCCTTCGTTGCCATATCCGCCCAGTCGTCGACTCCCCCGCCGACGGCCTCGCGGAAGAACACGGTCGAATGATCCCGGTCGTCCTCGTTGTCATAGACGAACACGTTGTAGTACGCCTCAGCCTTCTTTGACGTCTGCATGGAGATGTAGTAGTCTCCGGCTTCCAGCAGGATCCGTTTCGTCTTCGCCTGGTACTCTCCGGCCGTCTTGTCATACTTGACTTTCGTCGACTGGAGAGACTTCAGGGAGTATACGCCGAGCTTGTTCTGGTCGAGCCTGTAGATGGTGAACGTCGACACGTCGCTTGCATGGACGGAGAAGCTCAGGTTCGCCGCGACGTCCAGGGAGACCTTCTTGTAGTCGATCAGGTCGCCGATACCGACGTAGTTGACATAGACGTCGTCCATCGCTATGCCGGAGCCGTCGTAACTGGTGTAGCTCTTTTCGACGGCCCCTTCCCGGTCGAGATGGAGTTCCCTGTCGACTTCATCAAGGGCGATATCCTCGGCTTCCGTGACTTCCGTATTCAGCTCGTACTCCTTTTTGGAGACCGACCTAGCCACCCAGTCATTCCAGCCGTCGTCGCCGTCTCCGTAGAAGACCGAGCCGGGCATGAGCCGGATGATATAATTGATTTCCTCCTCTCCGCATTTCTGCACATTGGCGGACTTCACGGAGAAGTAGTAGTCGCCGGGGTCAAGCGTAACGTATTCCGTGGCGCCGCTTTCGGGCATTTCCACGAGCTCGGACTTGAGAGACAGGGTCTTCCCCTTCTTCTTCAGGGTTTCCTTGCCGTTCTTGACCGAGGTTTCGTAGAGGTCGAACGACAGGTAAGTCCCCGCGGTGACGCCGAAACTGAGTTTCGCCGCATGGTCGAGCGTGAACTTGTAGAAGTCGATTCCATCGCCGTAGCCGACCCAGCCGTCCACGTAAAGATCCTTGTCCATGTAGACCTCGTTGTACTCGCCTTCGGCCGGGCCGCCGTCATCATCGTTGTTGCAGAAGCGGTAGTATTCGGTCCTATAGCGGTCGTACTCGACGTTGTAGAACACGCCTTTCTTTTTGCTGGAGGGCGCGATGGCGAGGAAGTACTTGGTGTTGTCATACATCTCTTCCTGAAGCTGAATATTGCCCGAGAACGTGTACAGGCCGGTATCCTTGTCCTTCTTGAGGCTCTTGTACATCAGGTTCCGGATCGAGAGGACGGTCCTTCCGTACTTGTCCTCGTTCTGGATCAGCGCCACCAGGAAGCAGCTCGCATTGGCGTTCGCGGTAACGGTGAAGCACAGCCTCATGCTTTCGTCCACGTGCAGGCGCACGTAGTCGCTCGCGTCGACATTGCCGGCCTCGTCCTTTCCGACGAAATTGTGCCAGCCGTCGACGTCGACGGAGTGCTTCTTGTCCAGGAGGATTTCGTCCTTGATCTCGTACGACGAAGCAAGATGGACATCATTCAGTTCTTTGTTGATTTTGCCGGTGACATTGTCGACTCCCCAGTTGTTCCAGCCGTCGTCGGCGTAGCTCTCCTGCTCAACAGGTTCGTAGATGTTATCAACGGCATAAGACGTTTCGGAGATATTGCCGGCCTCGTCGATAGCGCGGAACCAGACCATGCCGTTCTTTTCGAACCGGACCGGATCGGTGTAGTCCTGCCAGGTTTCGCCGTCGAGGCTGAACTGGCACGACACGGAATCGCCGCTGAATACGGCGCTCACATTCACGACGCCCTCGGTGTCTTCCGTGATGTCGGCGGACACGCGCGGAGCTTCCGGCGGGATAATGTCGATGTTGGAGACCTGGTGGACGACTTCCTGTGTGTAGTTGCCCGCGGCGTCGACGGCGCGGAAGGAGGCCTTGCCGTTCTCGTGGAAGACGACCGAGCCGGTGTACGCCTTCCAATCGCCGCCGTTGATGCTGACCCATTTTTCCGCCGTGTCGTCGCTGAAATACGCGGTCACGGTGACGGGCTGGTTCGTGAGGCCGGTGATGTCCTGCTCCACGGTCGGGAGCATCGGGGACTCGCGGTCGATGTTCGAGACTTCGTAGGATGCGATCGTGGAGATGTTGCCCGCCGCGTCGGCGCCGCGGAAGTACACGGTGCCGTTGTTCTCGCACCAGACCGAGCCGCGGTATTCCTGCCAGTTCTCGCCGTCGAAGCTGTATTCCTGAACGGCGGAATCCTCGCCGAACGCGGCGGTCAGGACCACCCAGTTGCGCGTGGGAGCGGTGATGTCCGCCGTAATGGCCGGAGCGTCCGGGGCGGTCTTGTCGATGTTCGAGACTTCATATATGGCGACGTCGGAGATGTTTCCGGCGGCGTCCGCGGCGCGGAAATAAACCATGCCGTTTTCGGACATGACAACGCCGTTTTCGGGATAATCCGCCCAGGTCACGCCGTCGAGGCTGTACTGCTTCACCACGCTGTCATCGCTGAACGTCGCGGTCACGGTCACGTCCTGATTCGTCGGCGCGGGCGGCGCGGGGAATCTCGGCACGGCCGGGGCTTCCGGCGCGACCTTGTCGATGTTCGTCACCTCGAACACGGTCTCGTTGGAGGCGTAGCCGTCGGCGTTCGTGCCGCGGAAATACACCGAGCCGTTGTCGGCCAGCGTGACCGGGCCGGTGTAGGGCTGCCACACCTGGCCGTCGAGGTGGTATTCCCGGACCACGCAATCCTCGCCGAAGGTCGCGGTCACGGTTACGCTGCCGTTCGTGGGCGCGGTGACGTCCGCGGCGGCGGTCGGCGCGGCCGGGCCGGGGACCAGGCTGTTCGCGGTATATTCGGTGACCTCGGAGACGTTGCCCGCGGCGTCGGCGGCGCGGAAGAAGATCACGGTGCCGACTTCACGGACCGGGATCGCCTCGGTGTACGCTTCCCAGGTCTTTCCGTCGAGCGAATACTCCTTCACGAAGCTGTCGTCGCTGAACACGCCGGAGACCAGCAGGCCTTCGAAGGTGTCGGCGGCGGCCGTGGAGACGGCCGGGGCAGCAGGCGGGACCTTGTCGATGTTCGTCACTTCATATATGACGACGTCGGAGATGTTTCCGGCGGCGTCCGCGGCACGGAAATAAATCATGCCGTTTTCGGATACGGGGACGCCGTTCGGAGAATAATCGGACCA
>JAFXUM010000010.1 GCA_017524965.1 Lentisphaeria bacterium | reverse complement strand
GCGGGCTTCTTCGCCGCGACGGGCGCGCCGCGCGTCTCCGCTTTCGACGTATTCTTGAGCTCGGGCTTGTCGGCGGGCGCGTCCCATTCGCACTGCGCCATCACGACCAGCTCCGTGTGCTTGACCGAGTTGGAGACCGAGCTGAAAAGATACCCGAGCACAGGGATGTCCATGAGCCACGGCACGCCCGTGCGCGACTCGACCTCCTCCTGTTTCGTGAGGCCGCCGATCACGAACGTGTCCTTGCCGTGCGGCAGGCTGACGGTCTGCTTCACCACGCCGCCGTTCGAGACGCGCGGCGCGCCGTTGGACTGGAATCCGAGCAGGCTGGTGTTCGAGAGCGTGACGTCGAAACGCGTTTCCTCGAGGTTGACGGAGACGTTGTTCACGGTCATGGTGAACCCGAATCCCGGGAACGCCTTGATCTCCTGCGCCTCGCCCTTGCCGACGGGGAGCGGATCGCCCTTGTCGAACACCTTGTTGATGACCTGGGAGAGCAGCTGGTACGGGCCGACGCCCATGTCGGGCGTGGCGGTGGCCTTCGAGACGGCGGCGGAGTCGTCGGAGTAGAGCATCTGCGTGGTCCGCGCGAACGTGGCGCCCTCGGCGGCGTTGCGGATGCAGAGTTCGCCGGTGTGCAGGACCTTCGCCTTGCCGCGCGACTCCAGGAAGTCGATGTAGCGTGTGTTCCACTTCGGATTGAAGTTGAAGTAGCTGGTGCGCTCGGAGCCGTAGGCGGAGACCGGGCCGACGCCGCCGCTGTATACGGACGACCAGTTGTTGCGGTAGCGCCCGCCGACGGAGAAGAAGTCCGCGCCCTCGTTGTTCTTCCAGCTCTGGAAGTCGATGCCGATGCGGTCGTCGTTCTCGGTGTCGAGCTCATAGACCTTGATCTTCAGGCGGACCTGCGGGACCGGGACGTCGAATTTGGAGAGCATGTGCGCGATGTTGTCGCAGGAGTAGTTGCAGACGTCGAAGATGAGCCAGTTCAGGTCGGGGTCGTACGCGACCAGGTCCATGCCCTGCCACACCTCGGTCGCGTCGTTGATGTTCATGCCGACGTTTTCGACGAGCGGCATCAGGTTGCGCGCGGGCACGAACTTCGGCATGTAGATGTACATCTGGTAGCCGTAGTTCAGCGCGCCCAGCGCCGGGTCGTCGAGCGTGGCGACGAGCGTGTCGATGCCGATGCCGTTCTCGCTGTCGCTGAACCGGTATTCCTCCGCGCTCACGATGAGCAGGCCGGTGCCGTCGGCGTACTTGAGGCACTCGACGGCGGTGTTGCTGCCGAGCTGGACGGGCGGCGCGTAGCCGGGCTGGGCGTTGGCGGGGCCGAGCTCGACGGAGCTTTCGGTGGCGAGGAACGGCGGCGCGGCGGTGTTCGACGGGTACTGCTGCTGGAGCATGGAGTTGCCGACGCGCTTGGTCTGGACCATCTGGCGCAGGTAGTCGCGGAATTCGTACGGGTCGACGTGCTGGAGCAGATAGGTCTTCGTGACCACGCGCGGGTCGTTGTTGTCGCGGATGAAATGCACGACTTTCGTATCGGAATCCACGTTCACGTTCAGGCGCGCCACGATGCGCGTGGCGTCGTATCCGCCTGTGTTGTTGAAGTTGGAGTCGCGCGGCACGCCGGGCAGGTCGGCGGCGCGCAGATTTGCGTTCAGATTCAGCAGGCAGACAAAACCCGCCGCGAAGATGGAAATGAGGTTAATCCGGTTCATTGCATGGCTCCTTCCGCTTTTTCGACTTTCTTCAGTTCGCCGGTCTCGAAATCGAGCGTCTGCGGGCTCGCGGTGTCCAGCATCCGCGCGGTCACGGTGAGGTACACGCGGGTCGTCTCGCGGTTGGTCGTGACGGTGCTGAAGAGGTATTTGAGGTACGGGATGCGGCAGAGCCACGGGATGCCGATCGTCTGCTCCACGTCCTGCTCCTTGTCCCACTGGCCGAGCACGACCTCCTCGTTGAGCGGGATCAGCGCGTCGCTGGAGACCTCGCTCGTTTCGATCAGCTCGGTGCCGTCGCCCGCGCGCTCGACCGCGTTCGCGGCCTGCACGGTGTAGCCGAAGAACAGCGTGCCGTCCATGTCCGCGTACGCTCCGGGCGCGTAGTCGTTTACGGAGAACGCCTCGCTCGCGGGGTATCCGGTCTGGGGTTCGCCGTAATGGAGATTGACGAGCGGGCTGTTCACCTGCAGGGCGACCTGGGAGAACCCGGCGGGCAGTTCGAGGTGGTCGCCGACCACGCTCATGGCGTCGTTGTCGCTCTTCACGATGTTCTGGAGCTGCGGATTGAACTGGAGCGAATAGCTCTCCGTATCGGAGTTCGCCACGGTCAGCGAGGCGGTGTCCGTGATCTTCGCATGGCCGCGCTGCGCCAGGAGCCGGATGAAGCTCGCGTCGAACTGCGGCGCGGCGAGGAACCCGCCGACCGGCCCGGTGATGGTGTTGAGCGCGGCGGTCCCGGCGGACGTCACGTTGATGACGTCGAAACCGACCTGGAAGATGTTCATGCCGGGTCCGTTCTTCCACGCCAGATACTCGATCCCGAGGTCGCGGAACGTGCTTTCGCGGACCTCGTAGAGCTGGAACGTGAGTGTGATCTGCGGCGCCGGGCGGTCCAGGTAGCCGAGGAACTGGTACACGTACTGCGTGTTCGAGCTGTTGTCCTTCCAGTAGATCTGGTTGGAGTTGCGGTCCCAGGCGTACACGCTGCCGTACACGCCTTCGCCGATCTGCGAATCGACCAGCACGTTCAGCAGCGCCTGCCCGGACCGGTATTTCGGGCGGTAGACGGCGCGCGTGATGCCGGTCCCCTTCACAATGTCGCCGGGGACCTTGCCGTCGATCAGGACGTTCCGGTCCGCCTTCGCGATGAAGTCGTCCACGTACGGCATCATCTCGACGGGGCATGTCACGGTCAGCATCTGGGCGTTGTCCGCGCCGTACTCCACGCAGTTCACGGTCGAGTTCATGTTGTAGCGCATCACGATGCCCATTACGAACGGCGTGATGTCGTTTGCCTGGATGTATTTCAGGCGGTAGATCTTCGACACCATGTAGTCCTGGGCGTCGTCCTGCACGAACCGCAGGGTCCGGGTCGAGGCGTCGTCCGCGCCGCCGGACGCGGTCTGTCCGGACAGGGCCGGAGGCAGGACGGCGAGTGCGAGCAGCGGGATGCACCGGGCGAGTTTGAGCATAATTCCCTCCTTTTGTTTTTTGGGTATCTCAATTGATTCAATTCGGCGGCTTTTCGCATCTGAACAAAGTCCGACGGGAAAGATTCTCGGCGGTTACGTTTTCAGGTAGCCGCCTTCCAATCTTCCCTCATCGTCTTTTTGCCCATCTGCTGAAAAACCACTCGAACCGAATCAATTGAGATGCCCGTTTGATTTTATTGTCATGCGGTCGTTTTCGTGAATGTCCGCATACCGTTAATATACCCCGGATTCCGCCGTTTTCAACCATACGGAACTTTCTGCGCGCGCAAGAAAAAACGTCAAATCTTTTCCATTTCCGCTTGATGTTGGAGAAATGACGGCTATATTACCAAAAAGAACCAAAGAGGAGACTGCACCATGAGACAGGCAATCAAGGACCTTCTGATCCTCCAGGCGGAGGACCTGCGCATCCGCGACCTGAAGACCAGGTTCGCGTCCATCCCCGGCGAACGCGCTGCGCTCGTCGCGGAATTCGACGTCGTGCGGAAAGGACTGGAAAAAGCGAAGCAGGACAAGCTGAAAGTCGAACAGGCAGCCAAACAGCAGGCCGCAGCCACGAAGTCCGCGCAGGAGACGCTTCAGGCCCTGATGATCAAATCCACCTCGGTCAAGAAGATCAACGAATACAACGCGATCCTCGCCGAGATCGAAACCGCGAAGAAGAACATCTCCGACTCCGAAACGCGCGAGATCGAGCTGATCGACGAGCAGGAGGCCGCGGACAAGGCGCTGGTGAAGGCGGAACGCTCCTACAAGGCCGTCGGACGGACCGTCCAGGCTGAGGTCCGCGAACTCGACGCTCTGAAAGCGGCGATCGTCAAGGAGATCGTCGAACGTGAAAAACGGTCCGAAGAGCTTGCGAAGAACGTCGTGCCGTCCTATCTGGAGTCCTACCGCAGACTGCTCGCGAGGGGAAAGGGCAGTCCGGTCGGCCCCATCCGCAACGGCAGCTGCGCGAACTGCAACCTGATGAATTCGCCCGAGACGATCCTGGACGCAAAAAACGGCAAACTGGTGAGCTGCAACAACTGCTCGTTCCTCCTGTACGATCCGGACGCGGAGTGAAAAAAACGGTTTCCGCGGGTCCTTCCGCAAATATATTCATCCGGCTACTTGAAAAAATGACATTTCCGCGTTATATTATTTAAACAATTTTTCATTTTCCGCTTATAAACCATCCGAAAGGTTTTCAGACAATGCGCAAACCAAGTGATGTCGATTTCCCGTTTTTGTGGGGTATTTTCAAACGCCGCTACCAGTATATCCTGGCATTCGGGATCTTCTGCGCCGCCATAACATTTGTCTACCTCAAATACGTCGCGAAACCGGTCTACCGCGTGGATTTCTCCCTGTACGCCTGGGATTATGCCGGCAATTCGGATGACATCGCCTCCACTGCACAAAGCTCCGCAACAGCCCTGCAGACGGCGAACACGATCGACCGTGAACTGATCGTGGCGGACAAGATGCTGAACGACTATGAAAAACTGATGAGCAGCCGTTATGTGACGGACCGCGTGAAAACCCAGCTCAGTCTGGAGTATCCCGAGCTGACACTTGAAGGCATCCCGTATCGCAAACAGATCACGCTCAGCCGCAAAACGCACTTCATCGACTGCTCGTTCTTCTCCGAATCCAAGGAAATGGCCCTGGCCGCCGCCACGGTGACCAACGAAGTCTTCCTCGACACCATCAAAACCCAGCTCGGCATCTCAAAGCTCAGAAACATCGATACTCCGCAGGCCCTGGAACGACCGGTCAGCAACCGCCCCCTCTTCAAGGCCGGCGTCGCCTTCATCTTCTCCAGTGCGTTTCTCTTCGGTCTCCTCACGCTTTACGCCATGCTGCGCGACCACATCACCTCCACCGACCAGATCACGAAGGAACTGCAGGTCCCGCTGCTCGGCACCATGGTCCGCCTGAAACGCCGCAAAGCCTACCGCAATGAAAAGAAGGCGAACGTGGCGATGAACGACAAGACCACGTACAATTTCAACAGCTTCTACGAAGACTTCCAGATTCTGCTGACCAACCTTCAGTATTCGCGCCCGAAGAAAGACACGGCCCACGTCATCATGGTCACCAGCTCCACCCCGAACGAAGGCAAGACGCTCCTCTCCAGCTATCTTTCCCTTCTCCTCGCGGAAAAGGACAAAAAGGTCCTCATGATCCACGCCGACATCCGCAAGGGCGACTCCGCGGACTATTTCGGCCTGACGCACTCCGTCGGCCTGGTCGACTACATCGTCGGCAAGAAGACGTTCGATGAAGTGGTCCACCGCGGCATCAACGGCACCAAGCTCGACGTGATCCCGCCCGGACCGATCCCGCCGAACCCGCTCCGCCTGATCGAAGTCTTCGCCGAGAGCGGATTCGTGGCGGAAAAGGCCAAGGACTACGACTACATCATCGTCGACACGCCGCCCGCGACCATCCTCGCTGACGCACTTGTCCTGGGCAAGATCGTCGACGACATCATCGTCGTGGTCAACGCCCGCAAGACCTCGCTCAGCTCGCTGAAAGCCCTCGTCGGCCGTCTGAAGGAACTCAAGCTCAACATCTCCGGCATCATCCTGAACCAGTTCGCACAGTCCTCCGGCGCCTACGGCTACGGTTACGGCTACGGTTACGGCTATGGTTACGGCTATGGCTACGGCAAGAAATACGGCGGATACGGGTATGGATACGGTTACGGGTATGGCTACGGCTATGGCTACGGCTACAGCCACAGATCGAAAAAGAAAAAAGGCAAAGGCCCCGAACCCGTCCTCACCAAGGAAGAAGCCTCCATCTCCCTCATGTCGCCTGTCGTGCCCGAAAACGAGGAATCCGCCGAAGAGAAGAAATAAAAGGAAGCGTCATTCATTCAACCCCAGCCCCCCGAGTTTGAATCATGATTGATATTCACTGCCATATCCTGCCCGGCGTGCCAGGCGACGATGGTTCGCCCGACCTGGATGAAACGGTCAAGATGTTCGAGCTGGCACAGGCGGACGGCATCGACACCATCATCTGCACGCCGCACGGGAAACAGCCCGCCGGCGACCAGATCAAACGCATGGACGAGATCCGCGCCGCGACCGAGGCGAAAGCCGCGGAATACGGCATCAGGCTTCTGCGCGGACTCGAATACAACCTGCCCCAGCTGTTCCAGGTGGACGAAAACGCCGTCGGCCTCGCCGGGACGAGCTTCATGCTCATCGACTTCGTTCGCAGCCGCATGGACTCCTCCGTCGACGCCATCAGCCGCTCCACGCACTCCGCCGGATTCCGCCCGATCTGCGCGCATCCGGAACGCCTCTTCCAGAGCTGGGAACACGTGCACCATATCTACAACACCGGTTACACGATGCAGCTCACCGCGGCCTCGATCCTCGGCGATTTCGGGCGCGGATGCCAGAGATTCTCGCTCGACCTGCTGGACCACGGCCTGTGCCACTATATCGCGTCCGACGCGCATTCCACCTCGCGCGCGTTCCGCCAGACCGAATGCAGAAAGTTCATCACGGAAAACTACGGCGAGGAGACCGCGAACATCCTCTTCGAGGAAAATCCGAAACGTCTCCTCGCGAACGAAGATCCGCTTGAGATCCCCGTCCTCAGCGATGACTACGACGAAGACCTTCCGAAAAATCCCTTCCTCCGCGCCATGTACCGGCTTTTCCTCGGCCACCGCCGCGAAGAGGACGAGGATTGACCGTTCCGCTTTTGATCCGCTCATCACATACAGGACGCATCCTTGCCCCGATTTGAGGCGGGAACCGTCCGTTTCCGCATGGAGTACCTGGCATTATGAAAACACGACTTATCTCCGCCATTTCCGCAATCCTGCTCGCAGCCGCATTGATCCCGGCGGTCCACTCCGCGACGGTCCGCAGGGCGGCGCGTCCGGCGCAGACCGCGTCAAAGACGAAAGCCCCCGGCTACGCCATCGTGGTCCCGGCGGACCATCCCGAACTGAACGCCGCGGTCCAGGCGCTGAAGACCAAACACGCCGCGCTCGGTCCGCAGGTCTTCACCTATAAGAAGGACGTCCGCGAGGTGCTGCCCGGCCTTCAGGAAATGCTCCCGTACTACACCTGCTTCGTGACGCCGAAGGAGCTCGCCGGACGCAAGTTCACGGGCGAAATCTCCCGCATGACGCGCGAAATCCTGCCCGATCCGTACGGCGACACGTTCTGGGGCATCATCACCGGGTACGACACCTCGGACATCACGCGCGTCGCGGAGTTCAAAGGCCCGATCAACATCACCGACGCGCTCGACATGGTCGGCGGGTTCCACCACTCGCTCATGCGCCGCTGCTACAGCTTCGACGAGACGCAGGAGACCAACCTCCGCATCACCGATCCCGCGAAGAAATACGACAACGAAAAGACCCGCACCGACAAGGATTTCACCGAACAGTTCCTCAAGCTCGTGAAAGGCGGCGGGTTCCAGATCATGATGACCTCCGGGCACGCCTCCGAACACGACTGGGCCAGCGGCTACCTGAGCAATAACATGTACCTGATCGACCGCAAGGGCGGACTCGCCGCGCGCGACACGAAAGGCCGCGTGACCGAGTTCAAGGACATGACGCCGAAGATCTGGTGCGCCGCGGGCAACTGCCTGATCGGGAACATCCCGCACGGGCAGGATTCCTGCATGGCCACCGCCATGATCCACTCGTTCGGCGTGTACCAGCTCATGGGCTACACGATCGAGACGTGGTTCGGGCGGCAGGGCTGGACGGCGCAGGGGATGCTGACCGACTATCCCGGCTACTATTCGTTCAACGAATCGTTCCACTTCACGAACGCGTGGATCGTGGAGAACCTGGTCAAGCACGACTGGAACAGGATCACGCTCAACACCGCCGACTACGACACCTTCCAGCGCACGGCGGGCAATTCCCTGCGCGGGCTTCGTTTCAAGGATGCCGACGAGCAGAGAGAGGCGCTCGGCCTGCTCTACGACCGCGACGTGGTCGCGTTCTACGGCGACCCCGCCATGCGCGCGGCCATCGACCCGAAACCCGGCCAGACGCTCAAACTGGAGCGTTCCACGGACGCGGACGGCGTGCTGACGCTGAAGCTGACCGCGCTGAAGGACGACCAGTGGAAGGAACAGGGCGTGTACCTGCCCTACGGACGCGTGTTCGCCGCGCCGGAAGTCGTCTCCAAGTCGGTCGACGCCGACGTGCTCGCCTCCTCGCTCTTCGCCTGCGTCAAGCTCAAAGGCCCGTTCAAAAAGGGCACGGAGATCACCGTCAGGGTCAAGGACGCCGGAAACGTAAAAAAAAACTCTAACGCATCGGTAATCGCGAAGGATGCAAACACGTCCGAAGCCGCAGGAACGCTCCGCAGGATGCTCGCCGCCCTCCCCGCCGGTGCAACCGCGTCCGGCCTCGATGCCCGTCTCGAACGCGCGCTTTCCCGCATCCCGCAGGACAAGCTCGACAGGATCGCCGTTTACGCCATGACTCCGCCGGAAGGCCCCTACATGGCCGCGCTGCTGGCGGAAATGCCCGAATGCGACTATGCGGACGTCGAGCCCGGCCAGCTGCTGGAGCACGTCCGCTACGCGCTCAAAGCGCGCAGAGAAGTCCCGTGGTCCGACCAGATTTCCGAGGACCTCTTTCTGCGCTACATCCTGCCGTACTGGAGCGTGAACGAGAAGCGCGATCCGTGGCGGAAGTTTTTCTATGACAAGTTCATGCCCGGCGTGCGCGGCCTGAAGACCGCCAGCGACGCCGTCAAGTACCTGAACGACCACGTCTTCAAGGAGCTGAACGTGACCTACGACGCGGTGAAGCGCCCGAAGGCCGACCAGTCCGCGCAGGAATCCATCGCCGCATCCTACGCCTCCTGCACCGGCCTCTCCGTCATCCTCCTGAACGCCTGCCGCGCCTGCGGCATCCCGGCGCGGTTCACCGGGTGTCCCCAGTGGACGGACCGCTCCGGCAACCACTCCTGGATCGAGTTCTGGGACGGCCAGTGGATTTACGAAGGCGCGTCCTCCAGCGACCCGCGGAACCGTTCGTGGGTCGGCGACAAGGTGAAAGCCGCCACGGAGGATTCCCTGGTCGGCGGCGTGTGGGCGGTCACGACCGAGCCGCAGACGGACGGCGCGTTCTTCGTGCTGCCGTGGAAGCCGACGGACCGTTCCTACCCGGCGGTCCCGCTGCGCGCGTTCTACCTCGACGACGGCATGGTCAGCTTCGACATCTCCCGCTTCAGCGAGGAGAAAGCCCCCGTCTGGCTATATTACAGGGGCGAGCCGTGGTACCGTCTGGCGCCGCCGGTCGCGAAGACCGTCGACCTGCCGGCGTCCGTGCTCGCGGACATGACCGTCCGCCTCGATTCCGACAAGGACGCGAAGCTCGTCCCGCTCGTGCAGTAAACCCGTATTGACGCGAGAGCAAAGAACCGGTCCCGCAGCAGTCGCGGAGACCGGTTTTATTTTTTTACAGGGGCTTACTTTTGTCAGCTCTTTTTCAGGACGCTCGGGGGGAATCCGATCTGCTGGTGGAACTGCTTCGAGAAGAAGAACTGGTTCTTGTAGCCGAGGCGTTCGGCGGTCTCCTTCACGCTCATGCCGGAGGACAGCATGTTCACCGCCTTTTCCATCCGGCACTGGATCTGATACTGGCCGATGCTGTAGCCGTTGATCATCTGGAAATGGCGGCGGAGCGATGGGTAGCTGAACGGGATGTCCTTCAGAAGCTCGGGCAGCGGGCAGTTGCTCTTGATGTTGGCCTGGATGACCTCCTTCACGGCGTCGGAGATCTCGTCGGAGAAGCCCTTGATGCGGCTGTCGAGGATCACGGTCAGGAGCTTCAGGGCGCGCAGTGCGATCTGCGATTCGTCGCCCGCGGTGCGCAGGTACGCGAGGAAATCGTAGCACTGGTTGAGGAGTTCGAGCGAGAGGTTGATGTCTCGGACGGGCCCCTGCGAATCCAGCGCGAAGAGGTGGCGGCACATGGAGCGGACCCAGGAATCGTCCTGGTCGGGCATGTTTTTGAGCTTCAGATAGCCGGGCGTCCCGGCCTCGGTGTAGTCCAGAAACGCGTCGTGCGGCTCGCCCCCGGCGGTGTCCTTCATGAAGTGGAACGCGAGGTAGAATTCCAGCCAGTTGCTGTCCGGGTCGATCACGTTGGAATGGCTCACGCCTGGGATCCGGAAAAAGAGCTTGCCGGGGCACAGATGCTCGCGACGTCCGGCCGCGTCAATGTAGGCGCCCGTGCCGCGCAGGACGACCGACACGGAGAACAGCGGAAAGACGCCTCCGTGCCAGTCCAGCTCCTCGCGCTTGCGGATGATGCCGGACGTGATGGCGTCGTGTCCGATGGACCGGTAGACGCCGCCGAAGTCGATGTCGAACTTTTTCGGGACTTCGAACATGGCCCGGCTCATCCGAGATTGAACGGACCGTCCTGTCCGCCGTTCTTCAGGGAGTCGCGGTCCTCGATGATGCGTTTGACCATGTTGGAGAGCTTCTCCTTGGTGACCGGTTTCAGGATGATGGCGTCGAAATGCGACATATCGAAATTGCCGCTCGTCTCGACGTCGGCGGTCTGGGCGACGACCGGGATGTGCGCGTATTTCGGATTTTCCTTCACCGCGGCGGAGAGATCCGCGCCGTTCATCTCCGGCATCCACATGTCGGACAGGATCAGGTCGACCGGCTGTTTTTCGAGGAAATCGAGCGCTTCCCTGCCCGATCCGGCGGTGAAGACGTTGTTGAATCCGATCTTGTTGAAGAGGGCCTTGGCGACGCGGAGGTTCATCGGGACGTCGTCGACCACGAGGATGCGGATCGACTTCACCTCGTTGTCCGGCGCGGCGGCGGATTCGGCCTGCTGCTGTTTTCCGGCGGCCTTCCCCGCGGTCTTCGCCTTCTTCGTCTTCGCCTTCGCGCGGAAATGCACGGCATTGAGCGTGACCTCGAAAGTACTGCCTTCGCCGAGCGTACTGGCGCAGGTCAGCGCGCCGTTCATGCAGGTGGCAAGGCGCTTGGAGATGGAGAGTCCGAGGCCGGTTCCGTTGTTCACGGCGTTGGTGCCGCGGAATCTGGAGAGCTGGACGAACGGTTCCATGAGCTTCTTCTGGTCGTCCTCGGAGATGCCGATGCCGGTGCCCGTGACGGAGCATTTGAGCGTACCGGTGTCCTGTCCGGGATCCGGCGTGAAGGAAACGCGGAGCGTGATCGTGCCCTTTTTCGTGAACTTGACGGCGTTGCCGAGCAGGTTGATGAGGATCTGGCGGATGCGGATGTTGT
>JAFXUM010000114.1 GCA_017524965.1 Lentisphaeria bacterium | reverse complement strand
CGCGCAGTTCTCCCTGAAGATCCGCTGCGGCGGCGACCTGACCGAACTCGCCGCGGACCTCCGCAAACTCGGCGTGAAGACCTGCTACCGGACGCTTCCGGCGAGCGGCGGCAACGTCTTTCTGGAGCCGGACCTCTTCGATCGCAGCGCGATCATCCTCGGCTGCGAGGCGACCGGCGTGGCGGAACTCGAAAACTCGCGCGGACTGAACATCCCGATGCCCGGCGACGCCGAATCCCTGAACGTCGCGCAGGCCGCCACGGTCATCCTCTTCGAGTACGTCCGCCGGATGTTTTGATCCAGCCGTCCCCGGGACGCAATCCGCCTCGTTTGTTATTCTCAGGAGCCTGGTTCACGATCTATGATGCCCGGCCCCGAATTCGCTTGGACGGAAAACTCACTGTCCCTGCCGTCCGGGTCCGTCCCGGCGACGTTGTCAATGGTATAAAAGCTTCCGTCGTCCATTACGATAAACAGCTCAACGACCGACTGTCTGTCCGTGAGGACATTCACGGACTTGACATGCGGCCCGCCGTCGTCCGCGCGGACGGGCTCGTACACCACGACGAACGGCTGATCCCAGGTGTGGGCGTCCGTCCGGCGGATCATCAGCGTCGGCACGGGCTTTTCCCTGAAGAAGCTGTCGAAATACCGGAAGTTCGCGGGCGATTCC
Source organism: Lentisphaeria bacterium (assembly GCA_017524965.1). Classification (GTDB taxonomy): domain Bacteria; phylum Verrucomicrobiota; class Lentisphaeria; order Victivallales; family UBA1829; genus UBA1732. The sequence goes on along the minus strand of JAFXUM010000114.1, from coordinate 7,594 downwards.
GCCGTGTAGAACTCGCGCCGGAGCTCGTTTCCCGGGATGAAGACGTTCATGCTCAGCCCGTCCTTCCCGACGTCGAAACTCCCCCGGATCGCGCCTGTTCCCTCCATGCCGTGCACGTTTTTCAGGAAATCGTAGCCGAACCCGGATGCCGGATCGAACGGAGAAATCTCCCTGCCGCCGTCCATTTCGAACTTGCATCCCGTTCCGAGGTTGTGATAGAGGTAGTCGAACGTCTTTCCCTCGCCCTCCAGCATCTTCACGCGGAAGATGTCGATGTAGAACCCGGTCTTCGGCGAGGTCCGCACGATGGCGTTCACGCGCCGCAGCTCCGCCTTCAGCGTTTTCAGATTCAGGGTCGTCGACACATCGGAGAACTGGATATTGTCCGATTTGCCCGGCTTCGGCTCTTCGCCGGGCACGGGCATCGGATCGGCGAGGTTGATCTTGAGCGGCAGATAGGCTTTCGAACCGATCTCCGCCCCGTTCACGACCACGGTGTTGTGCCCGACCGCCATCCGGTTGAACATCCTGTGCTGCATGTCCCAGTAGTTCGGGCCCGCGCCGAAATCGCATCCGAGGATGTGCCCGCCGCCGTACAGCTCCATCGCCAGGCCGTTTTCGTGGTAATGCCCCGAGCCCTCCGCGAATCCGTACACGCTGTACGCCAGCGCGTCCTCCGGCCTGCCCGTCTCGCTGAACAGACGCCCCATCAGGAGCGCGTGCGCCGGGCTGCACGAGACGCGCGGACTCGCCGGTTTCGACTCGACCGGACGCAGTTCCGGCACGAACGCGAAGAGCGGCAGCCACAGGTCGCCGCCGAAATCGCGTCCGCCCGCGAAGTTCAGCATCGAGGTGAACATCTCCTCCAGCGCGCGGTCGCCTTTTTCGCGCGCATACGCGATCATCAGCTCCGCCTGAAGCGTGTACATCGCGGCGTAACTGCCGTCGCCCCACGCCGTGGAACGCCCGTTCGGGAACGCCACCTGGGGGAACGCGCACGCGCCCTTCATCAGGAGCGGCTGTTCGTCGAGCACGCGGATCCCCGCCCGGCCGTACAGCCAGCCGTACTGCACGAGCATCTGGACCGAGCTCTGTCCGTAGCCCGCGGGCGCTTCCGGCCACAGTCCGGTGTCCGGCTGAAGATTCGCGGCGATCACGTCCTTGTACGCGCCGTTGCCGGGCGTCGTGCGGTTCAATAATTGATCCAGATAATAGCGCCGCCCCTTCCCGTCCGGCATGTCCGCATCGTCGTCCATCGCGAGCGCGTACGGGATCGCGCAGAACTGCTCGTTCAGGTTCCAGTTTCCGAACAGGCCGCCGCCTCGCGTGATCTTGTTCTCGACCATCTTCTGAAACATGATCTGAAACTGTTCGAACGCCCATTTTTTGCCCTGCGGATGGCCGGGCGACCAGAGCGCGCCCTGCCCCGTCCGGCCGTGTTTGAATTCATCCGACTCGAAATACACCTTATCCAGGTACGGATAGATGAAGTCGTAGATGAGCGGCACGGAAGCATAACGCCGGGTGTCGCCGAGCGTCTCGTAGCTCAGGAATCCGTGCGTGCTCACCTCGCTCTTTTCGTTCGGCGCGATGTCCTCCGGGTTCAGCTGTTCCTGCTGCGCCGCGCCGCGCACGAACACCCACAGGATATCCGCCGCGAACTTCGCATGCGCCTCGTTCCCGGTGAAATAATACACGATGGCGGCGCGGAGCGCGAGGTTCAGGATCGTCATGTTTTCGTTCTCGAACGCGAGCCCGGTCTCGTCGAACGGCACGTCCACGGTCTTCCCGTCGCGCGCGAGCTTCAGGTTGCCGTCGCCGAACGGGATCAGGTCCTCGAGTTTCTGCTCCGTGCCGTTGCCGACGCGTCCGGCGGCCACGCGCACCGTCGGGTACGTCGCGTTGCCCGACCTCTCCGCGAGCGGGATGACGTTGTCCTTCGCGTGGAAAATCGTGTGGCGTCTGCCGTCCTCCCAGTTCATCTGCATGCGCGAGACGATCCAGTCGGGATCGGTCCTGTGGCGCTCCACGTACGGCCTCACCTCGCGTTCGAGCTTCGCGTACATGTCGCCCGCCCATTTGCACGTTTCGATCTTCCGTTGAAGCGCCTCGCGGTCGGCGGACGTGGCATAGATGCGCGGATGCCCCTGCGGAAGTTGAGCGGGGATCGCAATGTCGGGCGCGGCTTTCTCCGGCGCGTCGGCCGCCATACAGAACGGCGCGGCAAACAAAAGTCCGGCAAGAGCAAAGACTGCGTGGATCAGACCCGGCAGTTTCATACGGATTCCGCCTCGTTTACGCCTGAAATACGTTCAGCGCGCGCCGATACGCCTCCAGCACGTTTTCGGAGAACGCGCAGAAGACGACCTCCTCCGGCAGTTTCCCCGTCCACGTGCCGACCGCGTCCACGGCGATCTTCACCGCCGCCTCCAGCGGGTAACGGTACACGCCGATGCTGATGCCGGGGAACGCCACCGTATGGCAGTCATTTTCCTCCGCCAGCGCGAGCGAGTTCAGGTAACACGCACGGAGCAGCTCCGGTTCGCCGTGCGTGCCGCCGCGCCAGACCGGGCCGGGCGTATGGATCACGTATCGGGCGGGCAGGTCGAATCCGGGCGTGATGCGCGCCTCGCCGGTGTTGCAGCCGCCGAATTTGAGGCAGGCTTCGTAGAGCCGGCGCCCCGCGGCGCGGTGAATGGCGCCGTCGACGCCGCCCCCGCCCAGCAGGGAACAGTTCGCGGCGTTGACGATCGCGTCGACGCGGAGACGGGTGATGTCGTTCAGGACTGCGGTCATTTTCATGGTTCGGCCTCCTTGTGCGAGTTCAGACTGTCTGTCAGAAAATCAAACCTGTTCCGCGCGCGGGATGAACTCGCGGACGGTACGCAGGACCAGTTTCAGTTTCTGCGCGGGCTTCGGATTGCCCTGGATCATCGGGATCATGCCGTCGCGCCTCAGCATGCGCTTGTTCTTCTCCAGATACACCAGATTGCTGCGGCACTCCACGGACGAGATCCCGGCGGCGGCCGCGGCGAGGCGGATCCGGCACGTCATCAGGAAATGGTCGACTTCCGCCGGGATCGCCCCGAACCGGTCGCGCAGCTCGTCCGCGAACATGTCGAGGTCGCGTTCGTCGGTGAACATCGCCATTCTGCGGTAGCAGTGCAGGCGCATGCGCGGCGATTCGATATAAGTCGGCGGGATGCCCGCGGCGATCCGGTCCGGCGGCGGCTCGACCGCGAAACTCAGGAAATCGAGGTGGAGTTCGCAGTCGGGCGCGGTCGGCAGTTTTTCGCCCTTGAACATCGCCACGCAGTCGCGCAGGAGTTCGCAGTACAGGTGGAATCCGACCGCGTTGATCTGCCCGCTCTGCTCCTCGCCCAGGATGTTGCCCGCGCCGCGTATTTCGAGGTCGCTCATGGCGAGCTGGAATCCCGCGCCGAGGTGCGTGTAGCGCCGGATCGCCGCCATGCGTTTGCGCGCGTCCCCGGTCAGGATGCCGTCACCCGGCAGGAACAGGTACGCGTACGCCTGCCGCACCCAGCGTCCCACGCGGCCGCGCAGCTGGTAGAGTTCGGCGAGCCCGAACCGGTCCGCGCGTTCGATGATGATGGTGTTCGCGTTCGGGATGTCAATGCCGGACTCGATGATCGAGGTGCTGACCAGAATCTTCGTTTTGCCCTCGATGAACGACGACATGACCACTTCCAGCTCGCTTTTGTCCATGCGTCCGTGCGCGACGCCGAGCGGGACGTCCGGGAACATCGCCTCAAGTTCGAGCGCTACCTTGTCGATCGACTTCACGCGGTTGTGCAGGTAATATACCTGGCCGCCCCGGTTCAGCTCGCGTTCGATCGCCATGCGCACCACGTTCCGGTCGTACTGCGCGAAGACCGTGCGGATCGGCAGGCGGTTCACCGGCGCGTTCATGAGCGTGCTGAGGTCGCGGATGCCGGAGAGCGACATGTGGAGCGTGCGCGGGATGGGCGTGGCGGTCATGGTCAGCACGTCCACGGTCGCGCGGAGGCGTTTCAGATAGTCCTTGTCCACCACGCCGAACCGCTGTTCCTCGTCGATGATCACGAGCCCGAGGTCCTTGAACCCGACGTCCTTCTGGACCAGCCTCTGCGTACCGATCACGACGTCGATCGCGCCCTCGCGGAGGCGCTCGATGATCCGGTTCTGCTCCATCCGCGTCTTGAACCGCGAGAGCTGTTCGATCACGACGCCCGTCCCGGCGAATCGTTCCCGGAACGTGTAATAATGCTGCTGCGCGAGCACGGTCGTCGGCACCAGCACGGCCACCTGACGCCCCGCGAGCGCGCATTTGCACGCCGCGCGCATCGCCAGCTCGGTCTTGCCGTAGCCCACGTCGCCGCACAGCAGACGGTCCATCGGGCGCGGCGACTCCATGTCCGCCTTGATCTCGGCGGCCGCGCGCACCTGGTCCGGGGTCTCCTTGAACGGGAACGCCTGTTCGAAAAGAACCTGTTCCGGGTCGTCCGCCGGGAACGCCGTTCCGGCCTTTTTCATGCGCACGGCCTGGATCTTCAGCATCTCGAACGCGAGGCTCTGCACGGAGTGGCGCGCCTCGTCGCACGCCTTGTTCCAGCGGCCGGAGTTGAGGCGGCTGAGCGTGATGCGCGTATTTTTCGAGCCGACGTAGCGCGTGACCAGATGCGCCTGCCGCACCGGAATCCGCACCACCTGGTCGCCGGCGAATTCCAGCACGATCATTTCCGCGCGCGCCCCGGAGATCTCGGTGATCTCCAGGCCGAGGTAACGGCAGATGCCGAAATTCAGGTGGACGGCGTAATCGCCGTCCTCCAGGTCGCCCGCCGAGATCACGCCCGCCGCATCCTCGCGCGAAACGGGCTCGGTCCGGGGCGTGTCGTCCTCGATCTGAAGTTCGTGCGCCATGCTCCGGCGGCGATACGGCAGCGCGAAGAGCTCGCGGATCGTCAGGACCGCCAGTTTTTCCTTCGGCAGGAAGAATCCGCACGGCACGGCCCCCTCTTCCACGCTCAGCAGGTCGTTTTCGCACAGGTCGTGGTCCAGAATCCAGCGCCGCACCTGATGCGGATCGGAATCCGGCCCCACGAGCAGCGTCACATGCGTTTTCTCCTCGATCCACTGGTGGATGCGGCTCGCGGTCAGCTGCTGCGCCAGTACGGAAAACGCCTGGTCCAGCGCCTTCCCGTCCGAATCCGCGTCCGAGGCGAACTCGTGCCCCGCGGCCGCCGCCATCGCGTCGCGTCCGGTGGAGTAACACGGGAACGCCTCGCACGGGCCGCCTTCGGTTTCGGCAGCGCCCGCCGCGTCCTCAAACGCCACGAGCCGGCCCGCCGACTTCATCTTCTCCTCGAACGCCGCCCATTGCGCCGCCTCCTCCGGCGTACCGTAGCGCGCCAGATGCGTCCGTATCTCGCCGGGCGCTTCCTCGACCAGAATAAAATCGTTTTCCAGCAGGTACTCGAACGCCGGCGCGGAGGCGTATTCCCGCCCGTTCAGCACCGTCCCGTCGCCGCCCGAGCCCGACCGCAGGATCACGCGGTAGGAATCCACCCTGCCCGTCGACATCTGCGTGTCCGGGCGGAAGAGACGGATGCTGTCGATCGTGTCGCCGAAAAATTCCACGCGGGCGGGCGCGGACTCCGAGGAGGAAAAGATGTCGATCAGGCCGCCGCGCCGCGCGAATTCGCCAGACATGCCGACCTCGACTTCGTCGTCGTACCCCATCTCGACCAGACGTTCCGCGAGTTCCTTCAGATCGACTTCGTCTCCGACTTTCAGCACAAGCTCGCTTTCGCGCATCAGACGCGGCACCGGCGCGGGCGAATTCAGGCTCGTGACCGATCCGAAAAACACGTCCGGCGGCTCCAGCAGAAGCCGGTGCAGCGCCTCGGCGCGCGGCGAATCCGCCTGAAGCAGACTCTGCCGCCGCGTCGAACCGTCCGGCAGGGTATGCACGGAAAGCCGTTTCCCCGCGACCTCCGCCCATTCCGTCAGATCGTCGCGGCACTGTTCCGCGCGTGACTGCGACGCCGCCACATAGAAAACGGGCTTCTTTCCGACGTTTGTCCCGGACGTTTTTTCCGTCGTTTTTGCGGATGCCGTTTCCATGTCCGCGGAGACGCTTTTCGAGCGGCTTTTCTGCTTCGTTGCGGCGCCGGACGCGCCCTTTCCTTCGGACGGCACGGAGGTATTCGCCGCGAGGCAAAGCAATGCGATCGGCATCATGTCGGATTCGAGCGGGCCGATGCGTCCGGAACGCTTATATGCTTTAGATATTAAATTGAAAAACGTGCTTTTCCAAGACCTTTTTTTCATTTTACTCTTGCCTTTTTCTATTTATGGAGTACATTATATGCAATTGTTTTTTTAACCGGGGGCGTCCAGTGCGATGCCGCATGCTGACAGCTGTTACAGGTGCCGGAATCAAAAAAGGTTACGACTATCAATATAACAGCTCAACGCAGGAAAACAAATCTCCGAGGTCTTTTTTTCGATGAAAAGTGATGCGAAACAGAAACAGGTTGCGGTCTCCGCGGCCGGAAAAAACGCGAAAACGTCCGCTTCCGCAAAGCGGGGCAATGCCGCGTCCGGCAAGGAAAAAGCCGCAAAACCGGAACCGGCGGACAAAACCGCCCCTGCATCCGCATCCCCGAAAAAGACCGCCCCGGTTTCTACGAAAAAAGCGACGGCCGCGAAAGCCGAAGTGAAGAAGACGGTCGCGAAAGCGCCGGTGAAATCCGAAGCGAAGAAGCAGGCTGTCAAGGCCGTTCCCGCGAAGAAGACGGTCGCGAAAGCGCCGGTAAAAGCCGAAGCGAAGAAGCAGGCTGTCAAGGCCGTTCCCGCGAAGAAGACGGTCGCGAAAAATGCCGCGTTCAAGCCTGAAGTGTTTTTCGACGAAGAACCTCAGCCGAAGAAAGCCTCTTCCAAAGCGAAGTTCAAACCGACCGTCAAGCTTGATTCTGCGAAAAAATCCTCCGCGAAGCCTGCAAAGAAATCCGTTTCGGCAAAAGCCGAAGTGAAACAGGAACCGAAGAAGGCTTCCGTGAAGAAGAACCCGGTCAAGGTCGAAGTCAAACATCCCGCCGTCAAGGTCGAGATCAGGACCGCTCCTGCAAAGAAGACCGCGAAAAACGCCGGAACGGCGAAAGCCGCGACAAAAGCCGAGGTCAAAGCCGAAAAGAAAACGGCAAAAGCCGAAGTCAGGCCCGCCGCTTCCGCGAAGAAAACCGCCGCGAAAAAATCCGTGTTCGCCTCGAAACCGGAGAACGCGAAGCTGAAAGTCAAGGTTAAATCCGCCCCGGCGGAAACGAAAGAGATTCCCGCGAAGACCCCCGGAAAGGACGTTCCCGTCGCAGTCGACGCGAACGGCGTCCCGGTCGTGCTGGAAGACGTCGAGGACGCCTCCGAGATCGATCTTTCCAAGTTCATGAACGAGGGGAAGAAAGACCCCCGTCTGGATAAGAAGAACGCGAAGGTCGCGGCCAGGGAAGGCGCCGTCGCGAAAAACGACACGATGCGCGTCTACATGCACGACATCGGCCAGATCTCGCTGGTCTCCAAGGATCAGGAGGTCTCGCTG
>JAFXUM010000113.1 GCA_017524965.1 Lentisphaeria bacterium | reverse complement strand
GGCTTCGCCGCCGTGTTCGCAGAGGTCGAGGCCGCGGAGTTCTTCCTCCTCGCTGACGCGGATGCCGGCGATTTTCTTCAGCGCGAAGAAGATCGCGAACGAGGACACGAAGGACACGAGTCCGATGGCCACCGCGCCGAGGAGCTGCACCTTGAAGGTGTATTCCGGCACGACGGAGAAGATGCCGACCGCGAGCGTGCCCCAGACGCCGTTCACGAGGTGCACGGAGAGCGCGCCGACGGGGTCGTCGAGGTGGAGCCGGTCGAAGAAAACGACCGCCGGGACCACGATGACGCCCGCGATAAGGCCGATCACGACCGCCGAGCCAACGCTCACGCAGTCCGCGCCGGCCGTGATGCCGACGAGCCCGGCGAGACAGCCGTTCATGGTCATGGAGAGGTCGGGGTGGTGGAGCATGATCTTGCTCGTCAGCATGCTGGAGACGACCGCGGCGCTGGCGGCGATCATGGTGTTCACGAGCACGAGACTGACCTTCTGCGGCTCCGCGTTCAGGGCGGACGCGCCGTTGAACCCGAACCAGCCGAGCCAGAGCAGGAAGACGCCGATGGTCACGAGCGGCATGTTGTGGCCCATGATGGGCATCACCTTGCCGTCGACGTACTTGCCGATGCGCGGCCCGAGCAGGATCACGCCGGAGAGCGCGGCCCAGCCGCCGACGCTGTGCACGAAGGTGGAGCCGGCGAAATCGTGGAAGTGCATGGCGTCGAGCCAGCCGCCGCCCCAGCCCCAGGAGCCGACGACCGGGTACACGACCGACACGTAGACCGCCGTGAAGATCAGATAGCTGCTCAGCTTCACGCGTTCGGCGACCGCGCCGGACACGATCGTGGCGGCCGTCGCGGCGAACATCCCCTGGAAGAAGAAGTCCGTCCAGTACGTGAACTCGCCGTTGTGGTACGCGATCGGGTCGCCCGCGGGCAGGTGCAGCCCGAATCCGGCGAACCCGAACCAGTTGTTCCAGATCCAGTGCACGCCGGGGTACATCAGCGCGAATCCGCAGACGGCGTAGGAGAGGAACCCGATCGCCGGGGTCATGGTGTTCTTGAAGAGGATGTTGTTGCAGTTTTTCGCACGGGCGAGGCCGGACTCCACGCACGCGAATCCGAGGTGCATCAGGAAGACCAGCATGCCGCCCGCCATCACCCACAGGTTGTTGACCGCGAACAACGCATAATCGGCGGTCGAGGGCGCGGCGGCCTCCGCGACTGTGACGGATTCGACGGCTGCTGCCGCTTCGGCGACGGCTTCGGCGGCCTGTTCCTCCGCGCCGAACGCGATTCCGGCGCAGACCAGCCCGAGCAGGGCGGCGGAAAGTATTTTATTCATGGTAGGATTCCTTTCTGTTGAGTTCAAAGATGTCAGCCGATCGCCTCGGAGCCGCGTTCGCCCGTGCGGATGCGGATGCACTCGTCCATGGGGAGTACGAAGATTTTGCCGTCGCCGATGTGTCCGGTGCGCGCGCCCTCGCAGATGCCTTCGATGGTCGTCTCGACGAACTCGTCGTTGACCGCGATCGCGAGGCGGACCTTCTTCAGCAGATTGACTTCCTGAAGCGCGCCGCGCCACATGTGGACGTATCCGCGCTGCTGGCCGCAGCCCAGCGCGTTCGTGACGGAGATTTTGAAGATGCTGCGGGCGTAAAGCGCCTGCTTGACGGGATTCAGCCGGTCGGGCTGGATGTACGCGATGATGAGTTTCATGTAACGTGTCTCCTTGGTGGTTGCGAAGTGACGCCGTGCATGAAGCAAATCCCGTGCCAAACATGTTTCAGGCGAAAAAAACGGATGAAACGGCAAAAAAGTTTTACAAAAGCTTGCAGCCCGACAACAGAATGTAAAACATCATATCGGCAAAAACGCGGTCTGACGTTGAAAAAAACACTGAAGAGTGGTACATTATTGCGGACCGTATTGAAACAAACATTTTCATCCTGCCCGGAAAAGGAGAAAACGCGCATGGAACCGCAGCCAGTCATCACGCATCATGAGGAATTCACCGTCATCGGATTCTCCATCGTCATCAGGAACGAGGAAGGATACAAAAAGTGTCCGGAATTCTGGGGCGAGTATTCGCAGCGTTATGCGCGCCTCTTTCAGACGATGAAGCCGGAGACGCCGGAAGAACAGGCCGTTTTCGAGAACAAGATCGGCGAGTATGCCGTCTGCCGCTGTTTGAAAAGCGAGGGGCAGGACGGTGCGTTCGAGTACATGATCTGCGGCGAATACAAGGGCGGCGCCGTCCCGGATGGCATGAAGCTCCTGATGCTCCCCGCGTCCGACTGGGCGGAATTCCGCTGCAAGGGCGCGCTGCCGAAATCGCTGCAGGACCTTTACACAGCCGCCTACGGGAGCTGGCTGAAAGACCACCCGGAGTATCAGGGGCTCGGCATCGACATCGAGGCTTACACCCCCGGCAATCCAGCCGCCCCGGACTACGAATGCGGCCTCATCATCCCCGTGAAAAAAAACGGAATGACGGCGATAATCACTCCGCGGGCAGGTTGTCCAGGAAGTCTTTGATGATCTGGCCGCAGGCGTCGGGCTTCTGCTCGTAGATCATGTGATCGCCGGGCAGAAGGATGATCCGGCATCCGCCCATTTTCTCGGCATACGGTTCCAGGACCGTCCGTCGCAAATCTTTCATTTGCTTTAGGATCGCATCAAATCTTTCGTCGTCGGGATCCGTCGGCAGCAAGGTCATGTCGAGATGGTTTTTCCTGATTTGTCCGTTCAGCCATCGGGCGGTTTCGATCAGGTCTTCCTTCGTCTGCGCGCCCCAGCTCGAACAGAGATACAGTTTCGGGATATCGTTCGGGACGATGCCGGACCAGGCGAACCGCGCGTTCTCCCGGCGCAGGCCGCTTTCGGATACCGGCGCGATGGAATCCTGCGTCATAAGATCAAGCGCATCTCCGAGGGCCTGTTCCTCTTCGGTGAAAGGGGCGGGATACAGATAGTGCTCGCTCCTCAGGATATACCTTGAGAAGCCGATTCTCGCGAGAAACGCAAGCACCTTGTCTTCGAACGTCACGGGAGAGTTGTCCGGTTCGTCCTCGTATGCCGTTTCGCTCAGCTGGGTCCCGTCGATCTGCACGACCGCCTCGATCTCGTCGGGATACTTGCTTGCCCACCAGGAGGAATACACGCCGCCGATGGAATGCGCCATCAGGACATATGGTGGTTCGACGCCCGCGTTCTTCAGCGCGGTCCGATAATCTGCGACAATCCGTTCGAGTGTCATTTCCCGGCCGGTATCGTCGCTCAGGCCGTATCCCGCACGGTCGACGAACACGACGGCGTTGTCGGGTTCCATATGCGCCGTCATTCTCCTCGCGGCGACCGGGAAATCACCCATGCCGAGCCCGGCCAGCGCGACGATCGTGTGCGCGCCCTGTCCGTTTCCGAATCTTGCCACGTTCAGGGAATAATCGCCGACGGATATCGGGTTGAAGTAGCCATTCTCCTTCAAAAGCCGCATTTCCTGCGCGGTCTTCACGCGGTGAAAGATCCATGTCCCGAGCGCAAACAGACACGGGACGGCAAGCAGAATCAGAAGAAACAGGACAAGGATCCTTCTGACTTTTTTCCGTTTCATGGATGGGACGGGCGCAGGCGCGACTCAGGATTCTTTTTTGATGCCGAGGCGGTTCATGCGGTAGTTCATCATGCGCGGGGAGAGCCCGAGCTTGCGGCCGGCGGCGGAGAGATTGCCGTCGTTCTTGCGGATGGCGTCCTGCAGGATCTCGCGTTCGTAGTTGGCGAGCAGGACTTCGAGCGTGGAGGAGTCGTCGCCGAGGTTGAGCCCGCCGGGCGTCGCGGCGGTATTCCGCACGGCCTGAAGCGAGGGCGGGAGGTTGTGTCCGTGGACGCAGTCGTCGGTGGCGGTGAGCACGGCGCGCTCCATGCAGTTTTCGAGCTCGCGGACGTTACCGGGCCAGCTGTAGTTCATGAGCAGGTGGATCGCGCCGGGTGAGAGCTTGCGGATCGCCTTGTTGTACTTCACGTTCAGGTTTTCGATGAAATACTCGGCGAGCAGGATGATGTCGCTCTTGCGCTGTGCGAGCGGCGGCATCATGATGGGGAAGATGTTCAGGCGGTAGTACAGGTCCTCGCGGAAGAGCTTTTTCTCCATCAGCTCCTCGAGGTTGCGGCTGGTGGCGGCGAGGAAGCGCACGTTGGAATGCAGCTCCTCGTTGCAGCCGACGCGCGAGAAGGTGCGTTCCTGCAGGAAGCGCAGGAGTTTGACCTGGGTCTGCATGGTCAGGTCGCCGATCTCGTCGAGGAAGAGCGTGCCGCCGTCGGCGGCCTCGGCGCGACCGATGCGGCGGCTGACCGCGCCGGTGAACGCGCCTTTTTCGTGCCCGAAAAGCTCGCTTTCGACGAGGTTTTCCGGGAGAGCGGCGCAGTTCAGCGTGATGAACGGCTTGTCCTTGCGCGCGGAGAGCTCGACGATGGCGCGTGCGAGGAGTTCCTTTCCGGTGCCGCTGGCGCCTCGGATCAGGACGGTGGCGTCGGACGGCGCGACCTGGCGGAGCTGTTCGTAGACGAGCTGCATCTCGCGGCAGTTGCCGATCATCTTGCCGGGGGCCTTCTGGAGCATGCTGCGGAGCTTGCGGTTTTCCTCGAGGAGGGATTCGCGTTCGTCGTGGATCTCCACGCAGGCGGCCGCGGCGTCGGCGGTGATGTTCGCGATGATCTCGAGGAACGCGACGTCGCTGTCGAGGTCGGTCTCGGGCAGGACGGGCCGGTCGATGGAGAGCGTGCCGATCACGTGTTCGTGGTGGATCAGGGGGACGCAGATGAACGCGACCTGTTCGGTGTAATGGCGCGCTCCGGTGCGGTTCAGGAACCGGCTGTCGTTGCGGAGATCGGGGATCACATGGCTCTGTCCGGTCTCGGCGACGTGCCCGGTGATGCCCTCGCCGATGCGGTAGTGTCCGAGCTTCTTTTCGGTTTCGGCGAGTCCGCAGGAGACCTCGATCTTGAGGGTGTCGCCGTAGAGAAGGGCGAACGTGCCCCGGATCATGCCCATGTCGCTTTCGAGGATGGCGAGGACGCTTTCGAGGAGCGCCTGCACGTCGCGTTCACGGGTGATGACCGAGCTGACCTTCTGGATGACGAGGAGTTGCGGACTGTCGATGTTTTTCATGGTATAATAATATACATGTTTGGTCGGGTTTTATCAAGGGGAAAACTCGGAAACCTCTCATCTATTTAAGCCAGATCGCGGATGATGTCGCGGACCGTCTTCTTCGCGTCGGCCATGGCGCGTACCACGAGCGACGCTCCGGTGGTGCAGTCGCCGACGGTGTAGACGCGGCGTTCCGGGTCGGCGATCAGACCGTTGCGGGGCGTCATTTTGAGCTGGAGATCGGCGGCGGCCCCGGCGGATTCGGCTCCGGTGAAGCCCATCGCGAGCAGGATCAGGTCGGCTTCGATGACGCGCGTGGAGTTTTCGACGGGGACGGGTTTCAGCGGACGGCCTTCGGGCGAGGTCTCCCACTTGACGGAATGGACCTCGACTCCGGTCAGGACGCCGTTTTCGCCGAGGAAGCGGTCGCTCGCCACGTTCCACTCGCGTTCGCAGCCTTCCTTGTGGCTGGAGCTGGTGCGGAGCATCCACGGCCAGGCGGGCCACGGGGTGGACTCGGAACGCGTCTCGGGCGGCATGGGCATGATCTCGACCTGTTTCACGCTCGCCGCGCCCTGACGGATCGCGGTCCCGGCGCAGTCGCTGCCGGTGTCGCCGCCGCCGATGATGAGCACGCGCTTGCCCTTCGCGCTGACCGGGAGCGTGCGGAGCTCGCCGTCGTTCACGCGGTTCTGTCCCTGCAGGAATTCGAGCGCAAAATGGACACCGTCGAGGTCGCGGCCGGGGATGTTCAGGTCGCGGGCGCACGCGGTCCCGATCGCGAGCACGACCGCATCGTAGTTCCGCAGGAGATACTGCCCGGCGACGTCTAGGCCGATGCGGCAGTCGGTCAGGAATTCGATCCCGGCCTGGCGCATGAGGGCGATGCGGCGGTCGATGACGCGTTTGTCGAGCTTGAAATCGGGGATGCCGTAGCGGAGCAGTCCGCCGGGCTTGTGGTTCGCCTCGAAGACCGTCACGTTGAATCCGGCGCGGTTCAGCGCCTCGGCGGCGAACAGCCCGGACGGGCCGCTGCCGACGACGGCGACGCTTTTGCCGTTGCGGACCGCGGGGACGACCGGCTTCACCCAGCCGTTTTCAAACGCGGTCTCGACGATGACTTTTTCGCACTGGCGCACCATCACGGGATCGTCGTTGACGCCGTTGCAGCACGCGCCCTCGCACAGGGCGGGGCAGATGCGGCAGGTGAACTCGGGGAAGAAACTGGTCTCGGAGAGGATGCGCCACGCGGTCAGCCAGTCGCCGGACGCGGCGGCGCTGTTGAAGTCGGGGATGACGTTTCCGAGCGGACAGCCCGCGCCGTGGCAGAAGGGGACGCCGCAGTTGTGGCAGCGGAGCATCTGCTCGCGGATCTGCTCGGGGGCGAGACGGACTTCGACTTCGTTGAAATCGCGGACGCGTTCGTCCGCGGGACGGTAGATATCGTGAATGCGTTCGATCATGGTCAGTTGGCTCCTTTCTCAGCGGGCGGCGCGTGCGAGCGCGTTGCGGTATTCGACGGGGAAGATTCGGACGAATTTCGGGCGGTACTGCTCCCAGTCGGAGAGCATGCGCGCGGCCTTTTTGCTGCCGGTCTCGTGGAAATATTCCTCCAGCAGGGACTTCAGCTCGTGTTCGGCGTCGGTGCCGGACTCGATGCTTTCGAGGTCGATGCCGTCCGTGCTGCAGCTGAGGTCGAAATGCCCTTTTTCGTCGTAGATGTAGGCGAGTCCTCCGGTCATGCCGGCGGCGAAGTTCACGCCCACGTGTCCGAGCACGACCACGCGGCCGCCGGTCATGTATTCGCAGCCGTGGTCGCCCACGCCCTCGGCGACGAGCGTCATGCCGCTGTTTCGGATGGCGAAGCGTTCGCCCGCGATGCCGTAGAGGAAGATCTTGCCCGAGGTGCCGCCGTAGCCGATCACGTTTCCGGCGATCACGTTGTTCTCGGCGGGATACCCGGCGGAATCGGGCGGACGGATCACGATTTTGCCGCCGGAGAGGCCCTTGCCGACGAAGTCGTTGGCCTCGCCCTCAAGGCGGAGCGTCACGCCCTTCGGCAGGAACGCGCCGAAACTCTGTCCGGCGGTGCCGGTGAGGTTGACCTGGATCGTATCCTCGGCGAGCGTGTTTTCGCCGAACTTCTCCGCCACGATGCCGGCGAGTTCCGCGCCAGCGGTGCGGTCGGAGTTCGTGATGACGGCGGAGACGCTTTCCTTTTTGCCGTTCAGTTTCAGCTTCGGCAGGATCGCGCGGCGGTCGAAGTTTTCGAGTTTGTACGGCGCTTCGGACGCATCGAAGTGGACCGCACCGCCCTGGACCTGTTCGAAGATCTTGCTGAAGTCGAGGCGGATGGTCTTGTAGAAGTCGACCGCGTGGTTCGTTTCGAGCAGGTCGGAGCGTCCGCACGCCTCCTCCAGCGAATGCAGTCCGAGCGAGGCGAGGTGTTCGCGGACCTCCTGCGCGATGAACCGCAGGAAGTTGATGATGTATTCGGGCTTGCCCGCGAAACGCTTGCGGAGCTCGGGATCCTGCGTGGCGACGCCCATCGGACAGGTGTTGCTGTGGCACTGGCGCATCATCACGCAGCCGAGGCAGACAAGGATCGTGGTCGCGAACCCGAATTCCTCCGCGCCGAGCAGCGCGGCGATGACGACGTCGCGTCCGGTCTTCAGCTGGCCGTCCACCTGGAGCTTGATCTTGCCGCGCAGGCCGTTCAGCACGAGCGTCTGCTGGGCTTCCGCCACGCCGAGTTCCCACGGGAGCCCGGCATGCTTGATGCTGGTGAGCGGGGACGCGCCCGTGCCGCCGTCGTGGCCGGAGACGAGCACCACGTCGGCGTGCGCCTTGGCGACGCCCGCGGCGACCGTGCCGACGCCGAGCTCGGAGACGAGCTTCACGGAGATGCGCGCCTTCGGGTTGGCGTTGCGGAGGTCGTAGATGAGCTGGGCGAGGTCTTCGATGGAGTAGATGTCGTGGTGCGGCGGCGGGGAGATGAGCGTGACGCCGGGCATGGCGTGGCGGATCTTCGCGACGAATTCGTTGACCTTGTGGCCGGGCAGCTGGCCGCCCTCGCCGGGCTTCGCGCCCTGCGCCATCTTGATCTGGATGTCGCGGGCGTTCCGCAGGTAGCTGATCGTGACGCCGAACCGGCCGCTGGCGACCTGCTTGATGGCGGAATTGAACTCGGTGCCGAAACGTTCGGCGTTCTCGCCGCCCTCGCCGCTGTTGCTCATCGCGCCGACCGCGTTCATGGCCCTGGCGATGCACTCGTGCGCTTCGGGGCTGAGGGAGCCGAGGCTCATCGCGCCGGAAACGAAACGCTTCAGGATGCTTTCGACACTTTCGACCTCGTTGACGGAGATCGCGTGCGTCTTCTTGAATTGGAAGAGGCCGCGCAGCGTGCACAGGCGGTGCGCCTGATCGTCGATCATGCGGCTGTATTCCTTGAATTTGTTGTAGTCGCCCTTCTGCACCGCCTGGCGGAACGTGCCCAGCGATTCGGGCGTCCAAAGGTGCGCCTCGCCGTCCTTGCGGTAACGGTACTGGCCGCCGCCGGGGAGCAGCGGGGATTCGGCGCATTCCGCGGCGGACGCGCGCAGGACGGCTTCGTGAGCGATCTCGGCGAGTCCGATGCCGCCGACGCGGCTGGCGGTGCCGGGGAGGAATTCGCGGAGGAAGTCGGGATTCAGTCCGACCGCCTCGAACGCCTGCGCGGACCGGTAGCTCCGGAGCGTGGAGATGCCGAGCTTGGACATGATCTTCAGCAGGCCCTTGTCGACCGCGTTGATGTAGTTGCTCGCGGCGGTCACGGGATCAAGCCCGAGCGCGCCGGAATTCGCCAGCGCGGACACCGTGGCGAGCGCCAGATACGGATTGATCGCCGTCGCGCCGTAGCCCAGCAGCAGCGCGAAGTGCATCACCTCGCGCACCTCGCCGGACTGCACGATCAGACCGGTTTCCGGACGGAGCCCGGCTTCGACCAGCGCGCGGTTCGCGGCGGAACACGACAGCAGGCTCGGGATCGCCGCCTGCCCCTCCGGCAGGTCGCGGTCGGACAGGATCAGGATGTGTTCGCCCGCCTTCGCGGCGGCGACCGCCTGTTCCTCGATGGATTTGAGCGCGTCGCGCAGTGCGGCCTCCCCGCCCTTCGCCGGGAATCCGCAGCTCAGCGTGTGCGAACGGTAGCCCTGCACGCCGAAGTCCTGAAGATGGCGGAGTTCGTCGTCGGTGAGGACGGGGCGGCGGAGTTTGATGAGGCGGGCGTGTTCGGGCGTCTCCTCAAGGATGTTGCCCTTGTTGCCGATATAGGTCATCAGGCTCATCACGAGTTCCTCGCGGATCGGGTCGATCGGCGGGTTCGTGACCTGCGCGAAAAGCTGTTTGAAATACTGGAAAAGCAGCTGGGGGCGTTCGGAGAGCACGGCGAGCGCGGCGTCGTTGCCCATGGACCCGACCGGCTCCTTGCCCTGCATCGCCATCGGCTTCAGGATCACGTCCATGTCCTCGCGT
>JAFXUM010000112.1 GCA_017524965.1 Lentisphaeria bacterium | reverse complement strand
TCGGACTACGGCGAGGCTCTTTATATTCTGATGGTCGATAAAAAGGATCCGGAAAAGTATCAATTCATTGAGACGTTTGAATTTGTTTTCTGGAGCCGGGCGTCCAGTATTCCCGCCTTTTTGAATGAACTTGCCATTTGCGGGAAGTGGCAAGACGACAGAACCTTGAGCCAGAAGCTTGCCGACCGGATCCACGGGGAAAAGCCGACCGTATTCATGACCTGCCGTCTGGAAGATGTTCCCGAGGTAAAAGCGCCCGAAAAAATCGCTCCTGACGCGCAGGATTTCACGGTCGTCATGCCGTCGATGGGATACGGGATCCAGATGATGTGTGTCCACGGCGATGCGAATGGGAGCCGTCCGTTCTGGATCAGCCGTTTCCCGGTTCCGAACGACCGGTTTTATCCACTCATTCATCTTCGGTGGTCAGGAGACGAGGAAAACACGGATCAAAACAACAAATATCCAGCCGTTGTATCTGCGGCGGATGCGGAGTCTTTCTGCGCGATCCTGAACGATTTCTTTGCGGAAAGCCTGCCGGACGGGTATGCGTTCGCGCTGCCGACGGAAGCCGAATATCAGCGGGCGATAAAGTGTGAAAAGAAGCATTTCTTCTTCAATACCCCGCGCCCGGCGAAGGTCCTGCTGAAGGATGCGCCCGCTTCGGAGAAACTGCCGTTTTACATCGTGCTGACCTCGCGCTGAACCGGCCCCGGACAGGAGAATGAACCGTGACCACGCTTTCTGTCCCCTCAATCCGCAAGGCTTTCGTTCCGCAATCGTGAACACAACACCGGATACACCCCGTCCATGAAGCAAAAACACCGTAAGATCCTGCTGTTCGCTCTCGCATGTCTCGCGGGGTTGATCCTCGTCTTCCTCCTGATCTGCCTGAACCCTGTCGCCGTTCCCGTGACGGTCGACTACGACGACCCGGAAAGCCTGTTCCAGCTCGCGGAGCGGACGGAACAGTACATCCTGCGCACCACGGAAAAAGGCTCGCCCGCCCGGCAGGCGGCGTTGAAGGAGCTGGAGGACATCGCGTTGCTCGACGTCTCCATGGACGAGAAAGCCCGCCTCATCCGCACGCGATTCCCGGAGGAATCTTTCTGGACCGATGACATGAAGTCTCTGCTGAAAGCCGCCGAAGCGGGCGATCCCGAGGCGCAGTTCCAGCTCGGATGCCTTTATCTGCCGGACTGGACGCCGTTCTGGGACAACGGCGTCGACAGCGAACGCGGCAAATGCGTGGTCAAATCCTATGTGGTGGCGGGCAAATGGTTCCGCCGCGCCGCCCTGCAGGGGCATGCGAAGGCGCAGAACAGGCTCGCCTACTGCCTCCGGATCGCCATCCATCCCGTTTCCAAAAATCTTTTCGCGGTCGGGGCGGGAGGCCGGAAGATCGCGGAACGGGACGAGCGGGAGTGGGTTTACAAGGCGGTGGCGAACAGGGATCCGCTCGTGCTTCAGCTGGGCGGTTTCTCCGGGGAGAACAGCGCAGACATCGAACGGCACCGGGAAGAGGGGCTGGCGCTGACCCGGAAAGCCGCCGAAGAGGGGCATCCGAAAGCGATGCTTCATCTGGCGGACAATGTCCGTGTCCTGGGAGGGGAACGCACCAAATGGCTCCGCAGGGCAGCCGAACTCGGTTTCGTGGATGCGATGGTGCGATATGCCGACGCCTGCGATTACAGGGCGAAGAACGCGGAGCCGGCGGCGACGGACGAAAACGGGACGGCGCCTGGAGACGGGAACGCGGACCGGGAGGAGGCGAAGCAGTGGCGACGGAAGGCGCTCGAAATCGCGTTGAAGCGTCTGGACGAGGGAAGCATGGAGGAGCTTTATCACTGGGTCCGCTCGCCGGCGTGCCTGGAACACCCGGACGATTATCTCGGCGGCGAGGACAAAAAAGAGTTCGCGGCGCGGATGCTGAAGCGATTTTCCGAACTCTTCGACCGGAACCCCGCGGATTATAATTCCTTTTTCTTCGGATCTGCGGCGCTTGTCCGGCTCCTGGACCCGGCGGGAAACATCTCGGACCTGTACCGGATCCTGGACCCGGCGGGAGACATCGCGGACCTGAACCGGCGCTTTATGGAAGCGGCGGGGTATGGCATGCAGGAGCGTCTGGCGGAGATGATGCTGAACGGCGGAAGTTTCCCGCAGGACAAGCCGGAAGCCGTCCGGCTGCTGCGCAAGCTGGCGGGATTCGGGCTGGCGACGGCGCGGGAACGTCTCGGGGAATGTTATCTGAACGGCGACGGCGTGCCGCGGGACGACGCCGAGGGGATCAAGTGGCTCCGCCTCGCAGCCGAACAGGGAGAGCCGTCGGCGATCCGGGAGTTGCGGGACCGTCTGTGGAAAAGCGGCCCGTGGCTGTGGCCCGAGGCGCTGAGATGGTCCGTCAGAGCCGTGATCTTCCCGGACTACGATTCGCTCGCCGAATACGGCCTTGCCAAACTGAAAGACCTGTGGGACTCCATCCGGAAGTGAACCTGGAGGGGGGCAGGGCCTCCACGGCGGAAGTGCGCGTTCGCGCACGCAATAAGTCTTATTACGACCTATACGACCTATACGACCTATTATAAAACCGCCCTTTTCCGGAAACCGTGCCGAGGTGTTTCGGGGAGTCCGGCAAAGAAAACAACTAAAAAAGTAGAGAATTTCTTGAAAAAGGGCTTGACATTTGGATTTTTCGTGCTAGATTATAATCACGATGTTTTCAGTAGACATTAAAAATCAACCCCGAAAGGAGACACTTCCTATGAGCATCGCAAACAACATCCTCGAAAAGATCGGCGGCACCCCTCTGGTCCGCATCAACAAACTGAACTCCGGCGCGGCGGAAGTCATCGTGAAGGTCGAATACTTCAACCCCGGCGGCTCCGTGAAGGACCGCATCGCGTTCGCCATGATCGAGGCCGCCGAACAGTCCGGCGCGCTGAAGCCGGGCGCGCTCATCATCGAGCCGACGAGCGGCAACACGGGCATCGGGCTGGCGTTCGTGGCGGCGGTGAAGGGCTACCGCCTGATCCTGACCATGCCGGAGACGATGAGCGTGGAGCGCCGCAAGCTGGCGCAGGCGTACGGCGCGGAGATCGTGCTGACCGAAGGCGCGAAGGGCATGAAGGGCGCGATCGCGAAGGCGCTCGAACTCCGCGACGCCAATCCCGGCTCGTTCATCCCGCAGCAGTTCGAGAACCCGGCGAACCCGGCGTACCACAAGGTGCACACCGGCCCGGAGATCTGGGCGGACGCCGACGGCAAGGTCGACGCGTTCGTGGCGGGCGTCGGCACGGGCGGCACGCTGACCGGCGTGGGCGAGTACCTGCGCGAAAAGAACCCCGATGTGAAGATCTTCGCGGTCGAGCCGGACACCAGCCCCGTGCTCGCGGGCGGCGCGCCC
>JAFXUM010000111.1 GCA_017524965.1 Lentisphaeria bacterium | reverse complement strand
CCGCGCACAGGGCTGAACTGCTTGAGATGTGGGAGACACGGACCGTGAAGCTGCTCCCCGCGCCGGAAAAAGAGGCGAACCCGGCGAAGTAGTTCTTGCGTTTTTCCGGCTTCAGGCGTGGTGCATCACCAGGTAGACGGTGTACGCGATGTACGCCGCAAGCAGCAGCGCGCCCTGAACGCGGTTGAGGCGCTTGCCGAACATCCCGAAGAGGAACAGCGCGCCGGACGTGCCGAGCATGACCGCGAAATCCAGCCCGCGGATCGACTGTCCCATGAGCGGCGAGATCACCGGCACGATGCCGAGGATGCAGAAGACGTTGAAGATGTTCGACCCCACGATG
This sequence comes from Lentisphaeria bacterium, assembly GCA_017524965.1. Taxonomy (GTDB): domain Bacteria; phylum Verrucomicrobiota; class Lentisphaeria; order Victivallales; family UBA1829; genus UBA1732. Next base: position 8,629 of record JAFXUM010000111.1, on the reverse strand, counting down.
TTGCCGATGGCGATGTCGTTCTCGCCCTTCAGCGCCGCCACGAACGACGTGGCGAGCTCCGGCAGGCTGGTCCCGACCGCGACGATCGTCAGCCCGGTCACGGCTTCGCTGATGCCGGCGGCATTCGCGAACGCCACGGCGGCGATCAGGAACGACTTCGCGCCGAACACCAGCATGGCGACGCCTCCCGCGACCGCGAGCAGCGCCAGCGGCACGCCGAGCGGCTTTTTCATGCTCTCCTCGACCTCGGGATCGACGCCGGAGTCCGTCTCCGCCTTAGTCTCCGCCGCGCCGTCCGCCGCCTTCTTCGCCTCCTGTTTCTTCGACAGGATCACGTTCAGCATGGTGTACGTCAGGATGCACAGGAAGAAGAACGCGCCTTCCCAGCGGTTGATGCCGTGGCTCAGGAAATAAAACCCGGTCAGCGCGAGCATGGCGAACAGCATCACGGGCAGGTCGAATTTCTTCAGGTTCGCGTGGAACGGCATCGGATGCAGCACGGCGCACAAGCCGAGGATCAGCGCCACGTTGCAGATATTCGACCCGACCACGTTGCCGAGGCTGATGTCCGCCGAACCGCGAAGCGCCGAGTCGATGCTCACGACCAGCTCCGGCGCGCTCGTCGCGAACGCCGCGAGCGTGAGGCCGATCACGAGGCGGGAGATGTGCGCCTTCAGCGCCAGCGAAACGCCGCCCTTGACCAGAAACTCCGCCCCGTAGTACAGCAGCGCCACCCCGAGGACGGCAAGCCCGAGATTGCGGAAGAGATCAAGCATCGGCATGGTAAAACAAACTCCTGAAAAAAAGATGAAACGGATTCAGGTCCCCGCCCCGGACCGCCGGGCGCCGCGGGATACTTCGACCTCTTAATCTACACGTTTTTTCCCGGATTTCAAGTTTTTCCCGGAAAACCGCTTGATTTTCCGCGTATGCGTGGTATTGTTATAGGCATGAACACAAACCTTTGCACGGACAGCATTTTCACTCGGAAAGGACCGGACACATGAGGATTCGCTTCGCTCTTACGGCATTCTTCTGCCTGGTGCTCGCCTGCGCCGTCTTCGCCCAGTCCCGGACCGGACAGGGCGCGTCCGGCAATTCGCGCGGCGGTCTCCTGTCGTCCGCCGGCTCAAGCTCCGGCAAAACGGCCGCGAAAACGTCCGGCGGCAGGGGCATTTTCGATATCGCGACCTCGTCCGACGCCGGAAAGAAAACAGGTTCCGCCGCGCCTGCCGCGGGCAGGACCACCGCCACCGCCTCGCCGTTCGGCACCACCTCGCCCCGTACGAAATCCTCCTCGGCGCGCCGCTGGAAGACGAACAGCAAGATCGCCGACTGCATCCGCGCCAAGGCGATCCCGTCCAACACCAACCTCACGTTCTCCGGCGCCATCACCGGCATCGTCACCGACGGCCGTTACGTCATCCTCACGATGTTCGATTCGGTCGAGACGACCGCGGATAACGGCGCGAAGGGCGACGTCCCGGTCACGTACACAGTCGTGCTGGACGCCGAGGCCGTCGCGGGCGATACCACCATCAAGGAGGGCGCGAAGAAGTCGTTCACCGTGGACAGCAATTACGCGTACCTCGTCTGGAACGATTCCGGCTGCACGGTCCGCGCGGTCAGCAACGCCCTGACCGAACCCGACCAGCCCGCGACCACCAAATCCAATTCCTCCAAACGCTGATTTCCGGTCCGTGACGGCACTGCCGCGGTGGAGACGTTTTGTCTCTTCGCATGGGAAAAACACATCGCTGCGCCGGATAAAAACAGAGAAGACAATGATTTATAATATTCTTCCTGTTTTTGCGATTGAGAATACCGGCTTCCACCCAACGGGCAGAAATGACAAAACAATCGTCAAATCCGTCCGTCATTCCGTCAATATGATGAGAATAAGTAAATTCCAAATGACGGTCAAGCCGTCATCTTTGACGGATGGCCGATCGTCAGTTGTCCGGTCCGGCGGGGAGATGTTATGGGAATTCTATCGGTTCCGGCGACAAATCCGAAACGAGTTTCTCCGCCTCTTCCCGGCTGATGACGCCGATGCTTCCGTCCGAATACAGCACCCGGGACGAGAGAGCGGCCGACAGTCCTATTCTTAACGTGAAGATCCGGTAGATCATCATCAGCTTCGCGCTTTCCATGTGGGCGCTCGGATGGTCCATGAGGACCGGGACTTTCTCCGGTATGTCCTCTTCCGGCGGTTCGCGCAGACCCTTTTCCACGAAATAATCGTGCCACATCCAGGACGCGGGCACCGGGAACACCAGATACGGCTGACGGTCCCCGCGCATATCGCAGACGTCTTTTTCCTCCAGCAGATCGCGCCGCAGCGCCTCCCGGACCAGGTCGGAGACCGTGTGCTCCGGGCGGATTTCGAAAGGCGGTTCCCGATCGTCCGTTTCGAACCGGGAGCGGTAAGAATCGTTGATGCAGTCGCCTGTGACGAGATAGTACATCGCCTCGTCGATCTTGTCGAGCTGACTGACGCATTCCGTGGTGTACAGGTACGTCACGATGGAGCGGTGTTCATACGCGGCGTGCCCGATGAACCAGACGAGTCCCGCCAGCGCGATGACCGCCACGCAGACGCGTGCACATTTATTCATCCGTTTTCTCCTCTGTTTGGGGATCGGTTTCATTCGCAGGCACTTGCTGCGACAGCCCGGAAAGAAGCCGTTCCGCCTCTTCCCGGCTCACGCGTTCGACATGCCCGTCGGAATACAGGACCATTGCGCCATATTCTTTGGGGAAGTAGAAACCCCCTTTTCTTCTCCGGTGCGCGTCGGGACGGCACATGGCGACGGGGACCGGGTTTGCCAGGACAAGCCCGCCGTGCTGGGCGCAGACTGCCGCGGGGATCGAAAAGACGGAATAGGGCGCGCCGGTCGCCGGGCAGTGAAGGATCTTTTCGTCCAGTTCCCCGCCATGTACGCTTTCCCGGATCAGATCGGGGACCGTCCAGCCGGCATCGGGGGCGAATCCCTCTTCGTGTGTGACATCGTACAGTCGTTTTCCCAGCTGGTTCAGGTTGTACTTGCATTCGGCGGCCCTGACTCCGTCTTTTGCGTCTGGCATCTCGAAAAGGAACTTCTGCGGCGCCCCGGAGATGATCAGCGCGATCGGGATGCCGATCAGGAGGACAAGGAACACTTCCCGCGGGCGGAGCCGACGTTCCCTGATCGGTTTGTTCCAGTTGAGTTTCATTCGCCCTCCTCGGGTCGTGCTTCAAACGCGGGCTGGAGAGCTTGTCCCGTCATGAGCGCTTCGGCCTCTTTTTTGGACAAAGCCTTGACCGTTCCGTCGGAAAAGAGAACGGGCGTTCCGAATTTCCCGTGCACACCGGGACACATGGCGACGGGGACCGGGGGCTGAACAGATTCCTCATAAAGACCGATATACGCGGAAACGGGGAAGATCAGGTATGCCTGATGATCTTTCGAGCAACTCAAATTCAGTTCCGCCATTCTCCGGTTTTCGCCTTCATACTGGCTCAGGTCGTCCCGGATCAGATCGCACGCCGACCAGTTTTCCGGTTTTTCCCTTTCCTTATCCACCTTCGTAAGCCAGTATATATTCTTTTCGAGCAGAATGAGTTTTGAGGAGCAATCCGTATAATAACCTTTTTCCGAAGGCTGTCCCAAAGGCGGCAGGAAGAGGCCAGCAAGCACGGGGAGCACGACCACGATCCCGATGGTCCAAAGCAGGATTTTCAGCAGCAGGCGGCTGAATTCGCGCAGACCGTTTCGCGGGCATTCGTTTTGTTTTTCGGGTTCTTCCGGCATCGTCATGGTTCCTCCGGCTCATTTTGAGCTTCAGGCGCGATCTCGAGCGGCACGGGCGAATATTTCGAAACGAGCTGTTCTGCCTCCTCCATGCTGATCGTTCCGACACTGCCATCCGCGTACAGCACGCGCGCCGTGAGGTGGTATTTCTTCCCGGTATACGAATCCCGCGCCATGAAGAGCTTCACCATGAAATCGGTCTCCATGTGGGAATCCGGACAGTCCATGACGATCGGGATCCGGTTCTGCGGATCATCGGGCGGAAGCAGGACCGAAGCGGGCACGGGGAACACCAGATAGGGGCGCTTGCTGTGCGGACAGCAAAGATCATTTCCGGTGATGAACTCCCGGCGCAGTGCCTCCCGGATCAGATCGGCGACCGTCATGTCCGGCGTGATCTCGGGCGGGGTCTCATTAACTTCCTGCCAGACTTCCGGTTCCTCGTCGGGCCGTGCCATGCAGTACAGGATCTCGCCGATGTTGCCGAGTCTCGCCGTGCACGCCACGGTATTGATCCGCGCATGGACCGCGCGATGCTGATACGGCTCGATAATAAAGCAGCCACCGACGAACCCGAGCAGGAACACCAGCAGGATGAGTAAAACGTTTTTCATTTCCTGTCGTCCTTTTTATCGGGGGCCGTCATACCGTCAAGCGGCAGGGAAACGCCGTGTTCGGGGGTGCAGATCGGCTTACCGGTCTTTCCCTCGATTTGTTTTCTGGTCTCTCCGGCGATCTCGCCGCCCTGCTGTGCGATTTCCGCGCTTTCCTGAAATCCCTGCGGATTCTTCTCTTTGGAAAGCTCCGTCGTGGTCGCCTCGGCAAGCATGTTCAGGATCAGTTCCAGATTGCTCATATTGTCCCGGAGGTTTTCCTTGTGAAGCCCCTTCAGGTCCTTATATTCGCGCGTCGTCATGCCCGACCATGCACGGGAGATGATGTCCGTGAGAGACGCGTATTCGAACGACGCTTTCACGCCGCTCCGTTCCCATTCGTCGGTCAGCTCCTTGCGGACCTCGATCGATTTCAGGCGCTGATTGATCCACGCCTCCGAACGCCCTTTCTTCCTGTAAGTGTAAATTGCGCGGGAAATCGCAAGCTCCGGGTCTTCGATCTCTTCCAGACGTTCTTTCCCGACCTCGGCAAGCCATTGTTTGAACGGTTCGGCCTTCGGCGACGGGATGGACTGGATGATTCGCAGCAGCATTTCCGGATCCGCGACGTCGGTCTTGTAAAGTTTACCGTCGGCCCCTGGCATTTTCAGTTGGTTACAATTTGTAACCAACTCACAACCCTCTTTAGCTAAGCGGTTTTTGAGAACTTTCCAATAGTTGGAGGCGTGTCGGGCGTCCGGCTGATCGGTCAGGATGCCGACCACATCGACGATGGAATAATACCAGGTTTCCGTTTCCGCATCCCAGGAGGAACGGATCCGTTTGTGTTCAAAGACTTTGATCGCACCGTACTGTGTCATAGCATTAGATTCCTTTCATTGACAGTATATTAGACAAAAAAGATCCGGTTATTGCGATTCCCTGTCCTCTCCCGGCCCGGTTTCAAAAACTATCTCAAGCGGGACGGGCGACTGCTCGGCGACGAGCTTTTCCGCCTCTTCCTTGGTCAGATTATTTTCGGATCCGTCGGAATACAGAACCGGGGTACGTTCGTCGCCGTGCGCGCCAGGCGGACACATGAGGATCGGCACGGGCTGCGGAAGCGAGCCGTCGAGCACAGCCGAGGCGGGCACCGGAAACACCAGATACTGCCGGACGACTTCCTTGCGTTCGCGGCGAAGATAGGGAAACTTGCGCTCGTAATGAACACTCCGGCAGAGATACTCTTTTTCCAGGCGATGTCCCTTTTCGGCGAAGGATTCCCCCGGCCGTGGTTGGCATGTTTGGAAATCTTTCCCCGCCGCTTCCCGGATCAGGTCGGCGACGGTCCATTCGGGCGGCAGTTCGAACCCCTCTTCGCCGGAGACCTCGCACATGAGCTTGTAGATTTGTCGCTGATTGGCCGCGCATTTGGCGCTGTAAGCCCTGGATACCGCCTTCGGATTTGGTCCGGAGGTGATCAGAAGCAGGATAACCTCACAAACCGCGATCACCAGAAGGATGATGCAGGTATCGCGGAAACTGAGGTCATGAACCTTGAACTGCTGTTTCCAATCCATCGTCATTTCCTTTTTGATGAACTATTTCCATTTTGGAAACAGTTGGGGTGTTATATACCCTGAAAGTGGTCATTTCCATTTTGGAAACAACCACTAACCGGGCGGAACGCTAAAGAACTTATTCCTCTTCGGCGCGGGAAAGGAGCTCTTCGCGGAAGGCTTTCGTGTAGAACTGGCCGCAGTGGCCGCCGTTGGAGAACCAGGTGATGCGGTCGCCGAGCGTCTCGTCGAGGAACTTGCGGTCGGCGTCGTTGATGAGGATGTCGTCCCAGGCATGGATCATGCGGACGGACTTGTTGTTTTTGAGCGTGGACTCGACGGCGCGGAGGCCGGATTCGGCGGCGAGCGTGTCAAGCTCATCCATGGACTTGCCCATCTGGGGGAAGAGGAAGCGGGTGATGTACTCCATGAAGCCGACTTCGCCGATCTCGCGGTAGAAGTCCTCGCGGTTGAACATGGTGCAGGGGGCTTCGATGCCGGGGAGGGGGTACTTGCCCTCGCGCTGGGTCTTCTCCAGAACCTCGGCGAGGCAGCTCTGCAGGGCGAACGCGACGAAGAACCTGGCGGTGTCGTCCTCGACGAGCGGCGGCCGCGAGAAGGTCTCGGGCTTTTCGGGATCGAGCGGCGGGATCACGCGGTCGGTGAGGACGTACTGGAGCCCGGCTCCGGTGGAGACTTTTTCCACGGCGTCGTTGAAGGTCCAGTCCTTGGTCCCGGCGGCGTAGGCGTCGACGGTCTTGAGCGTGTGGACCAGGTCGGCGGGCGGGTTGATGGGGAGGTAACGGCTGATGCCGAGGGTGTTTTCCTTTTCCTCCATGGCGGCGATGTGGCAGAGTTCGATCGCGCCCATGGACCAGCCGGTGAGGACGATCCGCGGGTCTTTGATCTTTTCGTCCTCGCGGAGATCGGCGAGGATCTTCTGAAGGACGAGGCGCATGTTGGCGGCCTCGTGCGGAGTGTAGCCGGGCAGACGGCCGTCGGTGCCGACCATGAAACGCCAGTTGAAGCCGTTGTCGACGAGCACGACGCTGTATCCGGCGTTGTAGAACTCCTCGGCGGTGGCGAGCGCGGTCTGGCCGTTGTAGATGCTGCCGATGCCGGGGATGATGATGGCGAGCTTTTCGGGGCGGACCTCGTTTTCGTCCTTCGGCTTCGGCGCTTCGAAGAACCCGTATCTGAGGCGGGAGCGTTCGGGATCGAGGCCGACCTTGACCTTGCGCGTGTGGATCTTGTCTTCGAAATCGGAGTTGAAGATGGAGAGGCGCGCGTACCACCAGTCGCGGTCCTTCTGCGGCACGAAGTAGATCGCGCGGAGCGTGTCGGCGACGGGTCCGAGCGAATGATAGCCCTCGAGGACCTTGCGGCGGCCGTGAAGGTTTTCGGGCATGGCGGTGCCCTGGTCGGGCGGGAGCTCGGGCAGACGGTCGTGGTAGACGTCCTTCGCGTAGTCGTAGTACCATTTGTCGAGCTGGAGTTCGCGGTTCAGGAGCGACATCATCACGTAGGTGCGGTACGGGTCGGCGGAGCCCTTGATCACGTTCACGAACTGCGGATGCAGCGCCACGACGTTGTTGATGTACGCCCAGCTGGAGTAGGGCAGGTACGTGCGGATGTCGAGCAGATAATCGAAGATGCTGCCGACGTCGTCGCGGACGTTGATGTGCTTGCTGCCGGGGATGATGAGGCGGCAGCCGGGGTCGATGCCCCAGGTGGCGAACATGCGCCCGAAGTCGGCGTCGGTCTTGTAGAGGTGGAACCAGTATTCGGCGGGGTCGAAGAGGCCCGCGATGCCGATGGTGGAGTTCAGCAGGAAACGCCCGGTCTCGACGCCCGCGCATTCCCATTCGGCGCTGCCGAGCGAGGAGATCGCGCGGCCGGGGAACGCGAGGTTGTGGCAGGCGTTTTCGATGCACTGGATCACGGGGCTCGGCAGGATGCTGGTCCAAATCCAGCCCAGCGGACGCGCGATGTAGTCCATGATCACGCTGTCCACCTCGAACATGCTCCGGTTGAAGCCTTCGAGCGGGTCGTGCCCGGAGAGCTCGCCGACCAGGCGCGCGGTCGACCACGGACCGGCGGGTTCCGCGACCGCCACAGCCTCGTCATTGGCCGCGGCGGCCTCTTCGGATTCCGTGCTCCGGCAGGCGCCCAGGAGCAGCGCGAAAACGATCATGAATGCGGACAGAAAACGGTTCCAGGATTTCGATCTCATAGCGGCGCTCCTTTCCTGAATATGGGCGTGTGCGGATATTGACGGTTAAACTGTTGCGGAGTGTGGTTTCCGGGTTATGCTTTTTCCGGTTCGGACTTGGATTCGGCGTCGTCGCCGTCGTGGGCGGGACAGGCGCAGCCGATCCACTTGGCGCAGCCAGTCGGGTCGCAGCCGTCGAAGCAGAACGTGCAGAGCTTGCACTTCGGGAGCCCGATCGCCTCGACGAGCTGGTCGATGGTCTGGTACTTCAGGGTCGTGAGGCCGAGTTTCTGGCGGATCTTCTCGACCATGCGCTCGTAACGCGGGGTCCCGGCGGTGATGTATTCGCGCAGGATCTCCGGCGTGGGCTCGCCGCCCTCGAGCTCGGCGATGATGCGGCGCGCGGCGAGGTCCATCACGGAACGCGACCGCGAGAAGTTGAGGAAGAGGCAGGGGAACGCGAGCGGCGGG
>JAFXUM010000110.1 GCA_017524965.1 Lentisphaeria bacterium | reverse complement strand
GCTCGACCGGGTCCGTTCGTTCTACCTCATGGAACAGGCCCTGCTCGACGCCGCGGGCGGGCTTGTCAACGCCGCCATAGGAGCCGCCACGAAATGAAACTGAAAAAGAGCCTCAAAATCACTTTCACGGTCCTCGCCGCGCTCATCGTCCTCATCGTCGTCCTCGCCGCGCTCGTGATCTCAAAGCCCCAGAGCTTCCCGTACACGGTCGAACAAGCCGAAGCGGATTCCCTGCTCGCGTCCGAGATCGTCGACATGATCTCCGATGCCGTCGTGGACGACGAGGGCAACATCCCGGAGATCGCCGTCATCACGATCCCGCCGGAAAACGTCAACGCCCTGCTCCGCATCGCCGCGTACCGTCTCAACCGCGAGCTCAAGGACGACGGCATCGAATGCGCTTTCGGCTGGGAAAACTCCGCCGTCAAAGCCGCCGCCTGCATCCCCCTGCCCCTTTCCCTGGCGGTCGTCGTGCGCGGCACGGCTTCGCCCGTGATCGCCAACGGGAAGATGAACGCCCCGGCGAAAAACCTGAAGGCCGGCGCCCTGCCCCTCCCCGGCATCAACGTCGTCAAAAACGTCACGGCGGACGACATCCAGGACGAGAAGCTGAAACTGGCGTTCGAGGCGATCCACGACCTCGCCGCCACCCCGGACGGCAGTCTGAAGATCGGCATCTATCCCGCGAAGATCAGCAACCTGACCCGCATCCTCATGACCGAGGAGGACTAGTCCTCCTCTGCGGCAGTGCGCTCAGCTTCGCTTGCGCACATCGAAAAGCCCCGGCTTCCAGCAAGGAGACCGGGGCGTTTGTTTCGTTATGTCGCGTTTTGCGCTATCGCGTGAGCTCTGCGAGGAAATACGCCAGGATCGATGCGGCAAAAGGAAGGAACATGTCGAGAAAAGAACCCTTTTTCGGCACCAGGATACGAATCGCCAGGACCAGAGAATCCACAAAGATGAAACAAGTAAACATACGATGCCCGTCAAGTATCAAGAAATACAGGAAGGCGATCGGCACTGCGACAAGGAAATGCCGTCTGAGAATCTCGTTATCTACTTTTCTCTGCAAGTTCATGAGCGGACCTCCGGGAATCCATTTGATTGATTTGTCGCATATTATTATACCTCAAGTCCGCAAGAATGACAAGACCTTTTTCCCGTTTTTTCGAATTATTCTTTCTTAAAAATGAAAAGCCCCGAAAACCGGGGCGTGTGATTAGTCAGCAAACCTGTGCCGTCGCGTAGCACGGCACTACTGCAGTGGAGGACTTGTCCTCCCTCCTTAGTCGACCGGGACGTCGGCGAGGATCTGGCGAAGGAATTCGCGGTTTTTGTCCGAGGGCGGGCAGAGCGGCAGACGGTATTCCTCGTCGATGAGGCCGCGGATCGCCATGCCTGCCTTGACCGGGATCGGGTTGGTCTCCACGAACATCGCCTTGAAGAAGCGGTAGAGTTTCCTGTGGAGTGCGCGCGCCTGATCGAACGCGCCGGCGTTGCAGAGGTCGACGAGCTGCTTCATCTCCTTCGGGATGATGTTCGACGCCACGCTGACCACGCCGACCGCGCCGACGGACATCATGGGCACGGTGAGCGCGTCGTCGCCGCTGAGGACCGGGATGTCGCAAAGGTCGAGGATCTCGGACACGCGGTCGACGGAGCCGCCGGCTTCCTTCACGCCCGCCACATTGTGGTTTTTCGCGAGGCGCGCGATGGTTTCGGGCGCGACGGCGACGCCGGAACGTCCGGGCACGTTGTAGATCACGATCGGGATGTCGCAGGAATCCGCGATGGTGGCAAAGTGGCGGTACAGGCCCTCCTGCGTGGGCTTGTTGTAGTACGGGGCGACCTGGAGCGAGAAATCCGCGCCGTCGGCCTTCGCGTGGCGGGTCAGGTGGAGCGCCTCGGCGGTCGAGTTCGCGCCGCTTCCGGCAAGCACCTTGCAGCGTCCGTTCACGAGCTGGACCACGGTCGCGATCACGCGTTCGTGTTCCTCGAAGCTCAGCGTGGGCGATTCGCCGGTGGTGCCGACCGGGGATATCCCGTCGACGCCGTAGCCGATCTGCATTTCGACCAGCTTCGTCAGTTTATCGTAATCCACTGCTCCGTTGCGGAACGGAGTCACAAGCGCCGTGTAGAGACCTTGAATTTTCATATTTGAGGATCCTTTTCCTTGGAATATGGGCTGTCGGCGACCGTGGCGGCCGCCAGTTCAAATCTGTCTGCGGAGGCGGTCCCCCGGTACACTTCGACCGCGGGGCCGGTCAGGATGATCCGCGCGGTATTTCCGGCGGGGAGATGCGTTTTCACGAGGTCGCCGGACCGTGTGCGGAACGTGAGGTCGGCGGGCGCGTGGAAGAACTTCGCAAGCACGCGCGCGGACGACGCGATCCCGGTCCCGCACGCCAGCGTTTCGTCCTCGACGCCGCGTTCGTAGGTGCGGATCAGCACTGGTTCGGAGAAATCGTGTCCGAACTCCAGGAAATCGACGTTGACGCCCGCGGGCGCGAACGCCGCATGATAACGCAAATCGCGGCCGGGACGCAGGATATCGGCGCGTTCCAGGCCGTCCATGCGGACCACGGCGTGCGGCACGCCGACCGCGCCCTTGAAGACCGTGTATCCGGCGGTGTGCTCGTGCGCCTCGAAATCCTCGGTCACGGGCAGTTCGATGCGGACCAGATCGGGTCCGATGACCTCTGCGGCGAGCTCGCCGCCGCCCGTCGCGAACGTGATGGACGTTTCGCGCGCGAGGCTGTGTTCGTAGGCGAAAAGCGCGGCGCAGCGGAGGCCGTTGCCGCACAGTTCCGCCCGGGAGCCGTCGCAGTTGTAGAACTCCATGACGACCTGATTGCAGCCGGGGATGCGCGATTTGGAAAGCAGGATCAGGCCGTCGGCGCCGATGCCGCGGCGGCGGTCGCAGAGCTTCCGGATGGCGTCCGCCGTGAAGACGTATGCGGACTCGGACCGGTCAACGACTACGAAATCGTTGCCCGCTCCGCTCATTTTCGAGAATTTCAGAAGATTCAACTCGGCCTCCGGATGCTGTCGGTTCGCGGTTGATTCGTCCCGCCGCCGACCATAAAGAAATACATTCCGGTCAGGCGCATACGACAATCAACCGTATCTGCTTTAAAAAGATACTCCAAATCGCTGATTTTACCAGTGTTTTTCCCGAAAAACCATGATTTTTTCCGGACGCGCCGCGCTTTTCACGGCTTTTTGTCCGGTGTTTTAGCGGATCACTCGGACCGCAACACGTCGATCGGGTTCTGCTGCGCCGCGCGCCATGCCGGATACGTGCCGAAGACCACGCCCACGAACGACGAGATCAGGAGTGAGCCGATGATGTTCGTCATGGAGGCTTCCGTCGGCATTTCCGCGTACCGCTTCACGATCTCGGAGAGCCCGAGGCCGAGCCCGATTCCGACGCATCCGCCGAGCGTGGTCAGGATCACGGTCTCGATCAGGAACTGGAACAGGATGTCGAATTTCTGCGCGCCGAGGGCGCGACGCGTGCCGATCTCCTTCTTGCGCTCGGACACGCTCGCGAGCATGATGTTCATGATGCCGATGCCGCCGACGAGCAGGGAGATGCTGGCGATGGCGCCCATGACGATGGTGAAGATCTTCTGGGTGCGTTCGCGCTGTTTGAGGAGGTCGAGCGGGACGATCATGTCCCAGTCCTTGGTCTTCGCGTGCGCCTTGTCCAGATAGTTCTGGAGGCGCTTCGACGTGTTGTCGATATATTCGAGGTTGGCGACGTTCACCAGCATCACGTCGTAGTCGACCAGGATCGCCTTGTTGCTGCGGCGTCCCTGGCTTTCGCTCGCGTAGTTGCCGTAGATCGACACGTCGGTGGCGGCCGGGATCAGGATCATGTCGTTCGGGCTGCCGACTTCCGGCAGGCTCGTGCCGTTGTCGTTCGCGATGATGCCGACAATGCGGTAGGACGCCGTCCCGGTGCGAATGGTCGATCCGACCACGTCCTTCGCGCCGAGCGGGAAGAGCTTGCGCTTCACGTTCTGCCCGATTACGCAGACGGTCGCGGAGTTTTTGAAGTCGATCTCGTTGAACCAGCGCCCGGAGGTGAGGTGGCAGGAGGTGTCTTTCATGAACTCCTTGGAGACGCCGCAGAGTTTCAGGTCCAGGCGCGTCTCGCCCTTCGTGATCTTCTGGCGGGTGTTGCGGACGGTGGTGATGTGGTGAACGTTCTCCATCGTCTTGATGAACTGGTAGTCGCGGACGTCGAGGCCGTAATCCTCGACCGCGCTGACGGAGTTGCTGCCCGATGAGCCGGACGTCGTGTCGAAGTGCGGCTTTTTGGTGTGGATGATGATCTTGTCGATGCCCATGGATTCGATCTGGGACAGCGCGGAGCGTTCCGCGCCCTTCGAGATCGCCATCATGGAGATCACGCTCCCGACGCCGAAGATCACGCCGAGCGAGGTCAGCAGGGAACGCGTCTTGTGAAGCCGCAGGTTCAGGAAGGAGAGCGACACGATGTCGGTGAACCGCATCATTTGGACGCGCCCTCCTGTTCCGCCGTGGTCGTGAGCGTCGCCTTCGCGTCCGCCGCCATGCGGTCCTGCGGGAGTTCGCCGAACCCGGACAGCGGTCCCGTCAGCTCGTCCACGGAGTCGGTCGGCTTCGTCTGCACGATACGGCCGTCGCGGAGCCGGATGACCTTGTCGTAATGCGGCTCGAACATCGGGTTGTGCGTGACCATGATGATCGTCACGTTCTGCTCCTTGTTGATCCGGTGGAACAGCGCCATGATCTCGTTGCCGGTCTTCTCGTCGAGGTTGCCGGTCGGCTCGTCGGCGAGCAGGAACGCCGGATCGTTGCAGAGGGAACGCGCCACCGCCACGCGCTGGCATTCGCCGCCGGAGAGCTGGGTGGGACGATGCCCGAGGCGGTGTCCGAGGCCGACGACTTTGGCGAGCTCCAGGGCGCGCGCCCGGCGGATGCGCGGCGCGACGCGCTTGTAGATCATCGGGACCTCGATGTTCTGTTCGATGGTGAGGTACGGGAACAGGTTGAAACTCTGGAAGATGAACCCGATGCGGATGTTGCGGACCGTCGCCTGCGCACTGTCGGACAGCGTCGCCACGTTCACTTTCTCCAGGAAATAGTCGCCCGAGGTCGGCACGTCGAGCATCCCGAGGATGTTCAGCATCGTCGACTTGCCACTGCCGGACGTGCCCACGATGCCGACGAACTGCCCGCGCCGGATGGAGAACGAGATCCCCTTCAGCACGTTCACGGCGAGCCCGCCGGGATTGTACGTCTTGCGGATGTCCCGCAGCTGCACTACCACATCGTCGTTCATACGGACTCCGCGGGGATCACTGGTCGGACTGCTTCTTCTGGTACGGACGGTACAGGTACACCACGTCGCCGTCTTCCAGCCCCTCGGTGATGCGGACCGCCGTGTCGTTGGACTCGCCGATCGTGACCGGGACTTCCTCCGGCGTGCCGTTGCGGCTGACGAAGACGAAGAATCCCTTGTCGTTCTCGAAGACGGCTTCCATCGGCACGGAGATCACGTCGTGCAGGATGCTGGACACGACCTCCACGATCACGGACATGCCGTTCACGAGCTTCGGATCCTGCGTTTCCAGCGTGATGCGCGAGGGATAGATCTTCGGGGACGTCTCGTCCCAGTACATCTGGTTGACCGGGAGCGTGGCGATCTCGGTGATCTGGCCCTTGATCTTCAGCGTGGTGATCGCCTCCGGCGTGATGATCGCGGAGTTGCCGACCTGCACCTTCGAGCGGAACGCCTCCGGGATGTCGAAGTTCACCATGAGGTTGGTCATCTCGGGGATCGTGATGAGGATCTCGCCCTTGTGGACCTCCAGGCCGGGCTTGATGTCCTCTCCGCCCCAGCGGCGGTCCGGGTCGCCGTAGATCACGATGCCGTCCGTCGGCGCCGTGAGCTTCATCATGGGCAGATAGGATTCGTATCGTTCGAGCGTGGCGGCCTGGCGGCGCGAGTTCGCGCGAAGGTTGTCGACGCGCTTCTTCGCCTGGATCAGGGAGGACGAGGTGGAGATGCGCGCCTTTTCGAGGCTGAGGCGGGCCTGTTCCACGGAGTTGTTCAGGCTCATCAGGCGGATCGGGTCGTCGTAGTGCTTGAAGCTCTTTTCCTCGATTTCCGCCTGGTTCAGCGAATTTTCGCTCGAATCGATCTTGCTCTTGAGGTTGTTCAGTTCGTTTTCGTGCGCCTTGCGCGCGGCATCGTCCGACACGCCGGAATGCGCGTATTCGTACTTCTTGTCCGAATAGTTCTTCTTCGCGGCGTCCAGCGCAGCCTGGGCGTTCGTGACCGCCAGGTCGTTGCTGTCGCGTTTCTGGCCGCGGGTGAGGCGGAGGTACTTGCGGAGGTCGGATTCCGCCTGGCGCACGCGGTCCTCGGCCTCGCGGAGCGTGACCTCGTTGGTGCGCTCCTGGATCTTCTCGTTTTCGATGGCGATCACGAGTTCCTCCTCGGTATTGGAGAGGGTCGTGCGCACTTCCTCGATGCGTTCGATCAGGTCGCTGTCCTCGAACGTGATCAGCACGTCGCCTTCCTTCACGCTGGTGTTTTCGTCCACCACGCTCAGGATCTGCGTCGGGAAATTCGCCTCGAGACCGAGCTTGTGC
>JAFXUM010000109.1 GCA_017524965.1 Lentisphaeria bacterium | reverse complement strand
ATGAAGGACTGGTGCCTCTTCTCCACGAAGGACATGAAGACCTGGACGGAATGGCCCGCCCCGATCCCCGTTTCCGATTTCAAGTGGGACACCACGCACACCGCCTACGCCGCGCAGATGATCGCGCGCAACGGCAAATACTACCTCTACACCAGCACCAACGGCGCGGGCATCGGCGTCGCGGTCGCGGACAAGCCGGAAGGCCCCTACAAGGACGCCATCGGCAAGCAGCTCGTGAAGCCGGAAGACTGCTTCGCCACCACGCACTCCTGGGCGTGCATCGACCCGACCGTCATGATCGACGACGACGGCCAGGCGTACCTCATCTGGGGCAACGGCCACTGCTACTACGCCAAGCTCAAGGAAAACATGATCGAGCTCGACGGCCCGGTCAAGAGCCTCGACGTCGACTGGAAGCAGTACCGCTTCACGGAAGGCCCGTGGATCCACAAGTACAACGGCAAGTATTACCTCACCTACGCCTCCGGGTTCATGCCCGAGCGCATCGCCTACGCCATGGCGGACAGCATCGAGGGCCACTTCGAGGCGAAGGGCATCCTCTGCGACGGCAACAAGAACACCAGCACGAACCATCCCGGCATCGCGCAGTTCAACGGCCAGTGGTATTTCTTCTACCACGACGGCACGCTCCCCGGCGGCGGCAGCTACAACCGCTCCGTCTGCATCGACAAGCTCGAATACAACGCCGACGGCACCATGAAGCCCATCGTGATGACGAAGGAAGGCATCTTCGGCGGCAACGCCGCGGCCTCCGCGGGCGGCACCATGACCGCCCCGGTCGACGTCAAGACCACCGGCAATCCGCTCTTCAAGGACGTCTGGACCGCCGACCCCGCCGCGCTCGTCGTCGGCGACACGCTGTACCTCTACGCCGGACACGACGACGCCCACGGGCGCGAGATGTTCACGATCAAGGCGTGGCGCGCCTACTCCACGAAGGACCTCGTGAACTGGAAGTCCTACGGCGACGTGCTCACCTCCACCGATTTTCCGTACGGCCAGAAGAACACCTGCTGGGCCGCGCAGGTCGTGAAGAAGGGCGACACCTACTACTGGTACGTCACCATCCGCAACGACAAGTACGGCGGACAGTCCATCAACGTCGCGACCTCCGACAACCCGATCGGCCCCTGGAAGACCTACGAAAAGCCCGTGGTCGTCGACGACCTGACCCATGGATTCATGGGCTGGAACGACATCGACCCGACCTGCCTCATCGACGACGACGGCACCGCCTGGCTCTGCTGGGGCAACGGCAACTGCTATCTCGCCAAGCTCAAAGACAACATGCTTGAGCTCGACGGCGAGATCACCGACCTGAAGATGCAGAGCTACGAGGAAGGCCCCTGGCTCTACAAGCGCAACGGCCTCTACTACTGCATCTACGCGTCCCGCACCTACGGCGACGAGGCGAACCACAAGAACCCGCAGGGCAACGAGGTCATCGCCTACGCCACCGCCGAAAAGATCACCGGCCCGTGGACTTACCGCGGACAGGTCACCGGCTCCGCGCGCAACAGCTTCACCATCCATCCCGCCGTGGTCGATTTCAAGGGACGCACGTTCCTCTTCTACCACAACGCCGCGCTCTCCATCAACGGCGAAGGCGGCGCGCTCGGACGCCGCGCGGTCTGCGTCGACGAGCTGTTCTTCAACGAAGACGGCACGATCAAGCCGGTCCGCCAGACGGACGAAGGCATCCGGGAACCGGTCAAGTAATCGGATTTGACCCCGGTTCCGCGCAAAAAGCGCAAAAAATCAGCCGCCTGGCCACTTAAACGACCGGGCGGCTTTTTCACAGCCGGGTTTTGAGGAGAAGGTGACCGGGGAGAACGGTCAGGATTGCGCCACGAGCTTGCGGCGGATGGAGCGTTTCGTGCGGACGAATCGCATGAGCATGGCGAGGTACTGGAAGATCACGCGACCGGAGAGTTTGCTTTCGCCCTGTTTGCGCATGGCGAACGTGATGGGATGTTCCAGGACCTTGTCGCGTCCGGTGAGGGAGAGCAGGAACGCCAGTTCGAGCATGATCTTGAAGCCTTCGGGGGAGAGGCAGGGCTTCACGCGGTCAAAAGCATCGCGGCGGATCGCGAAGAACCCGGACATCGGGTCTTTCAGCGTGATCCCGAGCACGAGCCGGGCCGCGAACGCCGCGCCGTCGCTGCACATCACGCGGAAGAGGTTCCATTTCTCGGTGAAGCCGCCGCCGGGCACATGGCGGGAGCCGGTCACCATGGAGAGCGCCGGATCGCGGCCGAATTCCGCGAGGAGTCCGGGGAGGTCCTCCGGCCTGTGCTGGCCGTCGGCGTCCATGCAGACCAGGATGTCGCCCTGCGCTTTCGAGAAGCCGTGCACCACGCTGGGGGCGAGTCCGCGGACGCCGGGATTCTGTTCCACGCGGACGGGCGTGTGCAGGGTTTTCGCGGTTTCAAGCGCGGCGGCCTCGGTACCGTCCGGGGAATGGTCATCGGCGACGATGATCTCAAGTCCGGGCAGATTCAGCGCGGCCAGAGCGCGGAGCATCGGGGGGATGCTGTCTTTTTCCCTGAATGTGGGAAGGATGACGGAAACGGAGATCATTCAGGTGAAAAACAAAAGAAAGGAGTTTGGCCTCATGCTTCCGCGAGGTAGGCTTCGTGCATCCGGAAGATCTTCTGAATGGATGCCTGACATGCCGGAACGTCCTCGGCCTTGGCCGCGGCGTTCAGTTCCTTGGCCAGCGCGAAGATGTCCATGGCTCCCATATTCTCGCAGTAGCCGAACATGGTGTGGGTGATGATCCTGAGTTTCTGGAAATCGGAGTCGACGCCATCTTCCCGCAGGTCGGCGCAGGATTTGTCGAATTCCTTGATGAACGCATCGTAGAATTCCTGGATTTCGTCGTCTTCGAGTTCGAGAATCTCCTTCAAATGGGCAGCGATATCGGCTTTCATGATTCGGGTGTCCTTTTATTGAATACGAATTTCGTTTCGTTTAATCCGCAGTTGGTCTCGTACGACACGTATTGCGTGATCGCCTTGATGATCTGGATGCCGCGTCCGCTGGTCGCGAAGAGGTTTTCCTCCTCGGTCTTCGTGTCCGCGCCGTCCTCCGGGGTGAAAAGCTGCGGATCGTTGGTCTCGCGGCTTCCGGTGATGTCCCACTTTCCGCCGCGTTCCGCGCCCTGCAGGACCAGATCGTCGTTCTCCATGCCGATGCTGACATAGATGAGATCGGGGGCTTTCTTTTTGTCGTGATTGCCGTGGATGACGACGTTGTTGAGATATTCGTGGACGCAGAGGTCGATCTCGGTGCTCCGGCGCACGTCGTCGGTGATGGCGGAGAATTCGCGCGCGATCTTGTCGACCTCGGGAAGTTTTGCGTGGATGACGCGTTCCAGAAGGCCCTTCCGGGCGGAACGTTTCTGGAACACGGCGATCGTGAAGTCGTCCGGGGCCTTGTCGAATCCCATCTTTGCCATCATGCCCTTGATGCGGTAGGGCAGGGCCACGACGTTCGAGTTGTCGAGCTGGCACTGGATGATGGAGTGCAGATCCTGCTCGTCCATGGTCTGGCCGTCCTCGTTGGTCACGTCGAGCACGCCGTCAGTCATGGCGATGAAGATGGTGTCGTCGTCGAAATCGCAGTCGAAATTCTCGGATTCGGGGAATTCCGCGTCGGCCATCCAGCCGAGGGGCATGCTGCCTTTCTTCGTGTCGCTGACGGTTAAGGTCTTTTTGCTCGGCGAGGCGAAGAGCATGCCGGGGTGTCCGGAGGAGTGCATGGAGATATGGTTGTTCTTGAAATCGACGATGGCGGCGAGCGCGGTCATGTAGTTCTTGCTCTGGAGATCCTCGCAGAAGAACTTGTTGAGGCGAGCCATCAGCTCGTGGATCTTGAGGTCGTTGTCGCGCAGGGTCATTTTCAGCCAGGACTGGACGGCCGCCATGTAGAGCGCGGCGGAGAGGCCGTGCCCGGAGATGTCGCCGATGAAGAACAGATATTTGGAGTCGCCAAACGGGATGATCTCGTAGAGGTCGCCGGAGACGTGCATATACGGGACGTAGATCGAGGAGAACAGCACGTCGTCGTTGCAGATGCACCAGCTCGGGAGCAGGACTTTCTGAAGCTCGCCGGCAAGCACGCGCTCCTCTTCGAGCTGGTCGCTGTACTTGTGCGCCATGAGCTTCTGTCGGTATGTGGTCACGACCTCGGTGATCTTCTGGATCAGCGTCTTCTTGCCGACCGCCTTGTTCAGGTAATAGGTGTTCGCGTCCCAGGTGATCTGGTTGAGCATGGTCATGTTCTTGTCCTCGACCATGCTGGTGAGGAAGATGATGGGACGTTCGGGGTCGGTGGCGCGTATGAGCTTGCGCAGCTCGAATCCGTCGATGCCGGGCATGATGACGTCGAGCAGGAGGATGTCGAAATACTGTTCCTTGAACTTCTGAAGAGCGTCGACGGCGTTCGTGCAGGTCACGAGCTCGAAACCGCCGCCCTTCAGACAGCCGCGAATGATCATCAGGTTCGCCTCGACGTCATCCACGGCCAGGACTTTGATCACATCGCTCATAATAACTCCGGGAAAGTTCAGCGCGTGGGCTGTTTTGTGTTCGGGGAAGCTCAAATAAACAAATTCTGCCATAATATATACTGCGAACCGTCAGCTTTCAAACGGTTTTCTCTAAAAAAAACGTCTTTTTCGCGCATTTCCCCGAAACGAAGTTGAATTGAGGCTTTTTTTGAATATATTTAAAGTATAATTTTTTTCGTTCATACTGTCTTTTCAACCGCGTCTTTCAGCTATGCCCCGCATTCGTTTCGTCAACCAGTACGCCGGGATCATCGGCGGCATCGAACGCTACATGGAGCGCACCGCGCAGCTATTGCGGCGGAACGGCTTCACGGTCGACTGCTGCTATGCGGAAAAGACGCGGGATCCCGAACGCTTCCTCGCCGCGTTCGACCGCGCGGAAACGATTTCCGAGGCGATCCGGCGCGGCGGCAGCGAATACGACCTCACGGTCCTGCACAAAGTCCGGGACGCCGCGGCGGTCCGCGCGTTCCGGGACGCCGGCAGGACGGCGGTCTTCATCCACGATCACGAATACTACTGCCCCCGGCGGGCATATTACTACCCGGTCACGCGGAAAAACTGTTCCCGCGCCTACCGCGAAACCTTCTGCGGATGCTGCGCGATGCTGAGGCGGCCCGCGCCGGACAACACGTTCCGCGCCAACTTCGGCGGATTCGCCGCGCTCTGGAGGGAGATCCGCGCCTGCGGCGAGTTCATCGTGCTGTCCGGATTCATGCGGAGCGTTTTGATCCGGCAGGGCATCCCGGCGGAGAAGATCGCGCTGATCCCGCCCGCGGTCACGGTCCCGGACGCGGTTTCCTCCGCCGAAGCGGACGGCGTGCCGCACATTCTGGCGATCGGACAGCTCATCCGGGGCAAGGGCGTCGACCAGCTCCTGACCGCCATGCGCAAGGTGAAGACGCCCTGCGTGCTGGACGTGGTCGGCACGGGCAACGACGAAGTGAATTTAAAGCGGCTTGCGGAACCGCTCGGAGACAAGGCCGTGTTCCACGGCTACTCGCCGGACCCGGACGACGCGTTCCGGGGCGTCCGCGCTGTCGTGCTGCCCTGGCGCTGGCAGGAACCGTTCGGGCTGGTCGGACCGGAGGCGCTCGCGCACGGCGTGCCGCTTGCCGGATTCGACGTCGGCGCGGTCCGCGAGTATCTCGTCGACGGGCAGACCGGCGTGCTTGTCCCGCCCGGAGACACGGATGCAATGGCACAGGCGGTCGACCGTCTGCTGAACGATCCGGAAGAGGCGCGCGCCATGGGCCTTCGCGGCCGCGAGCTCGTTTCCGCCCGGTTTACGGACGACGCGCTGCTGCACGGCTGGCGGAACATGATCCGAGGTGCGGCATGAAGATCCTTCTTCTGTGCGTTCCGTACGACTCCGGGAAATCCGGCATTTCCGTCTGCATCCGGCACATCGTGCGCGAGCTTGCCGCGCAGGGCCACGAACTGACCCTGATCCTGGAGGCGTCCGCGGACGGCATGCCCGAGTTCGCCGGATTCGACCGCATCGTACTGCCCGCCTGGACCGCACGTCCTCTGTTCAGCATGCTTTACTGCCTTTTCCTGCTTCCGTGGCGTCTTCCGAAGGGGAAGTGGGACCGCCTGATCGTCACGGCGGGCAATCGTCGCATGCTGCTGCGGAAACCGTGCGAGACGTACGCGATCGTCCACGATCTTTCCCAGTACCATATCCCGACGAAATACGACGTCTTCCGCATGTTCTACATCCGCCATGTGCTGCCGTACTGCGTCAGACGCGTCCCGGACGTGGTGGCCGCGGTCAGCCGGAGCACGGCGGACGACCTGGTGCGTTACTGGAAGATCCCGAGGGGGAAGATCATGCTGAATTACAACGGCGTCGACCAGAGCGCGCTTCCGAGGGACGCCAACGACGCCTCGGAAAAGATCGTCCTCTACGTCTCGCGCATCGAGGCGCCCGGCAAAAACCACGCGAACCTGATCCGCGCATGGGAACTTCTTCCGCCGGAGATCACGGGCGAGTACAAACTTCTGCTGGCCGGATCCGACTGGTCCGGAGCGGAGGAAGTGCACCGTCAGGCCGAGGCGTCCCCGTGCGCCGGGTCCATTGAGTTCGGCGGTTTCGTTTCCAGCGAACGCCTCATCGACCTTTACAAGCACGCGTCGCTGTATGTGTTTCCGTCGTTTTTCGAGGGGTTCGGGCT
>JAFXUM010000108.1 GCA_017524965.1 Lentisphaeria bacterium | reverse complement strand
GAGATTGACTCGCTCCTTCCTCAAAACTGGAAGCCTGTCGCTTCTCCGCTGGATTAATTCCACCCAGTCTGCCGTTTTCCAAAAAATCGAAAAAAGAGACCCTATCCACAACCTCGACCTGTATTACACTGGGCGGTTACTGGAGAAATAACAAAAACCTTTTTTGAAAACTACTCTTGTCTTTGTGCGACAAATAATATATGATGACTGGATATTTCCAGAATTCGTTTGGATAAGATGTTAAAATGTCCAAAGCACGAAGAATGTCTTGATTTGTGCTCCATGGTTCATTTTCAAAAATAGCTTGTTTTGATACTACACTCCAAAAATTAAGAATAGCCCAAAGATGCTTCATCAGATTTGGAGAATATAACCGGGATTTTATCTTTGTGGATTCCAAATAATATTTCCTTGCACCAGGTGTTGTGGAACTACTATCATTTTCTGTTGCACGGAGATAAAACATGTAATAATAAAACAGTTGTTGAATGCTTTCTCCAGCACCTTTTGCATCTTCATCAAGTTTTATCCAGTCTGATATAAAATCCTCCTTTTTTTCTTTTGTCCCTTGATTATTATAGAGCTTTGCTTTATAAATGTCTGCATCGGAAAGTGGCATTCCGCGATCATTCAATGTGGAAAAAATCATCAATGCATTTTCCTGATCAACAGCCATTATGGGGAGAAGGACAGCTTTGTTAAGCAAAGTGTAGATGAAATCATAAATCATTAAGGGATCTTTTGCCGAAGCTTTTTCAAACAACTCCTGAAAGAAAATATAATTTTTTGAATACCTGTCCGTTGCAGCGGGATCAGCGGTTCCAGTTTCCAAAATCTTTTGAAGAATAGTATTGCTGTCTTTACTTATAACTTCTGAGCGAATAAGAATCTCGCCAAAATTAACTTCTCCCGTATATTTGTCTGTACGCCAAATGGTTTCTCTTATCTCTTTAGAAAAATGCTGGGATCTTTTGCCATCACTTTTTTGGAGCTTTTCGTATATGGCCCGTAGAAGAAGAAAAAGCGACGTGATACGTTGCTGTCCGTCAATAATCTCCTGTTCATCATTCTCGTTAATATAGGCAACTATCGTTCCTAGGAAGTATTTGTTCTTTTCTGAATCGCCAGACAATATTGTATGATCCCAAATGTCGTTAAAAAGAGTTTCAACCTGTTCATATGTCCAGGCATAAGGACGCTGATACTCTGGAATCAGGAACGGACATTCTATGCCGGATTGCAGAAGAGATTTAACACATTGTTTATTGTCGCCAAGCGTTGTCTTTTGCATATGAAAACCTTTCTATGCGTATTGAGTCTTTTTCCTCAAAAATAGTTGTTTTGTTGTTGAATCCGTTTTATGGTAATATACATGCAGTTGTTTTCTTTTCAAGATGGCGGCGGAGAGAATAATGGAATATTTTTGAAAAACATACATATAAATGTTCGGTGTCTCTTTCCTGTTTGAAGGAATCCGCAGCTCACGTCTGCTCAAGAGTTTCAACTTTTTTAGAGGAGGACTGATTCACCGATCCACGCGTCGAGGAAGCGCATCTGTTCCGGGGTGTGGAACCAGTGTTCGCCGCCGGGCATGACCGTGAGCGGGGCGTTGATCCGGGCGGCGAACGCAGACATCGTTTCGGGCGAAGTGAGTTCGTCGCGGCTGCCGTACAGGATGCGCGTGGGGACGGTCCACTGAACCGGATGAGCACGCACGTCGCACAGCCAGTCCCAGGAGAGCGTTTCGCCGAACCCGGTCTTGATCTCCCCGCGGACGCGGAGCTCGTCTTCCGTGACGTTCGCCCGCGCCATCATGTCCGCGATCAGTTTCTCCATGTCCACGACGGGCGAGATGAACAGTGCGCGGTCGGCATGCTGGGCCGACAGCGAGGTCATGGAAAAGAACGCGCCGATGCTGTTCGCGATCAGGGTCAGCGAATCGCAGTCCGCGTGCAGATGTTCGAAGTAACGCGGGAACTCGTCGCGCGCCTCCCACGGTGTCCGCGCCCGGTAGTCGAATCCGGCGACCTCGCACCCGGGGAAAAGCGGCCCGTAGTGTTCCGCCTCGTCCGCGCTCCCGCCATTTCCATGCACATAGACGACCAGATGTTTCATGCCAACCTCAAAAAGTCCATTATTCAAAAGCCGTTTCGAGGTTAATATAGCATCAAAGCGCATGAAATCAAGCCGTCTTCCGTTCCGCGTGGAGTCCGGGAGCGGGGAAGACGGCTTTTTTCGAAAAACGGGCGGAATGGCTTATTGCCTGATCGCGTCGGCGAGGATGCGGACGAAGCCGGCGGCTTCCTTCACGCCGGAGGCGAGGGCTTTCACAAAGCCGGAGCCGGAGATCACGCCGTCGGCGTGGGCGGCCGCCTGCTTTGCCGTCTCGGCGTCGGCGATGCCGAACCCGGACGTCACGGGCAGCGAGGTCAGGCTCTTCACCTGTTCCATGAGGCGCGGATAATCGGCGGGGAGTCCGCGTCGCGCCCCGGTCACGCCCGCGACGTTGATGTAGTACACGAATCCGGTCATGCCGTCCACGATCTCGCGGATGCGCTCCGGCGGGGTCAGCGGCGACACGAGCGGGATCATGTGCAGGCCGTGTTTGCGGCACGGCCCGAGCAGTTCGGCGCGTTCCTCGAGCGGGAGATCGACCGGGAGGATGCCGTCGACGCCGATGCGCGCGAGTTCGGCGCAGAGCGCTTCGTACCCGAAATGCAGCATCGGGTTCATGTAGCTGAAGAGGATGATGCCGACGCGCGGGAATTTCGCCCGGATGCGGCCCGCGAGCGCGAGCACGTCGCTGATGCTGTAGCCGCGTTCGGCGGTCTGCTGGGAAGCGGCGGCGATGACGGGTCCGTCCGCCATCGGGTCGGAGAACGGCACGCCGAGCTCGATGATGTCCGCGCCGTTTTCGACGGCGGCGACGATGCCCTCTTCGCTGCGTGCGGGGTCTGGGTAACCGGCGGTCGTGAAGACGACGAGCGGTTTTTTCGAAGCGAAAATATCAGAGATCCTGTCCATGATTCACCTTGTACGTTTTGATGTTGTCCATGTCCTTGTCGCCGCGGCCGGAGAGGTTCACGACGATGATGCCGTCCGGGCCGAGCGCGGGGGCGTCCTTGACCGCCTGCGCCACGGCGTGCGAGCTTTCGAGGGCGGGGATGATGCCTTCGAGGCGGCAGAGCAGGTCGAACGCCGCCACGGCTTCCTCGTCGGTCACGACGGTGTAGGCGGCGCGCTTCGTGTCCGCGAGGTAGCAGTGCTCCGGGCCGACGCCGGAGTAATCCAGCCCGGCGGAGACAGAATGCGTGTCGAGCATCTGGCCGTTGGCGTCCTGCAGGAAATACGCCTTCATGCCGTGCAGGATGCCCACGCGGCCGCCGTTGATGCTCGCCGCGTGCTTGCCGGATTCGATGCCGAGTCCGCCCGCCTCCGCGCCGACCAGCCGCACGCCGGGATCGTCGAGGAATCCGGCGAACATGCCGATGGCGTTGCTGCCGCCGCCGACGCACGCGACGACCTCGTCGGGGAGGCGTCCGCAGCGGTCGAGGCACTGGCGGCGCGTCTCCTTGCCGATGACGGACTGGAAATCCTTCACGATCATGGGGTAGGGGTACGGTCCGGCGGCGGTGCCGATCAGGTAGAACGTCTCCCTGCTGGTGGCGGTCCACTCGCGGAGGGCGGCGTTCATGGCGTCCTTGAGCGTGCGCGAGCCTTCCCTGATGGAACGTACCTTCGCGCCGAGGGCGTGCATGCGGTCCACGTTCGGGGCCTGGCGCGCCACGTCGACCTCGCCCATGAAGACCTCGCACTCCATGCCGAAGAGGGCGGCGACGGTGGCGGTGGCGACGCCGTGCATCCCGGCTCCGGTCTCCGCGATCAGGCGTTTCTTGCCCATGCGGCGGGCGAGGAGAGCCTGCCCGATGGTGTTGTTGATCTTGTGCGCGCCGGTGTGGTTCAGGTCCTCGCGTTTGAGGTAGATGCGCGCGCCGCCGCAGTGCTCGGTGAGGCGTTTCGCGAAGTACAGCGGCGATTCGCGCCCGACGTAGTTGCGGAGCAGGTCGTCGAGTTCCGCCTGAAACGCGGGGTCCTGTTTGGCGTCGAAGTAGGCTTTCTCCAGTTCGCGGAGCGCCCCGGTCAGGGTCTCGGCGACGTACTGGCCGCCGTAGATGCCGTAATGTGTGTTCATATTCGAATCCTTTCAGCTAGTTTTTGAATGAGAAGATGGTCTTTGATGCCGGGCGCGGACTCCACGCCGCTCGAAACGTCGATTCCGGCGGGATGAACTTCGGCGATCGCGTCGCGCACGTTGTCCGGCGTGATCCCGCCGCCGAGCAGGACCGGGCGGACGGACGCGAGACGGGCAGCGAGGTCCCAGCGGCAGGGACGTCCCGTGCCGCCGCCGGAATCCGCCACGACCAGTGCGCAGGGGAACGCCTCCGCCTCGGCGAGTACGGCTTCCGAGTTCAGATTGAACGCCTTCCAGACGACCGTCCCGGTTATGGACTGCGCGTAGTCGGCAGACTCGTTTCCGTGGAGCTGGACGGCGTCCGGGCGGAACTCCGCGATCAGGGCGTTGAGCTCGGCAAGCGGCATGTCGCGCACGACGAAGACCTTTTTGATGTGCGCAGCCGCCAGGAGGACGGGGATGCGTTCGCGCGGGACGAATCGCGGCGTGCCGGGGACGAGGATCATGGCTGCGTAAGCCGCCCCGGCATGTTCCGCCGCCGCCATGTCCTCCGGACGCGTGATCCCGCAGAGTTTCAGCAGCATGAGAGCAACTCCTTCAGTTTCGCGCCGGGATCGGCGGCACGCATGAGAGTCTCGCCGATCAGGAATCCCGTCGCGCCCGCGCCGTGGAGCATATTGATGTCCTCGTGCGTGCGGACGGCGCTTTCCGCGACGACCGGTTTCCCGCAGGATTTGAGCTTGGCGATCAGCTCGGCGGAACGTTTCAGCGAGGTCGAGAAGGTCTTCAGGTCGCGGGCGTTCACGCCGACCAGATCGGCGGACGCGGCAAGTTCGAGTTCGGATTCCGTGTGGGCTTCCCCGAGCACGGCAAGGCCGCACTGGTGCGCAAAATCCAGCAGGCGCCTGAACTCGTCGGCAGTCAGCATGGCGGCGATCAGCAGGATGGCGGACGCGCCGTTCGCCTTCGCCTCGAGGATCTGGTATGGGTCGAAGATGAAGTCCTTCCGCAGAAGCGGGAGGGAGACCGTTTCCGCCACGAGGCGCAGGTTCTCAAGTCCGCCTTTGAAATAGAACGGCTCGGTCAGCACGGACAGCGCCGCGGCGCCGGCGTCCTTCAGCGACTTCGCCAGCACGGGCACGTCGAGGTCTTCGCGGATCATGCCTTTCGAAGGCGACGCCTTCTTGAGCTCGGCGATCACATGGATGCCGGGTCCGCGAAACGCTTCCGCGAAGCTCGCGCGTTCCGGGGCTTCGGCGGCGATTGCGGCGAGCCTGTCGAACGGCAGTTCCTGTTTTTTTTGTTCGAGCGCCGGACGGTTTCGCTCCACGATCTCGTTCAGAATGTCCCGTTTCATGCGCGGATCCTCCGGAGTTTGTCGAGCGCCGCGCCGGAGTCGATGGACTGCGCCGCGAGGGGGATGCACGACCGGATGGAGTCGCCGAGCCCGGCGGCGGCGCAGATGGCGGCGGCGTTCAGGAGCACGGCTCCGCGCTTGGCTGAGCGGTCGCGCCCGGAGAGAATGTCGAGCAGGATGCGGCTGTTTTCCGACTTGTCGCCGCCCGCGAGCGTGCCTTCGCGCAACGCGGGATCGTCCAGCAGTTCCTTCGGTTCGATGACGAGTTCGCGGATGCCGTCCGGCGAAAGCGCTGCGGCGTGCGTGACGGCGAGGCTGGAGATCTCGTCGAGGCCGTCCTCGCTGTGCACCACGAATCCGTTCCGCACGCCCAGGTTCCGCAGAACCTCGGCGAACGGCATGACGAGGCGTTCGTGGTAGACGCCGACGACCATGTACACGGCGCGGGCGGGGTTCGCGAGCGGGCCGACGAGGTTGAAGATGGTGCGGATCCCGAGGTCGCGCCGCAGGGGGGCGACCTTCGCCATCACGGGGTGCAGATTGCGCGCGAAGAGGAACGCGATGCCGTTGCCGCGGATCGAGTCCGCCAGCTTCTCCGGTTCGCCGTTCAGCGGCACGCCGAGCTCCTCCAGCACGTCGGCCGCGCCGCATTTGCCGGAGACCGCGCGGTTGCCGTGTTTCGCCATGCGGACGCCCGCACCCGCCGCCACAAACGACGCGGCGGTCGAAATATTGAAGGAGCGCCCGCCGTCGCCTCCGGTCCCGACGATGTCCGCGCAGTCGCCCGCGTCCACGGCGGTCATGCGGTCGCGCAGGAATCCGGCGGCCCCGGTCATTTCGGAGACGCTTTCTCCTCGCATGGCGAGCGCGGCGAGGAGTCCGGCGGCGGCGCACATGTTTTCGCCGTTCGCGATGGCTTCGACCATGGCGGCGCTTTCGGATTCGGTGAGCACGCCGCCCGCGATGACTTTTTTCAGAGCTTCATTCAGCATAAGATGCCCGCCTCTCTCAGGAAATTGTTGATCTGTTTCAGCCCGAATTCGCTCATGATGGATTCCGGGTGGTACTGGATGCCCTCGATCACCGCGCCGCCCTCGGGCGTGACGCGGACGCCCATGATCTCGCCGTCGTCCGTCTTCGCGGACACGGTCATGCACGCCGGGATGCTCGACGCGAGGAGCGCGAGCGAGTGATAACGTACGGCGCTGAATCCCTGCGGCAGCCCGGCGAAAAGGCCCTGTCCGTCGTGGCGGATCGCCGAGGTCTTGCCGTGCATGATGCTCTTCGCGTGGACGACCTCCGCGCCGAAGTGCGCGCCGATCGCCTGGTGTCCGAGGCAGACGCCCAGCATCGGGACCTTTCCCGCCGTCGCGGCGATCAGGTCCATCATGCACCCGGCGGCCTGCGGACGGCCGGGGCCGGGCGACAGGATGATCGCCCGAGGGTTCATTTCGAGGACTTCGGCGGGCGTGACGTCGCGGTTGCGTTTCACGACGATCTCCTGTCCGGTCTTCGCGAGCATGTGCACCAGGTTGTAGGTGAACGAATCGAAGTTGTCAAGCATGAAGATCATGTTATCTGAGGCCTTTCTCCGCGAATTCCACGGCTTTGAAGAGCGCACGCGCCTTGTTGAGGGTTTCCTGATACTCCATCTCCGGCACGGAGTCCGCCACGATGCCGCATCCGGCCTGAACTTTCAGGCGGCGTCCGGAGACCTCGATCGTGCGGATCGTGATCGCGAGGTCCATGTTGCCGTCGCAGCTGAAATACCCGACCGCTCCGCCGTAGAAGCCGCGCGGGCCGGGTTCGAGCTCGTGGATGATCTCCATGGCGCGGATCTTCGGCGCGCCGCTGAGCGTGCCGGCGGGGAACGCCGTGGAGACCAGGTCGAACGCGTCGCGGTCGTCGCGGATCCGGCCCTCCACGCTGCTGACCAGGTGCATCACGTGCGAGTAGCGTTCCACGTGCATGAAATCGGAGACGAGGACGCTGCCCGGTTTTGCCGTGCGCCCGATGTCGTTGCGCCCGAGGTCGACCAGCATCAGGTGTTCCGCGCGTTCCTTCTCGTCGCCGATGAGCGACTTCTCCAGCGCGATGTCCTTTTCGGGTGTGGCTCCGCGCGGACGCGTCCCGGCGATCGGACGCACCAGCGAAACGCCGTTTTCGAGTTTCACGAGCGTTTCCGGCGAGGAGCCGATCAGGATGTCGCCGCCGAGCTTCAGGTAGAACATGTATGGCGAGGGGTTGATGAGGCGCAGGGCACGGTAGATGCTGAACGGCGGGATGTCGGATTCGGCGGAGAACGCCTGCGAGGGCACGACCTGGATCACTTCGCCCTCCACGATGCAGTGTTTCGCCCGCTTCACGATCTCCAGAAACGCCTCGTGCGTCATCTCGGGCTTCAGCTCCACGTGCGTGTCGGACACATAATCCCGGTGCGACGCCGCGCGGCGGCAGATCTTGTCGATGATCGCGGCGATCCGGTGCGTCGCGCTCGCGTATGCCTCTTCCATTGAGGAGAAATGCCCCGGCTCCACGTTCACAACCACCTTGATCGTGTGCTGCT
>JAFXUM010000107.1 GCA_017524965.1 Lentisphaeria bacterium | reverse complement strand
TCCGCATGGCGGCGGACACGACGGCCGCGCCCGGCTCGATCGTCTACAAGACCGGCGAATCCACATCGGACTACTCGCGCCGCGTGGCGTCGCTCCCCGCGCCGCGTCCCGAGATCCCGCTCAAACTGCGCCTCGACGCCTCCGGCCTGACCGCCGACCTCTGCGGCCGCACGTTCCACAAGCCGCTCGAACTCGCGCCCGCCACGGCGCACCCCGTCACGCCGGACTCCCTCGCGGCGGCGTTCGAGGGCGAAGGCTCCCCGGATTTCGTCTTCTCGTCCGTTCAGGCTGAGGTCGACGGCGGATTCTTCCTGCCCGCGAGCGTGCTGAAATCCGTCCGGCGCGAGCTCACGGCGTTCGCGGAGGACATCCCGGCGCAGGAACGCCCCGATCCCGCCGCAGATTCGCTGAAAAATCTTCTCGCAGATTACGAACTCATCCGCCGTCCTGCCGACCTCGAATCTGTCCGGGAATGCGTGATCCTGCCGCGCGGAGTGCGTCCGCCGTCGCCCGGCATGACCGTCATCCGCGAGCTCGCCGACGACCCGTCTCCGCACGAAGAACTCCTTCTGCCGTTCTACATCCCGCAGAAATCCCTGCCGGAGATCGCCGCCGCGCTCGACCGTTTCGTCAGAAAAGGCGGAAAGACCGTCCGCGTGACCGCGCTCCAGCATTTCACGCTCCTGAAGCCCTATCCCGGCCTCACGGTCCGCACCGGGTTTCCCCTGCCCTGCTGCAATTCCTTCGCCGCGCGCGAATTCGGCCGCCTCGGCGCGTCCTCGGTGCAGGCGTGGGTCGAACTCGAACGCGCCGAGCTTGAGGCGTTCGTGCGCAAGTCGCCCGTACCCGCCGAACAGTTCATCTTCGGGCGTCCGGTCCTGCTCTCCACGCGCGCCGCGATCCAGGTCAACGGCGACATGCAGGACGCACGCGGCAACGTCTTCCGCGTCTCGCACCACGGCGTGCTCACGCAGATCACGGCGGACAAGGTCATGGGCCTGCCGCGCGTCCGCGGTTTCGCTGCGTATCTGACCGACCTCCGGGACGCCCGCGCCGACGAACCCGGCGAAGCGCTCTTCAATTTCGGCTACGAGCTGAAGTGAAGCCGGACAGCCGCCGGACGTTTCCGCCCGCAACGCCCCCTCTCCGGCCGGCCGCATAAAAAAATCTACCAAATTTATAGTGATTTCGCTTGACTTTCCGTTTTTCCGTGCTATATTAGTTCCGTCAGCACCGTTCCGGAGCCCGCTCCGGTATTTTTTCCGAACCGAATCACAACTTTTTTGATAGACATTCTAAATCAAACAACACAGCCAGGAGTCCGATCAAGTAATCCCCACGCTCACCAACCGCTTCAAACCGCACTGAACACAAAAACGAACCAACGAACACTTCCTCATCCGTTCGCATAAGGAGATACTACCATGGCCGACAACAAACAATACCGCATCGAAACCCTCGCCATCCACGCCGGACAGGTCCCCGACCCGACCACGCTTTCCCGCGCCGTCCCGGTCTACCGCACCACGGCCTACGCGTTCCGCAACTCCAAGCACGGCGCCGACCTCTTCGGCCTGCGCGAAACCGGCAACATCTACGCCCGCCTCATGAACCCGACCGAAGACGTGCTCGAACAGCGTCTGGCGGCGCTCGACGGCGGCAAGGCGGCCCTCGCCGTCTCCTCCGGCACGGCGGCGATCTACTTCACGATCACGAACATCGCGAAACAGGGCGACGAGATCGTGGCGGCGAACAACCTCTATGGCGGCACGTTCACGCAGTTCGACGCGATCCTGCCGCAGCAGGGCATCAAGGTGAACTTCACACAGGTGAACGACTTCGACGCGGTCGAACGCGCGATCAACGAACACACCCGCGCCATCTACATCGAGACCGTCGGCAACCCCGGCCTCGACATCGCCGACATCGAAGCCTACGCGAAGATCGCGCAGAAGCACCACCTCCCGCTCATCGTCGACTCCACGTTCACGCCCCCCACCCTGCTCCGTCCGATCGAGCACGGCGCGAACATCGTGATCCACTCGCTTTCGAAGTGGATCGGCGGACACGGCACCGCCATCGGCGGCGCGGTCGTCGACGCGGGCAATTTCGACTGGACCGACCCGAAATTCGAGCTGTACAACCAGCCCGACCGCGGCTACCACGGCCTGCGTTTCGCGCACGACCTCGGCCCGAACAATCCGCTGGCGTTCATCCTGCGCCTCCGCACGGTCGGCCTCCGCAACCAGGGCCCGACGCTCGCGCCGGACGCCGCCTGGATCTTCCTCCAGGGCCTCGAATCCCTCCCGCTCCGCACCGCGCGCCACAGCGAAAACGGCCTCGCGGTCGCGAACTTCCTGAAGAACCATCCGAAGGCCGCCTGGGTCAAGTATCCGGGATTCCAGCCGCTGGCGAAGAAATATCTGCCGGACGGCGCGAACGGCATGGTCGTGTTCGGCGTGAAGGGCGGCGCGGAAGCCGCGCAGAAGCTCGTGGACAACGTCGCGCTCTTCACGATCATCGCGAACGTCGGCGACGCCAAGAGCCTCATCATCCACCCCGCCAGCACGACGCATTCGCAGCTGAGCGAGGAGGACCAGATCAAGGCGGGTCTTCCGCCCGAGCTCATCCGCCTCTCCATCGGCCTCGAAAACGTCGACGACATCATCGGCGCGCTCGACGATGCGCTGAAGCTCATCTGAGTGCAAAAAAAGGGCGCTGTCCGTGCGAGGCGGCGCCCGTTTTTCAATAAACAAATCGTTTCGTTCCACGCTCCGCGCAAATGCGGAGCTTTTTTTCGCCCGCTTTCAGGTCATTTCCCGATGCAGAACCGGGAGAAGATCTCGTCCAGGACGTCCGGCGTGGCGGTCTCGCCCGTGATGCAGCCGGTCAGCTCGGCGGCGGTGCGGAGCGAACTCCCCGCGAGCTCCCACGACTCTGCGCGCACGCATTCGCATGCGGCGTCGAGGTGTTTCGCGGCCTGTTCGAGCAGCACGGCGTGGCGTTCCGAGACGACGGCGTCACCGGACTGCGCGGCGGGCGGCAGACCGTCCCATGCGGTTTCTTCGAGACGGCGGAAAAGATGCTCGATGCCATCGCCGGTCCGGGCGGAAATATGCTCGAAAACGGGCTGTTTTGCGGCTGTATGATCCGTGTCTGTTTTTTCATCAGGATACGCCCGGTCGAGTTCGTCCGGGTCCATCGCCGCGCCGTCCATCTTGTTCCAGCAGGGGATGAACTTGCCGCGCACGGCGGTTTCTGCACGCTTCATAGCCTCGAATTGAGCGGGAAAACTTTCCGCCGGAGCCGAGGCGTCCAGCAGCCACAGCACGATGTCGGCCGCGCCGAGGGACTGCTGCGAACGCTCCATGCCCATCGCCTCGACCGGATCGGCCTGCTCCGCGTCGCGAAGTCCGGCCGTGTCGGTCACGCGGAACGCGATGCCGCCGATGGAGACGGATTCCTCCAGCGTGTCGCGCGTGGTGCCGGGGACGGGCGTGACGATCGCGCGGTCGTAGCCGAGCATGCGGTTGAGCAGGCTGGATTTCCCCGCGTTCGGCGGCCCGGCGATGACCAGGGAAACGCCGTCGCGGATGAGCGCGCCCGTGCGCGCCGTGAGCGCGAGGTCCGCCGCCTGTTTCCGCAGCGCGCCGATCGTTTCGCACAGCACGTCCGGCGGCATCCAGTCGAGGTCCTCCTCGGAGAAATCGAGGCGGGATTCGCATTCGGAGAGCAAATGGACGATCTCCGCGCGGATTTCGCGGACGAGCGAACCGACCGCGCCGTTGAGGCGGCGTTCGGCGAGAAGCCCGGCGCGTTCGCTGCCGGCGTTGATGAGGTCGAGGACGCCCTCGGCCTGCGTCAGGTCGAGTTTGCCGTTCAGGAACGCCCGCCGCGTGAATTCGCCGTTCTGCGCGAGCCGTGCGCCCGCCTGCAGCACCAGCCGGAGCGCGCGCCGTGCGGCGAAGCTGCCGCCGTGACAGTGGATCTCCGCCACGTCCTCGCCCGTGAAGCTGTGCGGACCGGGCATGAAGACCGCGAGCGAGGGTTCCCCCGCGCCCGCCCCGGACACGATGTGCCCGTACAGCATCACGCGCGGATACTCAGGCCCGGGCATGCGTCTGCCGCGCCAGACCGCGCGGACCGTGGAGAGAGCACGCGGCCCGGAGATGCGGATGATGCCGACCGCGCCGCCGGCGCCGGTGCAGATGGCCGCGATCGTGTCGTTTTCATGCTCGAACAAGGCGGAAAACTCCAAAAAAATGAAAAAAAGAAGGGTGCGGGACTTGATTTTCCCGCGTTTCGGTTGTAGTGTTATATTTATATTATACACCGCGAACAGGCATTTTTCAACCCCATGAGGAGGTTTCTTACTTATGGAAATCGTCAAAAAGACCTTGAAAGACGTTCCCGCAGGGACCAAGTCCGCCTACACCAAGGCAATGCAGGTCATGAACCAGAACAATCTGCAGTATGCGATCACGCTTTTCAAGGAAATCGTGCAGTTCGACCCCGGATTCCTCGACGCCCGCGAAAAACTCCGTAAGTGCGAGCGCGACTATTTCGCGAAGATGAGTGCCGTCGCCAAGACGCTCTCCCAGGTCAAGGCGCTCGGCCCCATCATGAAGGGCAACATGCTGAAGGCGAAGAAGCCGAAAGAGGCCATGGACCAGGCGGAAGAAGCCCTCGCATACAACATCTTCAATCCCGCCGCGCTCACGCTCCTCGCCGAATCCGCCAAGAAGCTCAACGCGATGTTCATCTGCGTGGAAGCCTACGAGCTCCTCGTGGAAAAGGACGACAAGAACGAAGCCAACATCGTCAAGCTCGGCGAATACTACAAGGCCGACGGTCAGGGCATCAAATACCTCACCATCTGCCAGAAGCTCGCCGACAAGTATCCCGGCGACCTCGAAAAACTCGCGCTCCTGCGTGAAGCCGCCGCCCTCGCCTCCATGGAAAAGGGCAAGTGGGGCCAGGGCGAACAGTCCGACTTCAAGAAGAACCTCAACAAGAGCAACAAGGACCAGGGCGACCGCATCATCCGCGCCGAGGACGATATCCGCGATATGATCGAGAAA
Source organism: Lentisphaeria bacterium (assembly GCA_017524965.1). Lineage (GTDB taxonomy): Bacteria > Verrucomicrobiota > Lentisphaeria > Victivallales > UBA1829 > UBA1732. The sequence goes on along the minus strand of JAFXUM010000107.1, from coordinate 3,988 downwards.
TACTCCAAGGAGATCGCCGAGGGCAACGAGTCCATCGACACCCGCCGCCGCCTCGCCGAACTCTACCTCCGCGCCGAGGAATACGAAAAGGCCATCGAGGCGTACAACTGGATCGTCAACAAGATGGGCACGCTCGACCCGGCCATCGACAAGGCGATCGAAAAAGCCAACACCGCCATCTCGAAGCGCAAGGTCGAACAGATGAAGGCCGAAGGCAAGCCCCAGGAAGAGATCGACGCCGAGATCAAGGCCAACTACGATTACCGCATGGAACGCTATCAGGACCGCATCCGCCTGTACCCGAACGACCTCCAGATCCGCTTCGAATACGCCGAACTCCTCTGGGAAGGCGGCGCCGTCGACGACGCTCTGGAACAGTTCCAGATCGCCCAGCGCAACCCGCAGCACCGCCTGATCGCCATCGTCTACCTCGGCCGCTGCTTCGCCGCCAAGAACCAGTTCGACATGGCAATCGAACAGTTCAACCGCGCCCTCGAGGACATGCCCACCATGAACGCCGACAAGATGGTCACCCTGTACCACCTCGGCTGCACCTACGACTCCATGGGCAAGAAGAAGGAAGCGCTCGACTGCTTCAAGCAGATCTACGCCGTCGACATCAAGTACCTCGACGTCGCCGAACGCATCAACAAGTTCTACTCGGAAAATAAGTAACCGGCCCGGCAGCCGCCCGGCGAAAGGAAGGAGCATTACCCATGAACGAAATGAGCAATCTTCTCGACGAACTCGAAGAACGCATGATGAAGTCGGAAGAATCCATGAAGCACGATTTTTCCGCCATCCGCACCGGAAAGGCGTCGACCGCGCTCGTCGAGCCCATCACGATCGAATACTACGGCACGCAGACCAAACTGCGCGACGTGGCGGGCATCTCCACGCCCGACGCGCGCACGATCTCCATTCAGCCGTGGGACAAGTCCGCGCTCGCGAAGATCGAAAAGGCGATCATCGCCTCCAACATCGGCATCACGCCCCTCAACGACGGCAAAGTCATCCGTCTGCCCATCCCCCCGCTCTCCGGCGAACGCCGCCAGCAGCTCACCAAGCAGGTGAAGGCCCGCTGCGAGGAAGCGAAGGTCTCCGTGCGCAACATCCGCCGCGACGGCAACGAGACCGCCAAGAAGATGGAGAAGGATTCCGTCATCAACGAGGACGAGCTCAAGGAACTCCTCGACAAGATCCAGAAGCTCACCGACGAATACGTCAGGAACCTCGACGCCGTCTGCGCCGACAAGGAAAAGGAGATCATGACCGTCTGACCGGCCGCGCATCCCTTTTTCCATTACGGAACAGCCGCCCGTCCGCCTCGTTTCCATGCCTGGCGCGGGCGGCATTCTTTTTCGGAATCGACCGGAGGAGCATGTTTTTTCGCCTGCCCTGGCACATACTCAAAAAAAAAGTTAAAAATATGTTGATTCGGATTTGACTTTCCCCAACTCCGTGCTATCGTTATAAGAGCATCTTTCATCCGCATCCGAATCGAAAATATTCTGTCCGCACGCAACACCACAGGGAACCGGAAATGAACACGCTTCTCCTCATCCTGATCGACATGTTCATGAATTTCGCCGCATGGGACGCCGGACAGGGGTGTTGCACCATCCCGCAAGCGGTCGCCGGTCATTGCTCCGAGGACGCAATCCGCAAATACAGGGAGTCCATGGACTTCAACGGCTCCTATGTCCTGTGCAACGACGGCGAACTGCTGTTCTTTTTCCAGATATCCGGGGAGGAATACGACGCGGAGCAGAGAAAATTTACCGCCGCGACTCCCGGCTGGTGGAAAACGCATTCCGAAACGCTGGGAGACTTCTTTTATCTGATCGGCCGCGACGGGACCATCTCCGGCTCCGGGCTGAACAGGATGAACACTCCGGGACAGGTCCGGCTGGTGTATTTCCCTGATCCGCCGGGTACGCTGGTCATGACGAAAAATGACCGGGTCCTGGAAAAGAAGAAGACGCCGGCCGGGATCCGGCTGAATGCCGACCCGGAGAAAACGCCCGCCGTCAGCGCGGTCCGCGTGCCGGCGCGGTTCTCGCTCGTTTCGGAGTCGCCGCTCCGGGTCCGGTTTACGGAGGGAGACGTGTCAAAGGAATTCACGGTCAGGGAGAACGACCGGAAATCGTGGTTCAAGGAGGGAACGGTCTGTCCGGACGAGAACCGGTATTATTATTCGGAGGGGACCGGGGAGCTTTATATTCTGGAGCAAGGCGGGGTCTCGGAATCCAACGCGGAGGAGATCGATTATCTGCTGGATTACCGGCAGGCGGGAAACGATCCCTCCCCCGCGTTCCGGAAAAGCCCTCCCCGGAAACAGAGGAAGCTTGTCGAGGAAAAACTGGCCGCGAAGTACCGTTTCCGCTATTCGGTCTACAACGCGTTCAAGCATGACGAGACGTACGAGATCGACCTGCCCGCGCCGCTCAGCCGATTCTGCATCACGGACAGGAAGGATGTGCTGGCCTATGCCCTCAACGGCAGGCTGTACCGGAACGGGAAGGAAATATGCTCTCTGCTGGACATTCCGCCCGTCCCCGGCAGGTTCAGGCAGACCGATCTGGTGTTCAGCCCGGTATACTTCGGCAGGAATTATGTCCTGTTCTTTCTGACATACAACGTGTACAACGGCAACGGGCTCATCGTGAAATACGACCTGGCCGGCGATTCCGCATCGGTCCTGTATTCCTCCGCGGACGACACGGAGCTGCAGCAGTGGATGCGCAGGGCCGCGGAAGCGCAGAACCGGAAAAACATGGTTTTCGAGGTCAAAGCCATCCTCCGGCATTATTACGAATGGGGCGTGTATCTTCCCGCAATCAGGACGTACAACCTCTTCCGCAGTCTGTATCTTCTGGAGCGGAACAGGGAAAACGGGACGGCGAATTGACCGGCCGGGACATTCCCGTTCGCGCGAAAAAAAACGGCCGTCCCGGAAATGGAACGGCCGTTGCGTTTTTTTGAGGTGCGATACGCTCAGTCTGCGGACGGACGGAAGTCGATCACCTGAAGCTGGCGTTTGCGTTCGCCGTAGTATTCGTTCATCTGCGGCTGCGCGATGACGTCCCAGCGCATCCCCATCTCCAGGCGCTTGTTGAACGCGATGAAGTCGCAGGTGCTGCCGTATTCGTCCATGAACACGCCCTTGGTGTGAACCGGGCGGATCGGCAGCAGGCGCGCGATCTCGAGGCCGCGGATCAGGTAGAGCGGCTGCGGATTGCCGTGCCCGAAGGGTCCGAGCATGCCGTGGTAGTGGAAGAACTCCTCGTTGAGCTCGTCCAGCCGCACCACGCCGTCGTAGTTGATGTAGTTGGTCAGGTCGGACGGCTTGGCCTCCTCGCGCACGCACTTCTCGAATTCCTGCTGGAACTCGGCGATCTTGTCCTTGTTCATGCCGAGGCCGACGGCCATCGGGTGTCCGCCGTAGCGGGTCAGCAGATGCGAGCAGCGGGACAGGATCTTGATGAGGTTGAGCGTGCCGACGCTGCGGCCGGAGCCGTGCGCTTCGTTGCCGATGATCGTGAGGACGATGGTCGGGCGGTTGTAGTCGCGCGCGAACCGCGATGCCACGATGCCGATGACGCCCTGATGCCAGTTCTCGCCGGCGGCGATGATCGACATATTCGAGGCGAATCCGGGGGCGCTTTCCACCTGGGCCTTCGCCTGGAGGAAGATCTCCTGTTCCTTCGCCTGGCGGCGCTGGTTGAATTCGTCGAGCTTGGCGGCGTATTCGTAAGCGTCCACGATGTTGTCGGCGGTCATGAGGGCGAGCGCGGACGAGGCGTTGCCGAGGCGGCCGGCGGCGTTGAGGCGAGGCGCGAGCTTGAACGTGATGTCGGACGGCTGGATGTTCGACTCGACTTTCGCGTGCTGGATCAGCGCGTTGACGCCGGGTCGGAGCTGCTTCTTCAGCATCTCCATGCCGTATTTCACGAGGATGCGGTTCTCGCCCAGCAGCGGCACGATG
>JAFXUM010000106.1 GCA_017524965.1 Lentisphaeria bacterium | reverse complement strand
TGGTGCTTTTTCCACAGGATCAGCAGGACCGCGCTCGTGCCGATCACCTGCGCCATCACGGTCGCCCATGCCGCGCCGACCACGCCCAGGCCGAATCCGAGCGGGATGCCGCAAACGGCCTTTTTGAACATGAACAGCGGATCGAGGAAGGCGTTCGAGGCCAGCCCCAGCACCATCGTCGCGCTCGCCATCTTGGAGTCGTTGGCCGTCACGAGCAGGTTGTTCCCGCTCATGCCGAGCGCGGACGACACGCACGCCCAGAACCAGATGTCCATGTACGCCGTGGCAAGCCGGATCGCTTCCGGCGAGGCGTGTTTCACGGACTTGAAAATGCCGCGCGTCGCGAGCGGGCCGAGGACAGCCAGCGCAAACGAGAAAAGCGTGATCAGGAGCAGACCCGTGCTCACGAGCTGTTCCGCGCGCCAGCGGCGTTTCCCGCCGAACGCCTGCGCGGTCGTCGTCATCACGCCCGCCGACAGCCCGTGGAACAGGCAGCCGCAGATCATCACGAGCGGCGCGGTCAGCCCGATCGCCGCCATCGGCGCGTCACCGTCCAGCCGCCCCACGAAATACGCGTCGACCAGGTTGTAGCCGCTGATCGCGAGCGTGCCGGGCAGCATCACGAGCGCAGTGCGCAGCATCGTGCCGGCGATCGGACCCTTCGTGTAGGTCTTGTTGTCGCCCTCCCTGCCCCGGATCAGGGAAACGAGCTTTTTCAGGAATGCAACCGGACCGGTCTTTTTCGGGGGGACGCCGGAAGCATGTTGAAGCGATGACATTTTAGGTATGGGATAAGAAAAGATGAATCGAACCGGAAAAATATTGAACATATAATATACCGCTAAATCCATATTTTTCAAATAGTTTTCCCGTCTTTTCGCGACAAATCCGCGTCGGGAAAACTGCGGAAAATGGTAAAGGGAAGCCGCACGGCGTTTCGGCAGAGACCCCAGGCCCCGTCTTTCGTACCGTTGCGCAGCCAATCGCAAACACAGTGAAAAAAACTTTTTCTACGTTAATCTTACGTTATTTTCACATTTTTTCACAAGTCAGCTTGATTTTTTGCGCGAAAAAGGCTATAGTGATGAAATCGCGGACACCCCGCGTTTCTTTTACCGTATTTTTTTACCAAACATATAACATGACAAGGAGCTGATCCACCCCATGAAAAAGAACAACATCGCGGTCATTCTGATCCTCGCCGTCTCGGCCGTGCTGTTTACTTCCGGCGTCATCCGGAAGATCCAGCACATGACCTCCGGCGCAAACAAGTCCGGCAACATCATCGCCGTCATCCCGAAGGGCACCGCCTCCATGTGGTGGGAAGTCGTCCGCAGCGGCGCGGAACAGGCCGGCAAGGAAGAAGGCTACACCATCAGCTGGAACGGCCCCGAACAGGAAAACGACCGCGAGAAGCAGATCCAGTCGGTCGAAGACGCCCTCACGCACGGCATCAAGGCGCTCGTGCTCGGCCCGAACGACTCCAAGGCGCTTGTCCGCCCGGTCGAAAAGGCGAAATCGTCCGGCATCCCCGTCGTGATCATCGATTCCAGCATCGAGACCGACAACTACGACTCCTTCGCGGCCACGGACAACGTCGCGGGCGGAGCCGACGCCGCACGCAGACTCGGCGCGGCACTGAACGGACACGGCAAAGTCATCCTCACCTGCTTCATCCAGAACTCCGCCTCCACCGACGACCGCGCCAAGGGCTTCAAGGAAACGCTCGCCAAGGAATTCCCCGGCATTGAGCTGATCGCCGAACAGTACACCCTCGGCACGGTCGAGGACGCCCGCCAGAAGACCGTCGACATGCTCACCAAGCACGGCGACACCGACGGCGTCTTCGCGGTCAACCAGCCCGTCTCCGTCGGCGCGTACAAGGCGCTCCAGACGCAGGGTCTGACCGGGAAAGTGAAATTCGTCGGCTTCGACTCCGACCCGGTCCTCCTCGAAGGTATCGAAAAGGGCGAGGTCGACTCCCTCATCGTGCAGAACCCGTTCGAGATCGGCTACTCCGGCGTGAAGACCGCCGTCGCGCTCCTGAAAGGCGAAAAAGTCGAAAAGCTCAAGCCGATCCCCAGCATGATCGTCGACAAGTCCAACCTCGACGAAATGAAGGCGAAATTCCCCGCCGCGCTCGGCCTCACCTCCGGCAAAGCCGCGGCGGGCAAGGCGCAGACCGGCAAGACCATCGCCGTCATCCCGAAGGGAACCGCCTCCATGTGGTGGGAAGTCGTCCGCAAGGGCGCGGAAAAGGCGGGCGAGGAGGAAGGCTACAGGATCAGCTGGAACGGCCCCGAACAGGAAAACGACCGTGAGAAGCAGATCCAGTCGGTCGAGGATTCCCTCACCCGCGGCGCGGTCGCGCTCGTGCTCGGCCCGAACGACTCCAAGGCGCTCGTCCGCCCGGTCGAAAAGGCGAAGGCCTCCGGCATCCCGGTCGTGATCATCGACTCCAGCATCGAGACCGACAAGTACGACTCCTTCGCCGCCACGGACAACGTCGCGGGCGGAGCCGACGCCGCGCGCAGGCTCGGGGCGGCACTGAACGGACACGGCAAGGTCATCCTCACGTGCTTCATCCAGAACTCCGCCTCCACCGACGACCGCGCGAAGGGATTCAAGGAAACGCTCGCGAAGGAATTCCCCGGCATCCAGCTCGTCGCGGAACAGTACACGCTCGGCACGGTCGAGGACGCCCGCCAGAAGACCGTCGACATGCTCACCAAGCACAGCGACACAGACGGCGTCTTCGCTGTCAACCAGCCCGTCTCCGTCGGCGCGTACAAGGCGCTCCAGACGCAGGGCCTCGCGGGCAAGGTCAAATTCGTCGGCTTCGACTCCGACCCGGTCCTCCTCGAAGGTATCGAAAAGGGCGAGGTCGACTCCCTCATCGTGCAGAATCCGTACGAGATCGGCTACTCCGGCGTGAAGATCGCGGTCGAGCTCCTGGACGGCAAGAGCGTCAATAAGCTCAAACCGATCCCCAGCATGATCGTCGACAAGACCAACCTCGAACAGATGAAAGCGGAGTTCCCCTCCGCGCTGGGGCTCTGACCATGGCGGAAAACACCTCTCAATACTCTCTGGCGATGCACGACATCGTCAAGACGTTCGGCCCGGTGAAAGCCCTGTCCGGCGTCAGCTTCTCGGCGCGGCCGGGCACCGTGCACGCCCTCTGCGGCGAAAACGGCGCCGGCAAATCCACCCTCATGAAAGTCCTCTCCGGCATCCACACCCCGGACTCCGGCTATATCGAACTCTTCGGCGAACGCGTCGAACTGCTCTCCCCGAAAGACTCGCTCGACCGCGGCATCTCCATGCTCTACCAGGAACTCGACCTGGCGGGCGACCTCACCGTCGCGGACAATATCTTCCTCGGGCGCGAGATCATGAAGTTCGGGCGCATGGACTCCAGGGCGATGCGCGAACGCGCCCGCGCCATCATCAAGGAAAACAACTTCGACCTCGATCCCGACGCGCTCATCAGCACGCTGTCGACCGGCGACTGCCAGATCGTCGAGCTGCTGAAGGCGCTGGAGCGCAATGCGAAGATCATCGTGATGGACGAACCGACGTCCTCGCTCTCCGAGAAGGAGGCCGAACAGCTCTTCTCCATCGTGAAGGACCTCCGCAAACGCGGCCTCACCATCATCTACATCTCGCACCGTCTGGAAGAGGTCATGGACCTCGCCGACGACATCAGCATCCTGCGCGACGGCGCGGTCGTCTCCTCCGGCCCGCTCTCCGAATACACCGTCCAGCGCATCGTGCACGAGATGGTCGGCCGCGAGCTTTCCGACTACTACCCGCCGCGCAGCGTCGAGATCGGCGACGTCTGCTTCGAGGCGAAAAATCTCGCCTCCGACGAAGGCATCGAAGACATCTCGTTCCAGGTCCGCCGCGGCGAAGTCGTCGGCATGGCGGGACTCGTCGGCGCGGGCCGCACCGAGACCGCGCGCGCGATCTTCGGCCTCCAGCCGCTCACCGCGGGCAAGCTCTTCCTGAACGGGAAGGAGCTCCACATCAAGACGCCCGCCGACGCCATCGCGGGGCGCATCGCGTATCTTCCCGAGGACCGCAAGCGCTGCGGCCTCTGCGTCGCCCTGCCCTGCCGGGACAACATCATGCTCCCGAACTACGAGGCGACCGGCATGAAATGGCTCCTGAACTTCAGTAAGGAACAGGCGCTCATGGACGAATACGGCGGCAAAGTCAAGCTCAAATGGGCGTCCCCGTATGACGAAGCGTCCTCGCTTTCCGGCGGCAACCAGCAGAAAATTCTTGTGGCGCGCTGGCTCCTCGCCAATCCGGACTTCATCATCTTCGACGAGCCCACGCGCGGCATCGACGTCGGCGCGAAGAAGGAGATCTATACGCTCATCAACGAGCTCGCCGCCGCGGGCAAGGGCGTCCTCGTGATCTCGTCCGAGCTGCCCGAGCTCTTCGGCATCTGCGACCGCCTGCTCGTCTTCCGCAGGAAGCGCCTCGCCGCCCAGCTCGAAACCGCCAAAACCACACAGGAAGAAGTCATGCACTTCGCCGTCTGCTGACACTCAACTCAGGAGTATTATCCATATGAACCGCTTCGCAAAACAACTGCTTCCGTTCTGCTCCCTCATCTTCATCATTTCCCTCTGCACGTTCCTGGAGCCGGACAATTTCCTTTCCACCCAGAACATGCTTAACGTCCTCTGCCGTTCCTCCATCAACGGCATCATGGCGGCCGGCATGACCTACATCATCATCACCGGCGGCATTGACCTCTCCGTCGGCTCCATGCTCGCCGTGTGCGGCATGATCGGCGCGGCGTCCATGCTGTATTTTTCCGGCGGGACCTGGGCCGACATCTCGTCCGGCAGCTACATCCACCTGAAGCTCGGCGCGATGATCGCCGGCACGCTCGTCTGCGTGCTCGCGGGCGCGGTCTGCGGCTTCGCCAACGGCATGCTCATCACGAAACTGAAACTCGCACCGTTTATCGTCACGCTCGGCACCATGAGCATCTTCCGCGGCATCTCCTACATCATGAACGCGGGCAAGCCGTTCGCCGTCTCCGACTACAGCTGGCTTGACACCGGACGCGTCGCGGGCATCCCCTCCTCCGTGATCCTGCTCGTCATCGTCATGGTCGCCTTCTGGTTCCTCCTGAAACACACCCGCTTCGGACGCTACACCTACGCCATCGGTTCCAACGTCCAGACCGCGTTCCACGCCGGCATCAACGTGAACAAGACGCTCGTCTGGATATACACCCTCACCGGCGCGCTCGTCGGCCTCGCATCCATGATCACCGTGGCCCGCGCCAGCACGGCCCAGCCCACCGCCGGCATCTCGCTCGAACTCGACATCGTCGCGGCCTGCATCATTGGCGGCTGCGCGCCCTCCGGCGGACGCGGCACCATGATGGGCACCGTCATCGGCACGCTGCTCATCAGCTTCCTCCGCAACGGACTCACCCTGCTCGACATCTCCACGAACGTCCAGCTCGTCGTGATCGGCCTCATCATCATCGTCGCCGTGACCGCCGACCAGATCGCGACCCGCCGGAAAGCCACCTGATCCCCGGATCCTCTTCGGCACACCTGCCGGACAGGGAAGACACCTTTCGAGTGCGCGAGCATAAGTCGCGCACCATTTCAGCACAGCCTGCTGTGGCCGCACGGGACCCGTTTTCCGTGCGGCGTTTTGCGTTTTGGGCACCTTTTGTTTTTGACCCGCCGCCGCCATATTCGGCAAATTATCATTTTTCAAGGTTTCCAGACTTGATTATATTTGTCAGGTGATTATATTAATCAGCAAAACCTTCACACCCCGAAAAAACACGTTCAAGGAGACTGATACATGATCGTCGTCAATACCGAAACCATCCCCGGCATGAAGATCGTCGAGCTCAAAGGCCTGGTCCAGGGCAACACCGTCCGCGCGAAGCACGTGGGCCGGGACATCGCGGCATCCCTCAAAAATCTGGTGGGCGGCGAGCTCAGCGGCTACACCGAGCTGCTGGTCGAATCCCGCCGCGAAGCCGTGGCGCGCATGATCGCACAGGCCGAGGAACTCCACGCCAACGCCATCGTCAACGTCCGCTTCGCCACCAGCAGCATCACCGCGGGCGCCGCCGAGCTTTACGCCTACGGCACCGCCGTGGTCGCCGTCCCGGACACCCCGGCGGAGGCGTGATCCATGGGAAACGGTGAAACGAAGGACGTCGTGCAGGGCTTCATCGCTCTGTTCATGTACGTCATCCTGCCGGCGATCCTGCTGGGCGCCACCTGGATCACACAGCACAACATCGTCCGGGCGCGCAGAAAGATGCTGTCGGAGCAGGAGGAGTATTTCCGGAAAAGGATCCCGCTCACGAACCTGAAACAGTTCCCCGCCGGATGCTCGTCCGCGACGCTTGTGAGCGGAGCCGTGGTGATCGCCGACAACTACTTCATCTCGTTTGTCGCGGGGTTCAAACACCTCTTCGGCGGCGAGATGAAAGGCTACACCGGGATGTGCTCCGACGCGCGCCGTCTGGCGCTGGTCCGCATGCTTCAGGAGGCGGAACGCTTCGGCGCGAACGCGGTCTGCAACGTCCGCTTCGAAACGTCCACGATCAATTCCGGCGAGGCGAGAAAGAAGTCCGGCGGCGTGGAGCTGATCGCCTACGGGACGGCATTCCGGGTCCCGGTTTCACGATGAACAAAAAGAGCCTCTTTTCCGTAGAAGACGAGGTCGCGCTGCACCCGGAACGGAACCGGGAGCGGCCTCAGGCGGAAGACCTGCCCGAAGCCCGGGAGGAGATCACGGACCCCGAATCGTGTTACTATTCCTCCACGGCGTTCGAGCCGGGCGTGGGCAGCGGCGATTCAACGGAATACCGCGAGCTGCTTCGGCGGGAACAGAACCGTTATTCCGGCACGGTCGTTCCGTTTATCTCGATCGTCGCGGGCGTCGCGGGCGGCCTCTTCGCCGTCCCCGCCGTGATCCTGAACGAGCTCGCCAACACCTTTTCGGCGGTATCCTTCCTGAGCGCCGGGGCCTTCGTCCTCGTCGTCCTCGGGCCGTTCGCCGAGGAGACGCTGAAGCAGAGCGGCGCGATCTTCCAGCTGGAAAAGATGCGCGGTTCGATCCGGTACGGCTGGCAGTTCTTCCTGTCCGGCATGCTCGGCGGCCTGGTATTCAGCATTCTGGAAAACCTCATCTACCAGTACATTTACCTGAGAAATCTCACGCCGGAAAAACTGGCGGCGGCGATGGCGTTCCGCTGGACCATCTGCACCGCGCTGCACATGCTTTGTCCGCTGGTGTCCGCCATGGGGCTCCGCCGCGTGTGGCGCGACAGCCTCGCGAAGGAGCGTCCCTGCCGGATCGCCGACGCATTTCCGTGGTTCGCCGCGGCGACGTTCATCCACGGGCTTTACAACGCGACCATGCTGATCCTGGACCCGTTCGGCACAAAATAAGCACGTCCTTTCTCTCCTCTGCGCCCCGCCGCGGACACGCCTGTCCCGCCGTCCTTTTCCGGCGCGCTTTTAATAAATTATAGTAATTCTTTCCCCTCGCAAGCTTGACAACCCTGCATAATGATGCTATATTAGTGGAATCCGGAGCCATTTTTTGCACGATTCATAACAAATATGGAAATCTCATGAGCCAAAATCCCAACAACAGAAATTCCCTTCTGCTGTGTTTCCAGGAGATCATCAAGATGATGCCGCAGGCGGGCGACCTCAACGCCTTCCTGTCCGCGCTCGAAGGCGTCGAAGACCCCCTGGAACTCTGCCTGAAGCTCGCGAACAAGTTGCGGCTCGCGCCCGAAAGCCGCGGCGACGTCACCATCGAGGAACTCGCCTCCTTCTTCGGCGCGCCGATCTTCCTTCAGCTCAACAACGGCAACTGGGTGCTCTACCTCGGCATCCGCAAGCTCCTGCAGGGCGGCGTCCAGCAGGAACGCTACGCCGTGTTCGATCCGCTGACCAAAGTCCAGGGCAAGATGCTGTTCCTCCAGAAGGACCAGCTCCTCAAATCCTGGTCCGGCAAGGCCGTCTTCATCCGCATGGAGATGCGCGGCTGCTCGGTCGACGGCAAGCAGACCTCGCTCTACTGCCTCGCCTCCATCGTGAAGCACTACGGCGACGACACCGACGTCGGCCGCCTGATGCACGAATACGCGATCTCCGAGGACGAGCCGTCCATCCGCCTGCTCGGCAAGATCGCCGACGACCTCGAGTACAAGACGAAGGAAATACGCGTCAAGTGGGACAAACTCCCGAAGATCGGCGCGGCGTTCCCCTGCATGGCGATCAAGAAGGACGGCCGGTTCGTCGTCCTCTGCGGCGTGCGCGAGGTCCCCGAGAGCGTCGCCTATCCCGAAACCGAAGACGCCGACAAGCCGAAGCTCACGACCGAATCCCTCATCAAGCAGTCCGACGAGGCCGTACCCGGCGCCGATCCCGATCCCGCCGAAGCCCAGCAGGAACAGGCCCCCGTCGACGACAAGCCGAAGACGGTCCAGCAGGCCGCCATCTGGGATCCCTACGCGGCCGACGGACACCGTCCGAGCGTCGTGTTCATCAACAGGGAAGAGTGGGAGGAGAAGTACTCCAACCGCGTCGTCCTCGTGAAGAAGCACTACTCCATCGTCGACGAAAACCAGAAATTCGGCCTCCGCTGGTTCATCCCGGAATTCTTCCGCCAGAGGACCCTGCTGGCGCAGGTCGCCATCGCCATCCTCGCCATCAGCGCCATCGGCCTGGTCGTCCCGCTGTTCTTCCAGATCGTCGTCGACAAGGTGCTCGTGAACGAAGGCCGGGTCACGCTCATGACCATCGGCATCGGCGTCACCATCATGCTCTGCATCAACGCCATCCTGGAGTACCTCGAAAAATACTTCCTGCTGTACGCCACGAACCGCATCGACATCCGCCTGGCCGTGAAGACCTTCGCGCGTCTGCTCAGCCTCCCGGTCGACTTCTACGAACGCATCTCGTCCGGCGTGCTCATCAAGCACATGCAGCAGACCGAGCGCATCCGTTCGTTCCTGTCCGGCAGCCTCTTCTACACCGCGCTGGAGCTCCTCTCCCTCGTGGTCTTCCTGCCGTTCCTCTTCATCTACAGCCCGATCCTCACCGGCGTCGTGCTGCTCTTCACGTTCATGATGGCGCTGGTCATCGCGGTCCTCATCAAGCCGTTCCAGCACCGCCTCGAAGAGCTGTACATGGCGGAAGGCAAGCGCCAGGCGATGCTGGTGGAGACCATCCACGGCATCCGCACCGTGAAGTCCCTCGCGCTCGAGCCCACGCAGCAGCGCAAGTGGAACGACACGGCGGCGTTCGCGATCACGCGCTATTTCCGCGTGGCGCAGATCTCCATCACCGCCAAGACGCTCTCCGGCCTCATCGAAAAACTCATGTTCATCGCCATCATCTGGATCGGCGCGCTCGCGGTCTTCGACGGCACGCTCACCGTCGGCAAGCTCATCGCCTTCCAGATGCTCTCCGGACGCGTCACTGGCCCGCTGGTCCACATCGTCGGACTCGTCCACGAATACCAGCAGACTCTCCTCTCCGTCCGCATGCTCGGCGTCGTCATGAACTGCCCGCAGGAGCAGGTCGGCGGCTCCCTCCACCACCAGCTCCAGGGCGAGCTCTCCATCGAGAACGTGAACTTCCGGTACTCCCCGGACACCCCGATGGTCATCAAGGACTTCAACCTGCACATCTCGCCCGGTTCCACCATCGGCCTCGTCGGCCGTTCCGGTTCCGGCAAGACCACGCTCACTAAGCTCATCCAGGGCCTCTATCCGCTCCAGACCGGCATCATCAAATACGACGGCATCGACATCCGCGAAATCGACCGCGCGTCCCTCCGTTCCGCCATCGGCATCGTGCTGCAGGACAACTACTTCTTCCACGGCACCGTCCGCGAGAACCTGTCCCTCACGAAGAAGGACGCCACCATGGAGGAGATCATCTACGCCGCGCGTCTCGCCGGCGCCGACGAATTCGTCCAGAAGATGAGCCGCGGCTACGACTCGCTCCTCGAGGAAAACGCCTCCAACCTGTCCGGCGGACAGCGCCAGCGCCTCGCAATCGCCCGTGCGCTCCTCCCGAATCCGCGCTTCCTCATCTTCGACGAGGCCACCAGCGCACTCGACCCGGAAAGCGAGACCATGGTCCGGAAAAACCTGAACATGATCGCCAGAAACCGCACCGTGTTCATCATTTCCCACCGGCTCTCCGTCCTCTGCCGCGCCGACAGGATCGTGGTCATGGACCACGGCGACCTGATCGAACAGGGCACGCACAAGGAACTGCTGGAACAAGGCGGCATCTACGCAGACTTCTGGAAACAGCAAATGGGGTTCAACGAAGATGAGCAATAACAATCAGTCCAATCTGCCCGTCAGGAGCATGAAATCCGCGCAGGATTTCCAGCCCGATGCCATCATGCTGGAGACCCACGCGCCTCCGATC
>JAFXUM010000105.1 GCA_017524965.1 Lentisphaeria bacterium | reverse complement strand
CTGTTTCCGACGCAGCACTTCAGCGCGTGCGCGGTGCCGCAGTTCGACTGGCAGACCGGACAGGTGTGGCAGACCGGACACGGCACGAGCAGGATGTAGTTGTCGCATTCCTCCATCTCGAGCGCCGGAGCCGTCATGACCTGCTGGATGTCCGTCATCGGCTTCTGCGCATGATTGCCGGAAGCGCCCGTCTGCGGCATGGCCGCGTTCGTGCCGTCCGCTCCGGTCAGATACGCCGCCGCAAGTCCCGCCGCGACAGCCGCCGCGGCCGCGATCAATGTTCTTTTCATAGGATCCCCCTTTTGTTGAAAATGCTCCGGCACACACGCATTCCCGCCTGGAATGTCCGCGCCGGATGGATACAATGTAGCACGGCGCGCGGGAAAAATCAAGCCCGGAAACACGCCTCCTTTGCCTCGGACCAGACCGTCCGGGCGTATTCACGGAAACACTTGTCCGCACAAAAAAACGGAAAAAACGCAATGGGCCGCAGACGGAAAAGCCGGACCTGCTGTCACGCCTCGACGTCCGGGTACCGGTACGGCACGCCCCGGAAATTCCGGAACGTGTACACGCGCCCGTCGACCTTCTCCAGATAGTCCGGGATCAGCGGGACCTTCCCACCGCCGCACGGCAGGTCGATCGCGAAGTGGGGCACGGCCATCCCGGAGGTCCAGCCGCGCAGTTTCTTCATGATGTCGAGCCCGACGGACAGCGGCGTGCGGAAATGCTCCGTGCCGTAGATCAGGTCGGACTGGAAGAGATAGTACGGCTTCACGCGCACGGCCAGCAGTTTCCGCATCAGCAGCCGGATCACCTCGGGATCGTCGTTCACGCCGCGCAGCAGCACGGTCTGGCTGCCGAGCGGGATCCCGGCGTCCGCGAGCTTGTTCAGCGCGGCCGCGGACCGCGGCGTGATCTCGTCCGGGTGGTTGAAATGCACGTTAATGTACAGAGGATGGTACTGCCGGAGCATGGAGACGAGACGGCGGTTGATGCGTTCGGGCAGGACGCACGGCGTGCGCGTGCCGATGCGGATAAAATCGACGTGTTCGATCGCGCGCAGTCGGCTCAGGATGGATTCCAGACGGTCCGTATCGAGCAGGAAGGGATCGCCGCCGGACACCAGCACGTCGTGGATCGCCGGATTCGAGGCGATGTATTCGATCCCGCGGCTCACGTTCGCCTCGTCCACGCACATCGGCGTGCGGAATTTGCGTTTGCGCGTGCAGAACCGGCAGTAGCAGGCACAGCGGTTCGACACCAGCAGCAGGCAGTGGTCCGGGTAACGGTGCACCACGCACGGCGCCGGAGTCAGGTCCTCCTCGCCGAGCGGATCGTCCATCAGGTCGCCGCTCTCCCGGAGTTCCAGTTCGTCCGGCACGCACTGACGGTAGATCGGATCGCCCTTCGCCCGGATCAGCGAAAGATAGTACCGCGTGATGCGGAACGGAAACACGGCGGACACGCGGCGGACGGCCTCTTCATCGAGACCGAACCGTTTCGCCAGTTCCGACGCGTCGGTCAGAGCGTTTTCCAGACTTTTCTGCCACTGTTCCATGCTGATCATCCTGATCCCGTCCGCCTGTCCGGGGGCGGGACCGTGTTTTCCGAGGTTCAGAAACGTTTCCCGATCCATGAGACCACCGGAAGCGCATCCTGTTTTTGACCTTATAATGTAGCATTTTTTGTTCAAAAATCAATCGGGCCGCGCATTTTTCCCTGTTTTCCGGCCGCGGCAGACCATCGGAAAAGCTCGTTTCCCGCTGATTATTTTGACGTTTTTTCGTTTCGCGGGGTTGAAAAAAACGGATATGATGCTAAAGTAGAGAAACGATTCTTTATAAACAACCTGAAAAACGGCTTTCGCGAGCCGCCGGACGAAAAACGGGACATCCGCCGTGTTTCGTCCGATTGGATTAACCTATGAACGAAAAAGCATCTTCGAGCACTTCGTCAAAAAAAAGCGTATCCTATACTATCATAAATCCCATCAATCCGATGGGCGCCGTCCGCCCGGCGATGAAACGGAACGCCCCGCCCCCGATCGGTCCGGAAATCGGTCCCGATCCGCGCAGCTCCATCGGCGCACGCGTCTCGATGGCCGAAACGCCTAGGATCAAGGACGAAAAAACGGGGATCCAGTTTGACTTCGCATACGGCTACCGCATCAAATTCCCGGCCGGCAAAAAGGAATACAAACTGCGCGTCTACGACATGGACAGCGGCATGCCGCTGGAAGAACACATTCACAAAGGCGGAGAGTTCATTACGGGCGTCAACAAATACTATGTGCGCTATCGCCTTGAAGTCTATGTGGACGACAAACTCATTTTCGAACATGATTACGACTGCGAGGGACAGGAGGTCTGCATCATCATTCCGGACGGCGGACTCGGCGACAACCTCGCCTGGCTTCCCTACGTGGAAAAATTCCGCCTGCTCCGCAAGGCGAAAGTCACCGCGGTCATCGGGGAATGGATGATCCGACTGTGCAAGCCCTTCTATCCCGGCCTCGAATTCATCCCGCTCGGAACGAAACCTGCGCTCAAGTTCGCCTATGCGATCTATTTCTGCGGGATTTTCGAGGCGGACCGCAAGCCGTGGCGTCCGGTCGAACACCAGCATCTCGGCATGCAGAAGACTGTCGCGAAAATCCTCGGTCTCCCGCTCGAAGACCTTCACTGCCGTCTCCCGCTCGGAACGCCGCGTCCCGTCAGGGAGCCGTATGTCTGCATCTCCACGATGGCCACGAATCCGACGAAATACTGGAACTACAGATCCAGTACGTCGGACAAGGATCCGGACGGATGGAACATCCTCATCCGCTGGCTCAAGTCCTACGGATACCGCGTCTTCGTGCTCGACCGCGACAAGGAGCTTTTCTTCAAGGAAGGCCATAAATACCATGTCCCGACCGAAGCCGAGGACCTCACAGGCCGCATCCCGATCACCGAACGCATCCACTATCTGGAACACGCCGAGTTCTTCGTCGGACTCCCGAGCGGACTCAGCTGGCTCGCGTGGAACTGCTATATCCCGGTCGTCATGATCTCCGGCTTCACCATGGCGAACTGCGAGTTCCCGACCCCATACCGCGTCACAAACTTCCTGTTCTGCCACGGCTGCTGGAACGATACGAACTTCTTCTTTGACTCCAAGGCGCCCGTCTGGTGTCCTCGCCACGGCGGCACCCCGCGCGAAATCGAATGCACCAGGACCATCACCCCGAAAATGGTGCAGGAGACCATCATGCGGATCCCCGCGTTCCAGAAACACGTCATGGAATTGCAGGAACAGGATACCCTGGACACCTTCCGGGAGCACGCGCCGTTCCCCGGAGCAGTCAGCACCTTGAAGGGACTTCCCCCGAGACCGCAAAAAAAAAAGCTCCGCTAAAGGCCCTGGACAAACAACGTGACGCAACGATCCTGCTTCCCGTCTACCGCGCGAACCCGGATTATCTCCGGATCACGCTTGATTCCGTGATCCGCGTCGCGGAAACGCAGGGCAATACCGAAGTCATCCTGTTCAACGACTGCTCGCCGGACGATTCCCAGCGTATCATCGACGAGTACGCGAGCCGTTTTCCGTACATCGTCCGCAAAATGCGTTCCGAACACAATCTCGGCGTCGGAAACGCCCGCACCGAGATGTGCAAGGCCGCGCGCGGACGCTACATCCTCTCGTTCGATCAGGACGACATCATGCTCCCGTTCGACCTCGGCGGCGTGATCGCCATGATGGACAGCAATCCGCAGTACGGCGCGAGCTATTCCAGAAAATTCCTCTTTGACAACAATGGACTGACCGGCGAGGTCCACGGCGGATGTCTTTCCGATTTCAATGCGTTCTTCGCGCCGAAGATCAACATCAACGCCATGGTCATCCGCGCCGATGTCCTCGCCGAACACGACTTTTTCAAACCCGTTCCGGACTGCGCCATCAACGACGACGTCTTCCTTATGATCCGCCTCGGCGCGGACACGGAATACCATTTCGACGAGGAAAACCCGCGCCTGCTCTATCGCGTCCACGACAGGCAGAACTCGCTCCTCTTCCACCATGAAGACCAGAACCCCTTCCGCTGGATGGCGACTTATATGACCGAACAGCAGCCTGAGCTCTACAAACGCATCCTCGCAAACGATCCGCCGAAGCTCACGAAGAAAAACCGCCACTGGGTCCTCGGTCTGATGGGAGCGGCAATCTTCCTCCGCCAGAAGGAAACCGGCCTCGTGCTCCCGATCGTCAGAAAAGCCTGCGAGATCGCCCCGGACGACTACGGCGCGTGGGAACACCGTCTCCTCATTCTCGCCATCGCAAACAAGTACGACGAATTCATGGAGACGTTCCAAACCGCCGTCGAGCGCTTCAAGGGACAGTCCCCGGCGAAGGAACTCCAGCTCATCAGCGCGCTGGGCAAGTATTACCGGGGAATCCGCAAGCCGATCCCGAGATCCATCGTGAACCGGTATCGCGACCTTGAAAAGCAGAACACCGCGCCGCCGAAGATCGTGCTGGACAACCTGCCGAAATAAGATCGGACAGAGAAAAAAACGTGTGCAGGCGATTTTTTCACTTGCACACGGTTTTTTATTTTCAGAGCCGGATTATGCTTCCGGCGTAGGCGACAATGCGGTCTCCGGGATCCGGATGTCCATGGAGATGTCGCTCGACTTCACGGAGTGCGTGAGCGCGCCGGACGAGATATAGTCCACGCCGGTCTCGGACAGCGACGGAATGCGGCCGAGCGTGACGTTTCCGCTCGCCTCGAGACGCGCCTTGTTGCGGGCGATCCCGACCGCCTTCACGACCTGCTCGTTGTCCATGTTGTCGAGCAGGATGTATTCCGCGCCGGACAGCAGCGCCTCGTCGAGTTCATCGAGCGAATCCACCTCGACCTCGATCTCCAGCTGGGGATACATCTCGCGGGCGCGGCGCACGGAACGCAGAATGCCGCCCTTCCCCTCCATCCCGGCGAGCTCGCGGTGGTTGTCCTTGATCATGATGCGGTCGTACAGGCCGATGCGGTGGTTGAACGCGCCGCCGGTCGCCACGGCGTATTTTTCGAGGTTGCGCCAGCCGGGCGTGGTCTTGCGCGTGTCGAGGATCTTCGCGCGGTTCCCGGCGAGCTCCTGATACTTGTGCGCGGCGGTCGCGACGCCGCACAGACGCTGGAGGAAGTTCAGCGCGGTGCGTTCCCCGGTCAGCAGCACGCGCGCCGGGCCCGAGATCTCCGCCATGACCGTGCCGCGGGGACACGCCTCGCCCTCCTGGACCTTCGCCGTGAACACGACGTCCGGGTCGAGCGTGTGGAACAGGCGTTCCGCGACGGGTAGTCCGGCGCAGATGAGGTCTTCCTTCGCGATCAGCACGGCGGTCGTCTTCAGGTCGGCGGGGATGACCGAATTCGTGGTGGTATCTCCGAGGTCGCCGAGGTCTTCCTCAAGGGCAAGCTGGATCAGGATATCGGCGCGTTTCCAGTCGATTTCGGGTTTCTGCATCGGGGTGTCTCCTAATTATCTCAAAAATCAGTTGTTGTCAGTTCAATTCCGTGCGCGAGCGTCAGCCGCGCACTGCGTTCACACACTCTGTGTGTCCGGGGTATACATCACGGAGATGGGCTTGATCTCGACCGCCTTTCCGGTCTGCATGTCGTAGCGGATCACGGCGGCGTCCAGGCGGATCCCGGTCTCCACCACGGGGAATTTGTGCGGCATCCCGGTGCGGAACTTCGCGATCACGTCCGGCACGGACCGCCCGAGGATCGAATCCGCCGCGCCGACCATGCCGACGTCGGACAGGAACGCCGTTCCGCCGGGCAGGATGCGTGCGTCGGCGGTCTGCACGTGCGTGTGCGTGCCGAGCACGGCGGTCACGCGTCCGTCGAGGAACCACGCGAGCGCGGCTTTTTCGCTGGTCGCTTCGGCGTGGATGTCCACGATGATGCACTTGCAGGTGATCGGGATCTGCGTGAGGATCTGTTCGGCGGTCTCGAACGGGCAGTACGCGCTGTCCTTCATAAAGACTTTGCCCATCAGCGAGATCACCGCCACTTCGCCGCCCGCCGGATTGCGCGTGTACAGCCAGCCGCGTCCGGGCTGGAGCTTGCTCATGTTCGCCGGACGCACCACGTTCTTCATGCCGCGGATCTCGTCCTCGAACTCCTTGCGGTCCCACGTGTGGTCGCCGGACGTGAAGACGTCCACGACGTCCGCCATCTCGCCGAGGCACGACCTGTTCATGCCCGCGCCCGCCGCGCAGTTCTCGCCGTTCGCGACCACGAACGTGCACATGTACTGCTGTTTCAGCTGCGGCACAAGCGCCCTGACCGCCTTGCGGCCGCCCTTGCCGACGATGTCTCCGATGAATAGCAAATTGAGCGTGGGACCGTTCAAGTTCATACTCCTTAAAAATTCCCGTTTCGATTTGAAAAATGAGTGAAAACGCAGTATATTTTTCAAATCAGTTTTCGAAAGAAAAATATAGTCCCGGAAATCCGAAACTGCAACCCCGGAAACGGAAAAAATGACGAAAAACACGAAGAAAGACGCCGCGCCCGCCGCGCAGACCGCGTCCGGAAGCGCCGCGCCCGGTCCCGCGCCGGAGGAATCCGCCCCGGACAAGGCGGTCGTCCTTCTGAAATACATGGTCAAGATCCTCGTGACCGCGGGCATCGTCGCCGTCCTCGTCTACACCTCGAAAAAACACGGCACGTTCGACGGCGTCGACTTCTCCGGGCTGAACTGGTCCTGGCTCGCGGCGGCGTTTCTGCTGTACCTCGTGCATCTCTTCGTGAACGCCTGGCGCTGGCGGCTCCTGCTTGCCTACCGCGCGATCCCCTGCTCGCTCTTCTCCGCGTTCTCCCTCACCACGCAGTCGTTCTTCTTCTCGTTGGTGATGCCCGGCGGCGCGATCGGCGGCGACGTGATCCGGGCGGGATTCCTGGCGTACCGCGTGCCGAAAGGACAGAAATTCGACGGCGTCTTCACGATCCTGATGGACCGCTTCACCGGCATGATCGGCATCTTCCTGACCGTGTTCCTCGCCCTGCCCTTCGCGTGGCGCTACCTCGAGTCCGCCGACCCGCGGGCGAAGCTCCTGACGTTCGCGCTGCTGGGCGCGTCCGCCGCCGGCCTCCTCGCCGCCGCCGTGATCTTCCTGCACAAACAGCTCGAAAAGATCGCGTTCTTCCGCTGGGGCGAGGACCTCGGCGCGAAGCTCTCGCGCGGGTTCTCGACGAAGCTCCTGAACGCGCTGGATTCGTACAGCGGCGCGACGAAGGAGATCGTGTGGTGCGTGCTCGCGAGCATCCTCGGCGTGAACTTCGTGCTCGGCCTCTGCTTCTACTGCGTCTGCCTCGCGTTCTCGACCTCGCTCGCGCCCCTCTTCGGCCCCATCGTCGCCGCGATCACGGTCGGAAACATCGCCGGGCTCATCCCGCTCACCATGTCCGGCATCGGACTGCGCGACTACTTCGTGGCGGCGATCCTCGGCGCGGCCCTCGCGGAACTCCCGGACTGCGACGTCGCCGCCCTCGCTCCGACGCTCGTCATGACCGGCGTCATCATCGCGGGCGGACTCTTCGGCGGCTTCTTCTTCCTGTTCGACAGCGCGTACAAGCACAAGGCGTCCGCGCCGCCCAAACCGGAGGGCTGACCCGCCATGCCGGACGACGACCGCAGCCGCAAGCCCGAACTTCTTCTCCGCTGGGCGCTCTTCCTCGCCTACGCCGCGGTCACGTTCGTGCTGACGCTCCGGCACGAGCCCTGGGCGGACGAGCTTCAGGCGTGGCTCATCTCGCGCGACTGCACCGTGCCGCAGATCTTCAGGATGATGCGCTGGGAGGGCCATTTCGTGCCGTGGTATCTCATGCTGCACGTCTTTGCAGCGCACGGCGGCCCCGTCCTCTGCATGAATCTCCTTTCCTGGGCGTTCATGGCCGCCGCCGGAGCGTTCTTCGTGTTCCGCGCGCCGTTCACGCTCCCGATGAAAGCCCTCGTGCTGGGTTCCGCCGGGATGCTCTTCTGGTATCCGGTGGTGGCGCGCTGCTACGCCGCGATCCCGGTCCTGCTCTTTGCGCTCGCGGCGGCCTATCCAGTCCGCCTGAAACGCCCCCTGCTCTACGGGCTGCTGATCGCCTGTCTGACCAATACGCACGCGTATTTCGAGGGGTTCTGCGGCATCGTCTTCGTCCTGTGGGCGTTCGACGCGTGGAAACTTCGCGCGGAGCTCCCCCGCCGCGAACTCCGCCGCATCGCCGCCGGACTCGGAATCGCCGCCGCCGGAGCGCTCTTCGGGTTCCTCCAGGTCGCCCCGGGCATGCTGGACGCGCGTTCGGTCGGCAATCAGCGGTTCTGGCCGATGAAGATGAACTTCTTCGAACGCCTCGCGACCTCGTTCGTCGACTTCGCGGGCTGTTCCAAGGAGGTCGCGAACGTGAACCTTCCGATTTTGGAATACCTCTGGGTCGCGCTCGCCGTCGTCCTGATCGCGTGGTTCGTGCGCCGCCGCCGGACGTTCGTGCTGTACCTCGCGCTCGCCGCCGTCTTCTTCTGCGCGTTCTACTTCGTCCTGCCGCCGCACGAACACCCCTTCCAGTCGCATTTCCAGCTCATCCTCGACTTCGTGTTCCTGCCGTTCTTCGCGGTCGCGCTGATCTCGCTCTTCCGCGTATCCCGCCGCATGGGGCTGGTCTGCCTCGCGTCGTTCCTGTGGATGATCCTCTTCGCGATGTTCCTCTTCTACTTCCTGCCGCAGCGCGCGTACCTCGTCTTCCTCACGTTCGTCTTCTGCTGCTGGGTCCTGCTGGAAAACCCGTCCGAACTCGAATCCGCCGCGCCCGGAGCGTTCTTCCGTCTGCTGGACGGTCCAAAGCCGCCGCCCCTGAAACGCCGCCTCGCGGAGCTCCTCGCCGTTTACGTCTGCTTCACCATCCCCGCGTGCGTCTCGTTCGCCGTGCAGGATTTCCGGCATCCCTTCTCCGGCGCGAAGGACATGGGCGAATACCTCACGAAGACCCTCCCGCCCGGCTCGACCGTCGTCCTGCCCTTCTACGGCATCACGGACGCCGTGATCTCCGCCTACGCGCCCGGCCTCAGATTCTACTGCGTGGAATCCGGCAGATATTTCACGTTCTGTCCGCTCGACTGGTCGCTCGAAGAGGTCCAGCGCAGGAGCATGCTGATCGTGCCGAACTGGATCAGGGAACAGCATGACGAATACATCACGCTCATCGACCAGACCGGTTTCATGTATTCCCCGGTCTGGGAACCCGTACTGAAAGAGCCGGGTCCGCATTATTTCGTGTGCAGCATGCGCTATCTGCAGGCATTGTGGAAGAACAATCCGGTCCGGCTCGTGAGCAAGGACCGACGCCGCGTCTTCACCGAAGTCTACCGTTCCCCTCTCATCAAGTTCACCGCCGTCGCCGGGGAACAATACTGGCTCTTCACCGACGCCCCGCCCG
>JAFXUM010000104.1 GCA_017524965.1 Lentisphaeria bacterium | reverse complement strand
CGGCAGGACGATTGCCGCCTGCGGGAGCCGCACCGGCAGGAAGATTACCGGGCTGCCCGCCCGCGGCGGGAACGCCGTTTGCAGCCGCGCCGTTGGCGCCACCGGCAGGACGATTGCCGCCGCCGAAGCCGCCCATGCCACCGGCAGGAGCACCGCCGCCGAAGCCGCCGAAGCCGCCCATGCCACCGGCAGGAGCACCACCGGCGCCCTGTCCGGCCGGACGGTTACCGCCGGTCGTCGCCTGCGGGGCTCTGACCTGGTCCCAGTTCAGCTGGATGGCGTTGATGCTCGCCTCGCCGCCGAGGTCGACCATGAAGTATTCGCCGGGATTGCTCGTCTCGGCCGCCCAGCAGGTGAGGAAGTCCTCGTCGAGGGCGTTGACCGCGGGATGGTTGGCCGCGGTGGAGGAGACTTCAGTGCGCTTCTTGTAGGAGAGCAGTTTCCAGTCGGTATAGTTGTCCGCGCCGCCGACCTTGCGGTCGTTCGGGAAATACTGCGGATAATCGCCGTAGGCGGTATCGGAATACATCACGCCGTCCTTGTCCACGGCGGTCGGGAAGATCGCGAGCTCGGAGCCGCGTCCGTTTTCGCCGTAGTGCGCGGGGATCATGCAGATGGTCCAGAGGTTGCCCTTCTTGTCGTGGAAGGTGCTGCCGTGTCCGGCGCCGACTTCGAAGCCGCTGGTCTTGAAGGTCAGCGGGTTGTGTTCGGAGTAGACGAACGGTCCGGTGGGGCTGTCGGAGACGTACACGCCGTGGGAGTAGGAAATGAACTCAAGGCCGATGGCGGCGTACTGCAGATAGTACTTGCCGTTGTGCTTGGTCATCCACGGACCTTCGATCCAGGGGAACTCCTCGGGACCGTAATCGCGGCGGCCGCCGAAGATGGAGTAGATCACGTCCTCGGGCTTGCGCGCCTCGAAGCCGTGGTTCTTGATGTCGCTGAAGAACAGCGGAATGGGTTCGGCCTTCTCCTTGAAGGTCTTGGTGTCGAGTTCGACGACCTGGAACGGCATGATCTGGGACCAGCCGAAATACAGGTACAGGCGGTCGCCGTCGGCGAACAGGTTGGCGTCGCCGTAGCGGTCGCTGCTGAGCTCGCCGATCTTCTCCCAGGTACCGGCCTTGGGATCGATCGCCTTGTAGACGTTGCGGTTGTTCATCGAGCAGCCGATGAGCTCGCCCTGGAACTCCACGACGGAGACGACGCCGGCGGGATAGTTGGGGGCGTCGACGTAGGTCCAGTTCTGGAAATCCGGGGAGTACCAGTAGCCTCTGCGATGCGAGACGAACAGATAGTAGTCGTCCTTGTAGATGAGGACGACGGGTTCGCCGCCGCGAACGCCGCGCTCATGTCCGACGAGGACGTCGAGGGGGTTTGCGAAGGTGTGTTTCGGCTTCGTCGACGTCTGCGCGTACGCCGTAAGGCCGATGGACAGTGCGCCTGTCATAGCAAGCGCGATCAGCAGTTTGGAGTGTTTCATTGGGGAACCTCTATCAATTCGTTTTTTTGATTGAGTGATTGGTTGTTTTCGAGGCAGAATCGCCGGATGCGAATCTTTATCACCATATAATATGCCTTCCCGCCATTTTTGTCAAGGCCATTTTCGGAGAAAACATGCTTTTTCTTCGTTAATCCCTGAAATAAACTCCGGTTTATGCAGTGGGCGTCCCCGGTGCGCGGGATCCGTCTGCCGGGGGAAGAATGCGAGGAGCCGTGAGTTCAGTGTACGTTCGGCGGTTTCCGTGCGGACAGGAGGATGGAAACGGCGAGGTTCAGGCGGCGTTCCCGGACGGCCGTGCCGGACGGCAGTTCGTCTTCAGCAGGGCCGCGAACATGATCAGAGCCTGGACCACGACGAAAACGGGCAGCGCCTCCATCGAAATGAGGTCGCCCGCGTAACCGATCAGCGGCGGCACGATCATGATGCCGGCCATGCTGGCCGCCCCCTGAAGCCCGGTCAGCGCGGCCGCCGTGGCGTCGTTGAACCCGCGGCGCGTCGCCTCGTGCATCAGGCACGGATAGACCGGGGCGAGCGCGAATCCGGTCAGCAGAAGCGCCGCCGAGGGGAGAAATCCGCCCGCCGGGATCAGCAGGAGCAGCGCCGCGAACAGAACCGCCGCGCCCGAGATCGTGCTGAGCAGACGGTTGCCGAGCTTGTCCGCCATGAATCCGAGCAGAAAGCGTCCGGCGGTCAGCATACCCCAGTAGGCGGTCACGACGTACTGCGCGGCGTCCAGGTCCATGCCGCGCGCCTTCGTGAGAAACGCGCAGCCCCACAGCCCCGCGCCCGCCTCGATGCCGCAGTAGACGAAGAAGATCAGGACGCAGAGCCAGAAATCGAGCGTGAAACGGCATTTGCCCTCGAGTTTGTCCATGGACGACGACGCGGCGGCTTCGCGGTCCTCCGCCTCCTCGTCGCGGCGCGCGCGGTCCCACAGCCCGATGGTGGAGCAGAAGAACGCCGCGAGGATCACCTGTGTGGTCCCGATCGCGAAATACGCGCTGCGCCACGAGCCGGTGGACTGAAGGAAGATCGAGGCAATCAGCGGTCCGAGCGTGGCGCCGACGCCCCAGCAGCAGTGCAGCCAGCTCATGTCGCGGCTGGAATAATGCTTCGAGACGTAGAAGTTCATGCCCGTGTCGATCGCGCCCTGTCCGAATCCGAGCGGGACGGCGAACGCGAGCAGCACGGCGAAAACGGGCGAGAAGCCGCATCCGACGAGCGACAGTCCTGTGATCGCGCCGCAGACCGCCAGCAGACGCCCCGTGCCGATCTTCCGCAGGATCAGCCCGCTGGCCGAGGCGGAGACCGAGGAACAGAGCGCGAGCACGGTCGCGATGAACCCGCCGTAGCGGAGCGGGACGCCGAACGCCCCGCTCATGGGGATCCAGGCGGCGTCGAGGATCTTGTCCGGAAGCCCGAGGCTGATGTACCCGAGATAGATGATGCCGAGCAGGAGAAGCTTCCTTCGGGCGGGCGTGATTCTGTCAAATAAACTTGCCATGACATGAAAAAAGCGCGAACCGGAAAGCCCGGTCCGCGCGGGATAGATCGGATTGATCGACGGAACTCAGTCCTTCGGGAAATCCATGCCTTCCACGATGCCGGGGAGCTCCTGCTTGTAGTAGGAGTACGCCATGCGGCGGAGGAAGGAAACGTCGAGCTTCCAGTTCAGGATCTCGTCGCCGAGGTCGGCGCGGACGTTCGAGTTGTCGAACGTGATCTGCGTGGAGAAGTACGGGATGAGGTCTTCGATCATGCGCATGACCAGCTTTTCGTCCTTGGACGGATCGTCGTTCCTGTCGACGGTGCGGAGGCCGGTGACCTTCAGGATGTCGCGGCAGGCGACGCCGATCATCTCGGTGGAGACGGGGCTGTCGCCGGTGATGTGGTACGTGCGGTTCTTTTCCGGGATCATGAAGAGCTTCGACATGGATTCCTGCACGTAGTCGATCGGCACGAAGTAGATCTTGTCCGACGTCGCGCTGGCGATGCGGATGTTGACTTCCATCTGCGCGTTCGCGGGAAGCCCGGCCTTGAAGGCGCGGTTGCTCTTGATGCGGCCGAGGAATTCCAGGATGCGGTAGAACGCGAGCGGCTTGCGGATCACGCCGTCGGAACGGCGTCCGACGATGATGGAGGGGCGGTAGATGGTGTACGGGACACGGACGTTCTCGCGGACATACTTTTCCGCGTCGAACTTGCTGCGCTCGTAGGAGTTGATCCAGCCGGTGGCGGGCATGGTGTCTTCCATGACGCGTCCGGCGAAGGTGCCCGCGACGTAGGCGGTGCTGACGTACTGGAAACGCGGGATATTGAAGCGCTTGACGGCTTCGACGGCGTTCAGCGTGCCGTTCATGTTGGTCGCGTAGGTCTTGCCCTCGGGGTCCTTGCCGAGGTTAACGTCGGCGGCGCAGTGGAACATCACGTCGTAGGGGCCGTACTTCGCGATCTCGTCGAACGGGAGCCTGGTCACGTCGCCGGAGATGACGGTGATGCGGGAGATGATGGAATCGTAGGAGGCGGGGTCGCCGTCGAATTCACACTGGGCACGCATGGTGAGCTCCGTGCGTTCCTGAGCGGTCTGAGCGGAGTTGCCGCGGCAGATGGCAACGATCTTGAAGTCGGGATGATTGCGAAGCAGCGCCGTAACGACGGACGCCCCGACCAGACCCGTGATACCGGTAAGCAGAATGTTCAAAGCTTGCTCCTTGACGGTTTTCGATTGTTATATTTAAACTAGAATAGTGTCAAAAATGTAAAAAACGTTCTAACAATATATCACTCTTTCGGAAAAATGAAAGCCGGAAACGCCAAAAAGTCGCGTTTTTTTGGAAAACAGACGAAAAAAAACACTTTCGGATTGAAAAAAACGTCTCCCGGTGGTACGTTATTACAGTCTTTTATTCTTCACCCGTTTTACCATCTGATCCGGAGTTTACGCCATGGGGTTTGCCTGCGGTTTTGTCGGTCTTCCCAACGTCGGGAAATCCACCCTCTTCAACGCTTTGACCAACGGCGGCGCGGCCGCCGCCAATTTCCCGTTCTGCACCATTGAACCGAACACGGGCATCGTGGCCGTGCCGGACGCCCGTCTCGGCGTGCTCGCGGACATCGAGAAATCCGCGCGCATCGTGCCGACGTCGCTGAAATTCATCGACATCGCCGGGCTCGTCCAGGGCGCCAGCAAGGGCGAAGGACTCGGCAACCAGTTCCTCGGCCATATCCGCAACGTCGACGCCGTGGCGCACGTGGTGCGTCTCTTCCAGGACGGCGACGTGGTGCATGTGGGCGGCTCCATCGACCCGGCGCGCGACCTGGAGCTGATCCTGACCGAGCTTATGCTCGCCGATCTGGAGTTTCTCCAGCGCAGATTCGACAAGTGCAAGAAGCTCCTGCGCACCGGCGACCCGGAGATCAAGGCGGAATACGAACTGTCGCAGTCCTGCATCGCCGACCTCGAAGACGGCAGGATCCCGCAGTGGAACAAAGACGATCCGGACGCCTGCCGCGTGATGGCGTCGCTCCAGCTGCTCTCCACCATGCCCGCGTTTGTCTGCGCCAACGTCGACGAGGACGGGTTCCGTTCGTTCGGCAAGGACGACGCGTCGAAGGCGCTGATCGACTACGCCGCCGGACACGGCATGGAAGTCGTCCCGGTCTGCGCGAAATTCGAAGAGGAGCTCGCCGCGCTCGAACCCGACGAGGCGAAGGCGTTCCTGGACGACATCGGCGCGACGGAAAGCGGCCTTCAGCGCGTGATCCGCACCGGCTACAAACTGCTCGACTACTGCACGTTCTTCACCACCGGCAGGGACGAGACGCGCGCATGGACCATCGTGAACGGGACTGCCGCGCCCGAGGCCGCCGGAAAGATCCACACCGACATGCAGCACGGATTCATCCGCATGGAGGTCGTCTCCTACGACGAGCTGGTGGCGCACGGCGGCTGGAACGCCGCGAAGACCGCAGGCAAGCTCCGCACCGAGGGCAAGGACTACATCGTGAAGGACGGCGACTGCGTGTACGTCCTTTTCAATAAGTAACGCCTTCCGTTTTTCCGCGCCGCATCATGGCAGAAGACCAGACATCGTCCGTAAACCGTTTCTTCAGCAGTTCGCGCAATCTCGCCGCGTCGACCCTGATCAGCCGCATCCTCGGGCTCTTCCGCGAGACCCTGACCGCGGGCGTCATCGGCGGCGGCGCGCTGATGTCCGGCTGGACGCTCGCGCTGACCTGGGCGAACACCTTCCGCCGCATCCTCGGCGAGGGCGAACTCGGCAAGGCGCTCGTTCCGGTCCTGTCGCTGTCGCTGGAGACCGAGGGGAAGGAACGCGCCCGCGAACGCTTCTCGACCATCCTGCTGTGGCTGACGCTGCTGCTGTGCGCGCTCGCAGTCGTGCTCGGCGTGCCGTCGTGGCTGATCGCGCGCACGCTGGAGCCCGGCCGCTGGAAGACCGCGTTCGAGCTGTTCCCGATCCTCGCGCCGTACATGGTGTTCATCTGCGTCGTGGGGGCGGCGACCGCCTGCGCGAACGTGCTCCGCGAATTCTTCCTGCCGTCGCTGACCGCGATCCTGCAGAACGTGGTCCTGATCCTCGCGCTCGTGCTGGTCTGCCGGCATTACCAGGGGATGCCCCAGCTGAGGATGTTCGGGCTTGCCGTGCTTGTGGCGGGCATACTGGAAATGACCCTGATCTTCCTGATCCTGTGGCGGCGCGGCATGATGGTGCGGATCTCCGGCGCGATCATGCGCGACCATGAGACCCTGCTTTCGATCTGGAAACTGATCCTGCCGGGTCTGCTCGG
>JAFXUM010000103.1 GCA_017524965.1 Lentisphaeria bacterium | reverse complement strand
GATCACGAGGACTTCGGCCTTGGAGAGGTCGAGGTCGCCGCTCTGCGAATAGTCGATGATGCGGCCGGGGGTGCCGACGAGGATGTCGATGGGCGCGTCGAGCTCGCGGCGCTGTTTTTCGTGGTCCATGCCGCCGAAGATGACGACGCAGTTCAGGTTCGTGAACCGGGCGAGCGCCTCGGCGTCGTCGTGGATCTGGATCGCGAGTTCGCGGGTCGGGGCGAGGACCAGGGCGCGCGGCGCGCCGTGCTTGCGTTCGCCCTCGACCGGACGGCGGAGGAACCGCGTGATGAGTGTGGAGAGGAACGCGGCGGTCTTGCCGGTCCCGGTCTGCGCTTTCGCGGCGAGGTCGCGTCCTGCGAGCGCGAAGGGCAGGCAGAGTTTCTGGATCTCGGTGCAGTAGAGGAATCCGAGGACCTGGACGGCGGCGAGGACTTCCTGCGAGAGTTCGAGGTCGCAGAAACGCATCTTGCCGGGTTCCTCCGGCGGCGGCACGACGACCGGCATCGGCGGAATCTGCCGGGGCTGTTTCTGCTTCGGTGCGGCCTGCGGCTGTTTGGGCTGTTTCGCCTGTTTCTGCTGATCCTGCGGCTGTTTCGGCTGCTTCGGCTGTTTCTGCTTGCGGGACTGCTGTTTCGCCTGGGAGTCGCCGGATTTTTCGTCACGGACGGGAGCCGGACGGCTGTCGGCGCGCCGGATGTACGCGGCGTCCTCGGGATGCCGCCGGGGGCGGCGTTTCTTGTCATGCTTGCGGACGGGCGCTGCTGCCGGAGCCTCCGGCTGTTTCGGTTCGCCGGAGAGGGCGGATTTCAGATTCTTGATGAGTTTGGAAAGATGATTGAACACGGGAATAGAATACGGGCCGGGAAGCGCCCTGCCGTGCGGACGTCCCGTTGAGGTTGTTTGAGGTTTTGGGTACCTCTATTCATTGATTCCCGGCGGCTTTTCGCGTCTGGGCAAAGTCCAATTTGTAAGATTCTCGGTGGTTACTTTCAGGTAGCCACACTCAAATCTTCCTGCATTGTCTTGTTTGCCCATACGCTGAAAATCCATCCGTTTGAATGAATAGATGTACCCTTGGATTATTTCGGATTGGTCAGGAGATTGATGTCGGTGTTGAGCAGGTCGAGGGAGGGTTTCTCTTCAAGGTTCAGGACCAGGTTGCGGACGTCGATCTCGTTCGATATGATGTACTTTCGGATGTCGCTGCAGTCGTTTTCGAGGAAGTCCAGGTAGGTGCGGAGCTTGAACATGCCGGGGAGGTGGCGGTAGGATTCGAGCTGGCTTTCGAACCGGGAGGCGTCCGCGAGGGCGACGCTGGCGGTGTCGTACTTGTAGGCTTCGGCTGCGCCGAGGATGCGCGTGGCCTCGACCTTGGCGGATTCGACCGTGGTGATGCTGTACTCGTTCGCCTTGGAGATCATCTTCACGGCGTCCTCCTGAGCGCACACGACGTCCTGGAACGCCCCGGCGACGTCGACCGCGCCGCCCGGTTCGCTGCTGCCGATGGGCGGATGCGCGTCGTGCATGTTGATGCCGACGAGCTTGATGCCGAGCCCGATGCGGTCGCACGCCTTCTGGATGCGGTCGTACAGGTTCACGGCGACCTGTTCGCGTCCGGAGGAGATGTCGGTAATGAAGTCGGTGCTGG
>JAFXUM010000102.1 GCA_017524965.1 Lentisphaeria bacterium | reverse complement strand
TTTTCCCTCGTTTCCCTCGTTCGCGGTTGCATCGGCATCCGTTTTCCGCACGGATTCCGCGGCGGCGGGCGCTTTCGCCTTTTGTTCCTCGAGCTCGGGCGGCTCGCAGCCCTTCAGGATGAAGGAGATGACGCCCACGATGATCACGACGGGCAGGATGAGGTGCACGAGCAGGGCGTGGAAACTCTCGGCATTGCGCCATTCGCGCGGCATCTCCGGATGCGCCGCCAGAAACGTCTCGTGATATTTCATCAGGTCGGCGAGCTCGGCTTCGCGGTACGGCTCCAGCGCGGGATCGCGGTCGGCGGAGGCGGCGACCATGCGATGCCCCGCCTCGACGTTCTCCTTCTTTTCGGAATGCTCCAGCACCTTGCCGAGGATCATCAGGTGGACGGGGTATTTCAGGAATCGCGGCGAGAAGGGTTCCGGCATGCGGAGCTCGACGTATTCGAGCATGTATCCGAAGTTGTCGAAGCGGACGCATCCCTGCAGGAAGCGCGAGAAATTGAGCGACTGGCTGCGGCGGACGATCAGGGCGACGAGGCCGACGATGACCACGTAGCCGGCGGCGGCGAGCCCGTAATACTGAAGTTTGTTCTGCCCGCCCGCGCCGTGTACCGCCTTGTTGACGAAGAACACGGTCATGCCGAGCAGGTAGACCGCGCCGACGGTCATCGAAATCGCGAGTTTATGCGAGCATTTGTAACGGAACTGTTTGAGTTCGTCGCGCGTGAAAAGCGGCATGGGGGCGGGTGTGTTGTCCGGCATGGTCTTGTAACTGAGTCCTTCTGATGATCCGCTGATGTGAATCTGTGATTGCGGCGGGCGGCTTTACTGCGCGTACTCCACGCCCGTGAGCGCCTGAAGTTCCTTCCGGATCGCGGAAACGGCATCCGAGGGGATCTGCTCCATCGTGCGGGGCGTCAGGTAGCGGACCTGGACATCCTGTATCTTCAGGAGGCGTTCCTCGCTGAGCTTGCGGTCCTTCAGGAGCAGGCAGTGGAGTATTTCCTCGTCGGTGAGTTCGGTTTCCCCGACGATGGCGTCCGCCATTTCGCGCACATGCTCCTCCGTGTAGCGGATTTTCGAGAGGCGCAGGAAGAGCGCGAAAGCCTGCTGAAGCTTCTCCCTGGAAATGACCCTGCCGCGCTTGCGCAGATCGGTCTCAAGGTGCTCCTGAAGCTGCTGCGCCGTGCGGACGAGCAGCTCGCGCCGGAACGACACGACGATCTGGGATATCAGCGCCTCGTGGTCGTCCGTGAGCGTGATGCCGGAAGCAATGCCCTCGTATTCCGGATGGCGCGGCGTCCACCATTCGTAGAACTGACGGGTGACCGGTTCCATCGCGCGGATGAACGTTTCCGATCTCAGCACGGCGGCCTGTCCGGCGGCAATCCACTCGGTGCGGAGCTTCTCTTTTTCGGAGGGATCGCGGATGCCCATGAGCTGACGGATCAGGTCCTCCTCGGGAATGCGCCGGCGGACGCATTCCTCGGCGACGGTTTCGCGGAGATACGGTTCCAGTTCGAATTCCGCGGTACAGGATTGAAGCAGTTTCAGAAAATACGCGGACTCCTCCTGCGTCAGGTCGATCCCGTACTGCACGGAGAATTCGTTCTGGAAACTCTCCAGGACCGTCTCGCGCATCCCGTCGTCCACGGACACCGAAGCGGGGACTTCCAGCGCGGTCATCAGCGACCGGACGGTCGCGGGCGGCTCGCGGTGGAGAAACGCCCGGGCGACGATCAGGACAACGGCGATCAGGACCAGCGCCAGGACAAGGCTGAAAACGGAAAGCTTCGTCCTGTCATTTTTCGAATTCTCGGACATGCGGATGGGATTCCTTTCGTGTGATATGGCGTTTTCCATCGCATACATTCAGAACTGTTCAAACATCCATGCGGCGGAAACGGACAATAAATATAGTTTCTTTCTTCGTTTTTTTCAAGCGTATTTCCGTTTATTTGGCCGGCCGGGAACAGGTTTTCGGCGAACAGACGGAGCGCCAGCCGGAACTCGGTCAGGACGGCAGGCCGCAGAGCGCCGGCAGACCGGATACGCGGTCGAAATGGAGCGACACGGCATTGAGGAACGCATCCCGTCCGGCGGCGATCACGGCCCGTTTTTTCGCACGGGTCAGGCCGGTATAGACGGATTCGCGCGTCAGGACGGCACGGCCGCGAACAGAGCCGGATGGCGGCAGGAACATCAGGACACTGTCGTAGTCGCTGCCCTGGGACTTGTGGATGGTGAACGCAAAGGCGGGGGCATACTGCGGCAGGGATTCCGGCGGGATCCCGCGCCATCCGGCTTCGGACGCGGGATCGGGGAAAAAGACCAGAAGACGCGGCGTGTCCGTCCCGGCCTCCGAGCGCCTGACCGGATGTCCGTCGTCATCGGCGAACCACAGGATCCCGGTGTCGCCGTTGAACACGTTTGTGCCGTAGTCGTTCTGAAGGATCAGGAACGTCTCGCCGGCGCGCTCCACGGAGGCGGCGGATGCCGTCCCGCCCGTTTCCGGGAAACGGAGGATCGAGCGCACAAGCTTGTTGAGATTGTCCGCGCCGTACGGTCCCGCGTTGAACGGCGTCAGGATGCGGAACATCTCGAACCGTCTCCATGCGTCGTCGATGCAGTCTTCCTCAAAATACCTCGCGGGACCGTCGTCCGAAAGCCATGTGCCGCGGATGCTGTTCTGAAGGAACTGGCGCAGCTCATTTTTCGGCGGGACGTCGCAGGAAGCGACCGCCCGCAGACCGTCCTGTTTCATGTAATCCCAGGCCGACTCCGCCTCTCCGCCGTTGATCCGGTCCTTCATGGTGCAGATCTCGCCGCCCTGCGGGAATCTGCGGCTGACCGTAAGCTCGGCCAGACAGTGCGGGGCGGAATCCCGCAGGATGGCGCAGAAATCGCCGAAGACGGAGCCGGGCTCCACGGAGGAAAGCTGGTACCGGTCGCCAAGCAGGATGACGGACGCGTCCTCGGGGACGGCCTCCAGCAGCCGGACCATAAGTGACTGCGAGATCATGGAACATTCGTCGACGATGAAGATGCTGTAATGAAGCGGATTCTTCCGGTTGTAACGGAACGTACCGTTCTGCGGACTCCACGAAAGCAGACGGTGGATCGTGGACGATCCGATCTGCGCGATCTTCGCGCGGCACTCCGCATCATACAGGTTTTCCAGCTGCTGGTCCAGCGCCTGTTTCATGCGCATCTGCGCCTTCCCGGTCGGGGCGCACAGGATGATGTCGGACGCGGATTTCCCCCTGCAGAGTTCTGCGAGGATGACGGACACGATGGTCGTCTTGCCTGTCCCGGGACCGCCGCTGATCACGAGGAATTTCGAGTTGAGCGCGGCCGCCGCGGCCGCCTTCTGTTCCTCGCCGAGCTGAAGCCGGGAGACCGTCTCGAACCGGACGGCTTCCGGGGCGGCCGCCGCGACGGCGGTCCCCGTTTTTTCCCGCAGGAAATCCCGCAGAAACAGTTCGTTCTGGAACGCGCGGCCGAGGTAGTACAGTCCGTTTGCCAGGATCAGCGGAGCCGGCTGAAACGGCTCGTCCTGTCCGGGACGGCATTCGCGGAACAGCCGCGGGAACGCACCCGGTTCCGGGGGCCACTGCTTCAGGCGGTCGACGAACCCGAAATCCTCCGCCGCAACGGATTCCCGCGCATCGGCGTCGCGGCCGGCGGCGAGGTCCTCCAGATAAGCCCGGAGCGATCCGCGCGTGCCGATCCTGTCCGCGGGAAGCGCGATCTCCCCGTGCATGGACGTGGCGTTGGAAACGAGCGCGGCAAGAAGCGTCAGGGCGGGATCGCCGTCCGCGTTTCCGCCGATGAACCGGGCGAAGGCGACGTCGATGTTCTCAAGCAGGCCGCGTCCGCGAAGCGTATTCAGGAATCCGGGGTCAGAACTCATTTTCATTCTCCTTTCGGAACAGCTTCAGAAGATTTTCGAGACATTCGCGCGGCGGTTTGTCGAACCAGATGCCGTTTTTCGTTTCCCGTTTGAGACCGCGCAGGAAGAGATAATAGACGCCGCCGAACGCGCTGTAATCCATGTGGCGCTGACGCAGCATCCCGAGGAGGGCGGCCGAATAGAGATAGGATTGCAGGATGTATCCGGCGTTTCCCATCGCGGTGCGGACGCGGTCGGGAGCATAATCGGCATCGGAAGCGCCCAGCCAGTTCGTTTTCCAGTCCACGATGTAGTATTTTCCGTCGTATTCGAAGACCAGGTCGATGACGCCGTTGAGGATGCCCTTTTTGGCGGAGTCGCCTTTCCGGTCCGGGACGCTCTTCCCCGCGGCGATCAGACGGCGCGCCTGCCTGGAGGCAAATTTGCCCAGGGTGTCCATGATCTGTTTGATGTCGAGGCTGTCCGGCGCACTCAGGAAGAATTCCATCTCCGGGACCATCTTTTTCTGGTCGACCCCGGAAAGGGAAGTCCCGATGCCGTTGCCTTCGGCGTCCTTCGGCAGGGAAATCCGGAGCGTGCGGAAGATGCAGTCGACGAGCTGGTCCGTCAGCGTTTCGTCGTCGGGGTCGAAGTCGTATTCCCGGAAGACGTCGGCGATCTTGTTCCGGAGGGCCTCCGTGTCCGCCGGATCGTCCGGGCGCCCGGCCGTGAGCGTTTTGAAACAGCCGGCGGAGTTTTCCAGGACCTTGTGCGTTATGGTGCCGACCGTCGTTCCGCGGGGAAAATCCCGGAACTTGTTCCCGTCGGCGGACAGGATGTCCTGCGCCGCACCGTCCTCTTCGGGCTCCGCAGTCTCCGCGAGCGCGTCGTTCCGCTCATCCAGGTCCGCCGGAGTCTCCTGTTCCTCGTCCGTGCGGCCGGTCAGGAGATTGTGGAACGAGGAGAAACTCATGATGCGCCAGTCGTCGAGGATCTTTCCGCCGAACGCGGCCGTCTCCAGGCGTTCGGGCGCATCGTCCGGGCGGAGCGCTCCGATATCGCGCCGGATGCCGTAGTGACGTGCGAAGACGCCGTCCTGTCTGACATGGAACGCCTGATCCGGCCCGTTTTCCGGTTCATCCAGTTTCGTCCACCAGGCGGCCGGCGGCTGAGGCAGGAAGTCCGGCGAACCGGAGAAATACCCTTCCTTCCACTTCCGCTCCACGAAGGTCTCTCCCGGGGAGGCGGATCCTTCCGCTCCCGGACCGGCCGGTGTGCGTTCGTGCGACATCAGCAGGACGCCCTGCGCGGAATTCGTGAAATTGATGGTCTTGGAGCTTCTCGGCGGTTCTTTGAGCTGCTGGGTATAAAGATAGGTGACAAGCGACGCCCGTGTGAGCGCCACATAGAGCAGCCGCAGATTGTTCCGCATCGCCTCCTTCCGGGCAATGTCCTGATTTGCGGCGCTCATCCCGAAATCGAGCACGATGCCATGCCCGGTCCCCGCTGCGGCCCCCGGCGCGCCGCCGTCTGTTCCCGCGGCCGCCGAGTTGAAACGGAGCGCGATCTCCTTCTCCGGTTTCAGCGTGCCGTTCCAGTCCGTTTTAACGGGATACGGGACAAACACGACGGGAAACTCCAGGCCCTTCGCCGCGAACATGGTCATGATCTGAACCGATGCGGAATCCCGGTCAAGCCGCAGCTGGTCGGGATTGTCCTCGGAAGCGCCGTCCGCGCCGTCGTCCTCCTCGTTGATGGCCCGGTTCAGGAATCCGAACACGTCTTCCGGCAGAAGGTGTTTTTCCGACTCCTCCCCGTAAAGCAGTTCCATCAGCTGGATGTAATTCGTGATCATGCGCTCGCCGTTGAATTCGGAAAGGATGCGGCTGCGCGGGCTGACGTCGCCGGGGAACGGCTTGTCCAGGAAATGCAGGAAGGCGGCGGGCAGGCCGGACGCGGACCAGATCGCGCCGCAGTCCGCCACATGCCGCAGCAGCGTCTCGGCCCACGCGGGCCGGGCGATGACGTCGCCGCAGGAAATGCGGAAAAACGGGGAGAGCATCAGTCCGCGGACATACCGCATGTCGGGGTGGAGGAAGCACCGGAGCAGAAGAAGCATGACCTTCGCTTCGTCCGTCTTGTAGATCTTGCCGGATTTGCAGGCGGACGCGGCGATTCCCTCCCGGTTCAGCCGGGCCACGAAATCGGCGGCCTCCCTGTGCGACTGCACCAGGATCGCGATGTCGGACGCGCGAAGGTCTCTCGGGATGTTTTCCTCCGTCCCGTCCGGGTTCTTCCTTTTGACAAACACCTGCATGGGGCAGTTCACGGACAGCAGATAACGGATCTCGCGCACGACGTCATCCGCAATGGGCCCGGCACAGTCGCCTTTTGTGCCGAGGTAATGCCTGAGGCGAAGACTGCCGTCCGGGTTGTCCGGGAATTCATGCCGCTCCTTCCCGTTCCGGATCGTAATGAACGGGATGCCGTCCTGAAGGAAAACGCCGTCTGTCTCCTGCCCCTCTTTCAGATTGCCGTCGCCGAACATCAGGTTCACGGACTCGATCATGTCCGGAGAGCTTCTGAAATTTCTCGTCAGCGTGAACGGTTTCGTGCCTGTCTTTGTCAGAAGGTCCTTCTTCGCCTGGAGATACGTATAGATGTCGGCGCCGCGGAACCCGTAGATGGCCTGCTTCGGATCGCCGATCATGTAGAAAAGAACGGAGCTGTCGTTCTGCGGGAAGCATTTGTCGAAGATGCGGTACTGGATCCGGTCGGTGTCCTGGAATTCGTCCACGAAAACGGCACGGTAGCGGTCCCGGATCATCTTCGCCAGCCCGTGATCGTTGTCCGCCTGAAGCGCCGCGTCCAGGTCCCGGATCATGTCGTTGGACGACAGGACGCCGGCCCTGTCCTTCTCGGCCTGAAGATGATCCCGGACGAAGCAATAGGCGTCGTAATGGAGGTCCGGCCCGTCCGCCGGGATCACGCGGTCGATCGGATCCGAGGCAAACCGCGCCGCCTTCCGGATCTTCTCGTATTCCGCGCCGCTGCACGGTCCGCCGCCGTAAAAGCGTCTCCTGCAGAACTCCTGCGCCAGGCGGTCCGTGTATTCGTTCTCGTTCTGGATCACCTCCGACTCGAACCGTTTGCCGGATCTCAGGGTGAATTCGCGGAGCATCTTCTGGCAGAAACCGTGAATCGTGCTGACCGTCATCTCGTCGATGGAGCTGACGGCGAGTTTGAGACGGATCAGATCCTTCATTTCCCTGGCCGAGGGGGACGCGGACGCCGCTTCCGGGGCGGCTCCCGGACCGGAACCGGTATTCTGTTCCTCTTTCGGCACCAGCTTGTCCAGTTCCTCGTTCAGGAGTTCCAGAATACGGGATTTCAGTTCGTCCGCCGCGGCTCTGGAAAACGTCGTGACGAGGATCCGCCGCACGGGGACGCCCGCCCGGACCAGCCGCAGGACGAGATGCGTGATCGTATAGGTCTTGCCCGTTCCGGCGCTGGCCTCAATCAGGTATCTGCCGCTTTCGATCGGATAATCGTCAATATCGCGGATAATCATCGTTTCTTCCATCTTCATTTTCCCTTTCCCTTCGTCTTTTTTGCGCCGCCCCTGTTCGGGATCTTAAAGGTTTGCACGGATTTGAAGAATGTGTTCGCCGCGTAAATGAAACACTCGTCGATTGTCAGTTCGTTCCCGAAAAACCCTCCGAAATCATCGACTTCATCCTTCGAATTCGGATTGTTTCCGCTGTCCCATTTCTTCGCCGCTTTTGCCCCATCCCCCGTCGTGGCGTACTCGTATGACGTCTTCGGGAAGAACGGCAGGGGTTTCCGCAGTCCGGCGCGGTAAAGGCACAGAATGCGTTTGAACGCATCTTTCGCTTCGGTTTGCTCCATCGGATTCAGCTCCATGACGGAGGCGTTCTTCGCCGTGCCGAGGTACACCAGGCAGGTCAGCGTCTTCCGGTCGAGATTGGCCCGGAGATGGTCCAGGATCGGCGAGACCATGCTCGAACCGGAGATCTTCCCCGCAAAACTTGAGACGACCTGGATGAAGGGAGAATCGGAATCTTCCGTTTCCGGCGGATACACCGTCGTTTCCGGCAGGACCAGAGTCGTCCGAAATCCGCCTTCCGGTTCGGGACAAGCCAGACCGGCGGGCATTTCGGCGTCGCGCATGGAATACGTCAGCGGCACTTCCGCCGCGGGAATGGTATCCGTCCGGTTTAGCGTGGCAGATTCGATTCCCTGCCCCAGTTTGACGATGTCCGCCCAGTCCGGCCAGTCATCCTCGTTCTGCATCAGGGAGACCGCGCCGTCATCCTTCAGTTTCCGCAGGGAATCGCGTCTCAGCGCCGGTCTGTTCGCCTCCGCGGTGTCACGGTATGCGCGGAAGAGATCACGTTTCGCATGCCGGTCCATCGCCCCCTCGAACGGCTCCGAATCCTCCGGGATCGACGTTTCCGGCACGGACACGCGCGCATCCAGTCCGTCTTCAAGAAACGCTTCGGCCGGATTGAAGAAAAAGGTTTTCAAAGTCTGAAGATCGACCTTCTGGCAAAGATTGTCCGTCTGGACGTTTCCGGCGTCCCTGTCTCCCTCGCGGACGTCGAACAGCGGTTTCGCCTCGGGAGAAGTGCGGTTCACGATCTGTTCCGCGGCGGTCCGCAGCATCGCCGAATACGACTGGTTCACCGCGCCGG
This sequence comes from Lentisphaeria bacterium, assembly GCA_017524965.1. Classification (GTDB taxonomy): domain Bacteria; phylum Verrucomicrobiota; class Lentisphaeria; order Victivallales; family UBA1829; genus UBA1732. The sequence goes on along the minus strand of JAFXUM010000102.1, from coordinate 5,100 downwards.
GGCGGAACAGCTCCGCCGAAAAGGCATGGATCGGTTCCCGCAGGTCGACGAAGCTGTTTTTTCCGAATTCCTGCGTGAGATAGCTTTTGAGTTCCTCCACGCACGCGGACGGCGGTTTCTCCTTGCGGTCGTGGATGTCCATGCCGACATAGCTGATATAAAGATATTTCCGCGCCGCCATGACCGTATCCAGGAAGAGCTGGCGCGACTCGTCGCGTCTGAGCGGATCGCCCGACCTGCATCCGATCCCGGACGGGAAGACTCGTTCCGCATTCCGGGCGCGAGGCATCTGCATGACGTCGAAATCGCGTTTATCGTCCTGCTCCGGGAATGCCCCATGGTTCATGCCGAGCAGCACGATCACGCCGGCCGGGATGCTCCGCATGGGACGCAGTCCGCAGAACGTGATCCTGCCGCGCATGAATCCGAGGGTGTTGTCCTCCGGCCGGACGTGTTTGTCCTGAAGATACGCGAGGACGATCCCGCTGGTCAGCCGGACATTATCCGCGCCCGCCTGGTCCAGCTCCTCCTTCCAGGCGTTCAGGACCTTCAGCAGAAGCTTTTTCAGCTCGGATTCCTCTCCGAACAAATAACCGGCGGAATCCGCGAGCATGCTTTTCCATTCCTGAAACGTCATGCCGTCCTTCTCCAGCGCGCGCATGCGCTCCGCGATCCCGTGCAGCTTCTCCGTCAGCGCGATGAACCTGCCCAGCAGGACGCCTCTGCCGTCCTCGAAGCCCGGCACGGGAAAGATCACATCGTCCCCGCCGGTCTGGTACGGGACCGCCGGATCCGCATTCATCGCGTAATCCAGCAGCATCCGGTCGAATCCCGCCCGCCAGCTGTTTTCCCGGAACGCCGTCCCGCCGGACTCTTCGCGGCTTTCCGCGTCCCATCCCCAGCGGATTCCGGCGCGCATCGCCGCGGAGAGGCAGTACTGGCAGTCCTGCGCCGTCATGCGCCACTCCTTCTGGATTTCCTGGTCCTGAAGGATGCCGAACACGTCGGACGCGGTGAAATCGCCCTTGAACAGCGCCAGTATCTTCATCAGGGTGCTGTACGACGGCAGACGCTCCGTCTGCGGCCGGTCCGCGACGGATACGCCGAGCCGAAGCTCGTTTCCCGGTCCCGGCCGGACCGTGTCGTGCGCGTGATTGAAGACGGCGTCCACGAGCGGAGCGTATTCCGAGGGTGACGGCGTCATGATGAAAATGTCCTTCATCGACAGCGACGGGTCTTCGTCGAAACAATGCAGGATGAAATTGTGCGCCGCCTCCACCTCCCGGAACGCCGAATAGCAGCTCCTGAACTGGACGGAACGGCATCCGCTTCCCTCCGGCAGGTCGGCCGCGAGCGTCCGGCACGGCCTCACGTCCCCCCTGATCCGCTCCTGAAGCCGGTGCAGAAGCGTGCCGGTCTCTTCCGCCGGTTCGTCCGCCTCGCCGGGTTCATAATCCGAATCGCCGTCCCAGGACTCCGTCCCGTTCAGCTGGATGAGGCTCTGCATCGCGAACGACGCCGTCAGGGGGTTGTGCTGGGAATAAAGGTCCACGATATACGCTGGGATCTCCCCGGAATCCTGCCCGTCGGCATAATGTTCTTCCAAATACGTCTTCAGCTGTTCCAGTTCTTCGGTCCGGTTTTTAAGGTCCCCGAGGAAGTATCTGCTCGGGACCAGGTGATACAGCTTGACCGTCGTACCGGGGCCGAAATGCGTCAGGCACTCCAGGACAGCCGGCGGAAGCTGCGAAAAACCGAAGATGCGGATCGTTTCCGGTTCGGCGGATTCCGGGCCGGAAGAAGCATCCATTTTCCATTCTTTTCCGTTTCGGATCCGGTCGTACACGGCCGCAAAGTGCCTGCCCTTCCAGTCTTCGCGTATGATCTCCCTCCAGAGTTTACCCTGCCAGTTCCAGACCTCGGCCGCCTCCTGCTCCACCCCGTGCGGCACCCGTTCCTTTTCCCAGGCGGTGATCCATTCCGGGCGGTACAGCATGTATTTGTCGTACAGGCTCCCGAGCTGGCGGGACAGTTCATACAGTTTCTGCGCGTCGCCGCCGATCCACCGGGTCAGCCCGGGGAACGCCGCGGACTCTTGATCCAGCAGGATCTGGTAAACGCGCCAGCCGATCGTCTTTTCGTTGATGTGGACCTGCGTATTCCGCGGCAGAAACCGATGGAAGATCGACATCTGCGAGGAAAACTTGATCTGCGAGATGATGCCGTAGCGATCTGCGAACCGCAGGGAGAGATACCGCTCGATGCTCCGGTTCGGCACGATGACCTCGATCCTGCGGAAGATATCCCTGCCCGTCACGATCTCGTCGTAAAGCTCCGCGAGCAGCAGGTCCGCCAGTTCGTCCATGTCGGTCCGGCGGTATACGATGGTCCTGTTTTTCTGTTCCGGTTCCTGATCTGTCCGATCCATCATTTTCCGCCTCAATTCCCTGCTTTGTTCCGTTCTGTTCGTACGCATGACTGAAATATAATAAAGAACCGTGAAAAAATCAAGCGCCGGAACGTTTTTTTATCCGATTTTCGGCGCACGGATCGGCAGGAGGCCCGGTGTTGGGAAGCGGAAGCCTCCGGCACATGACCGCGGCATACCGGTTTATGTCTGTCAAAAAAAAAGACCCCGCAGCAAACCGTCACGGGGTCAGGCTCATAAGTCCTGGATTCAGGAATAGAACCGGATTCACCGGGTGTTGTACTGTTCGTCGTAGGTGCGGACGGCGACATTGTGGAGGCCGCGGAAGGAGCAGAGGTCGAGGATCTCGACGACGCGGCTGAACGCGACCGCCTTGTCGCAGTCCACGCGGATGCGGCGGTCCTGATTCTCCTCGGAGAGCTCCAGCAGGATCTGGTGCAGCTCGGAGATCGTGACCGGACGGCCGTTGTAGAACACCATTTTCTCCTTGTTGACGCCGATGACCATGGTGTCGTTGTCCGGCGGCACGTCGAGCGAGGACGTGGAGACGGGCAGGTCGATGTCGATGTCGCGGTTTTCCTTCTTGGCGACCGTGGTGATCAGGAAGAAGATGAGGAGGAGGAAGACGCAGTCGATCAGCGAAGACATGCCGATCTCGAGCTTATCCTCCGATGAACGTCTGATGCGCATGTGCGGCGGTCCCGTGGTTCTGCGTTACTTCTTCTGCGCGTCGAGCGCGGCGAACATGGCTTCGAGGTTTTCCTCGATGGCAAGTTCGGCGATGGAAAGTTTCTGCTTCAGGTAGTGGTACGCGCCGAGGGCGGGGATGGCGAGCACGAGGCCCATGTCGGTGGTGATGAGCGCCTTGCTGATGGAGTCGGCGAGGAGCGCGGCGTCGCCGGTGTCGCCGAGGATGGCGACCTTGGAAAACGCCTCGATCATGCCGATCACGGTGCCGAGCAGACCGAGCATCGGGGCCATCGTGGCGATGATCGCCAGCGGATAGCTGCGCTGTCTGTGGCGTTCGATCGCGCGGGCGGCGGCGTCCGCCACGGCGGTCTGGAGCCGCAGGGGGTCCATGGAGCGGTGTTCCACGATGTATGCGCCGGCGTCGGCGAGGATGCTGGGCTTCGTCTCGGCTTCCTTGCGGATGGCGGCGACGTCGTTCTTCGCGATGGCGTCGGCGAAGAAGTCGGTGTAGTACGCCGGCGCGAGGTATTTCTTCCGCATGCGGATGAGGCGTTCCACCAGGAATCCGACGGCTGCCGCGCTGAGGAGCAGGAGCACGGCGGAGGTCATGCCGCCGTTGATGATCTCCTGGATCCAGTCGATGGTCATTTCCTCCGCGGGAGCGTCCGTTTCGGCGGTATCCGCGAGGAGCGCGACCGGGGCGAGGAACGCCGCGGCCGCAGGGATTGTGGCGCTGAGGGCAAGTTTCATGGATGGCCTTTCGTGTTTGAGTATGTTATTGTTGATTTGATAAGATCACGGGAGGATGGGGAGGTTGCGTCTGCGTGCCGATGTGGTCTCGCCTCCGGCTGCGGAGCCAGAAGCGGACGACTGCGGACGCGGGGGCTGTTCGCGGATCGTGCGGCCCTCTTCCCGGGCGCGGCGCGCGGCGTCGGCCGCCGCCTTGGTGTCTTCGCGGACCATCACGAACGAGAACTGACATTCGTCGGGTCCGTTCTCCACGCAGAAGAGGATGGTGTTCCAGCCCTTGCGGAAATGCACGCGGATCATGTTTTCGTGGAGACCCCAGGTGCTGAGTTCGTCGTCGAGCCAGACCTGTTCGCCGTTGATCCACAGGACGCTGGCGTCGTCGGTGCCGATCATGGCGAGGACGTCGGTGTCCTCCTCGAAATAAACGTCGGTGTAGGCGTAGTAGATCGCGTTGTCCATCTTGTCCGGCGTGCGGATGCAGTTCGTGTCGGTCTGCACGTAGCGCCAGCGGAGGCGGATGGGCTTCTGCGTGATCGGGTCGAGCTTGCCGTCGTACTCGGCGTCGAGGTCGATCTTGGTCTCCGGCTCCTGCTTTACGCGCTCGGCGATGTGCGTGTATGTGCTGCCGTCGTATTTGCCTTCCCACGGGCCGATCACGTACCAGGAGTCGATGAAGACGAAGCCCTGACGGGCGGCGTCTTTGGTGACGCGGCGGCCGGGGACGGATTCCGCGATGATGGCGTAGTCGGCGGGTTCGGAGGCGATGCGCTTGCTGTCGGAGTTGCCGACCGGACCGTAGGTGTAGCCGCCGAATTCGAAGTCGAAGTCGCCGCGGAATGCGATGCCGCCTCCGCCGTAGGCGCTGCCGTTGTTGCCGAAGCTGGAACCGCCGCCCCGGCTCTGGCCTTGACCCTGGCCTTGTCCCTGACCCTGGCCCTGCTGGCCCTGCTGACCGGCGCGCTGAACGCCTTCGCGGCCCATCTGCGCCAGCTGGCGCATCATGTCGGCGAGACTGCCGCCCTGCTGACCGCCCATCTGGCCGCCCTGACGGTTCCGCATCGCGCGGTTCTGAAGGGCGGTGAAGAGGCGTTCCGCGGAGAGCGGCATATTGATGCCGGCCATGCGGGCGAGACTGCTGGCGCGTGCGGAGAGAGAATCGGCGGCGTCCTGCAGCTCGGTCATCTGTTCGATGGCGCGCAGCAGGTCCTCCTTCGTCATGAACTGGCCGCCTC
>JAFXUM010000101.1 GCA_017524965.1 Lentisphaeria bacterium | reverse complement strand
TGGAGCTGACCATGCGGAAGACCTGTCCCGCCTGCCACGGCGCGCGCCTCCGCCCGGAAAGCCTCGCCGTTGAGATCGGCGGCGCCAGCATCCACGATTTCAACTGCAAGAGCGTGTCCGCCGCGCTGGATTTCCTCGCGGACCTCAAGCTCACCGACGTGCAGGACAAGATCGCCGCCGAGCTCCTCAAGGAGATACGCAGCCGCCTCATGTTCCTGAAGAACGTCGGCCTCGGCTACCTCTCCCTCACGCGCGAATCCGGCACGCTCTCCGGCGGCGAAGCCCAGCGCATCCGCCTCGCCACCCAGCTCGGCTGCGGCCTCGTCGGCGTCATCTACATCCTTGATGAGCCCAGCATCGGGTTGCATCAGCGCGACAACGCCAAGCTCCTCGCCACGCTCAAAAACCTCCGCGACATCGGAAACACCGTCGTCGTCGTCGAGCACGACCCGGAGACCATTCAGAGCGCCGACTATGTGATCGACCTCGGCCCCGCCGCCGGCGTCCACGGGGGCGAGATCGTCGCCGCCTGCCCGCCCGCCGAGCTCGTCAACTGCCCGCGTTCCCTCACCGGAAAATTCCTCTCCGGCGAGGAATCCATCCCCGTTCCTGAGAAACGCCTCGCCGGGTCCGGCAAGTTCCTCGAGATCATCGGCGCCACGCACAACAACCTCAAAAACATCAACGTGAAGATCCCGCTCGGCGTCTTCACCTGCGTGACCGGCGTGTCCGGGTCCGGCAAGTCCTCGCTTGTGAACGGCATCCTCCGCCGCGCGCTCGAACACCGTTTCGAGCTCGCCGACGCGGGCGAGGTCGGCGCGCACAAGGAGATACGCGGCCTCGAGTTCATCGACAAGGCGATCATGATCGACCAGACCCCGATCGGCAGGACCCCGCGTTCCAACCCCGCCACCTACACCGGCTTCTTCTCCGCCATCCGCAACCTCTTCGCATCCCTGCCCGAATCCAAGGTCCGGGGCTACGGGCCCGGCCGATTCAGCTTCAACGTGAAGGGCGGACGCTGCGAGGACTGCCAGGGCGACGGCATCCGCCGCATCGAAATGCAGTTTCTGCCGGACGTGTACGTGGAGTGCCCCGTGTGCCACGGCCGCCGCTTCAACGAGGAAACGCTCTCCGTCCGCTACAAGAAGAAAAACATCTCCGAGGTCCTGGACATGACCGTGTCCGAGGGCGTCGAGTTCTTCTCCGCCGTCACGCCCATTGCCCGCAAACTCAAAACGCTCGAAAGCGTCGGCCTCGGCTACATCTCCATCGGGCAGAGCGCCACCACGCTGTCCGGCGGCGAGGCGCAGCGCGTCAAGCTCGCCACCGAGCTCGCCAAGATCCCGCGCGGCAATACGCTCTACATCCTCGACGAGCCCACGACCGGCCTTCATCTCGCCGATATCCGCCAGCTCCTCCAGGTCCTCATGATGCTCCGCGACAAGGGAAACACCATCCTCGTCATCGAGCACAACCTTGACGTCATCAAGACCGCCGACTACATCATCGACCTCGGACCCGAGGGCGGCGACGAGGGCGGACGCGTCATCGCCACCGGCACCCCGGAGGAAGTCGCCGCCTGCAGGAAATCCTACACCGGAAAATTCCTGAAGCCCCTGCTGAACAACCTGCTCTGAAAGGAACGCTTCCATGAAACGAGAAGAACTTCCCGGATTCGTGAGGGAACTCCCGGTCACGATCCTGACGATCCTGATCTTAGCAGTGATCCTTGCGCACGTTTTCTCGCCGATTTACCGTCATTACAAAAAGAAGGCGGAAGGAAACCGATCCCGCGACGCACAGGAAATGCTACTCCCTGATGAATCGGTCGAAGATGCCCCCGGAAACGTCGACAAATCTGAAACGAACGAAGATTCAGACGATTATTCCGAATGAGCCCCTTCCGTGCCGTCGCATAGCACGGCACAACCGCAGCGGAGGCTTAGCCTCCCTTTTTCATGGTCTTTCCCGTGCGCGGGGGGTTGCAATTCCGCCGAAAAAGGCTATAGTATTTCAGAACAGTTTCATTCTTTCCCGACATTACCCCCCCCCATGAACCCGGCTCCGACTTCATCCTCCTCAAATTCGCCATCCGGCAAATCCCGCGCGTTCGGCTGCACCATCCTCGGCAGCGGCAGCAAGGGAAACGCCTCGGTCATCCACGGCCCGGAAGGCAATCTGCTGCTCGACGCCGGATTCTCCGCGAAGGAGCTGATGTGCCGCCTCGAACGCGTCAACGTCGATCCGTGTTCGCTCCGCGCGATCCTCATCACGCACGACCATTCCGACCACACCAGCGCGTGCCGCATCGTCTCCGACCGCCTCGGCATCCCGGCCTATTTCATCCCGGAGACTTTCTGCGAGCTTTCGAAGTGCGCCAACAAGGTCCCGGCGCACAAGATCCTCATCACGCCCGGCTCTCCGCTCGACCTGTGCGGCATCCGCGTCGAACCCTTCTCCATTTCGCACGACACGCCCGCGATCGCGTTCACGTTCACGGTCCACGCGCACAAGATCGGGTTCGCGACCGACCTCGGATTCGTGTCCAACCTCGCGAAAGCCAAGCTCAGCGGCTGCGATCTGCTCGTGCTGGAGACCAACTACGATCCCGCGAAACTCCGCGCTTCGGCGCGTCCGATCACGCTGAAACGCCGCATCGCGGGCAAACAGGGCCACCTCGGCAACCCCGACGCCATGGAGGCGCTCGCCGAGCTCCTTTCCCCGAACACGCGCAATCTGGTCTTTGCACACCTCAGCCAGGAGTGCAACGACCCCGGATTGGTCGCCGAGCTCGCCGAATCCCGTCTCGCCGAACTCCGGCGGCAGGACGTCTCGTTCCGCATCGCCTCGCAGTTCGAACCGCTTGAAACCTTCTGGCTGGAGTGAAATCGATTATGGCCGAACAGACACCTCGCAGGATCAAGATCGCATGTCCCGGCTGCGGACAGAAGCTCGACGTCTCCGAGATGCCGCCCTTCTCCCATGTCAACTGCCCCGCCTGCTCGTTCGACCTCATCGTCCCGAAGTGGTTCAACAACTATCTGCTGGAATCGCCCGAGGGAAAAGGCGGCATGGCGGTCGTCTACCGCGCGCTCGATATCGCGCTCGACCGCGAAGTCGCCATCAAGATATTCGATCCGGACCTCACGGCAAAGGGCGTCTCCCCCGGGCTTTTCCTTCATGAAGCACGAATCGCCGCCACGATCAACCATCCCGCCGTCGTGCCCATCTACTCCTGCGGAGAATGGGACGGCTCCACGTACATCGTCATGCAGTACATGGGCGGCGGCACGCTCGAAAGCCGTCTCCGCAAGGCGAAGGGCCGCCTCCCGGTGATGGAGACCTGCCGCTGGATCCGCGACGTCTGCGAGGGGCTGGACGCCGCCCGCGAACTCGGGATCGTTCACCACGACATCAAGCCCGCGAACATCCTGCTCGACCTCGATTCCAACGCAAAAGTCTCCGATTTCGGCCTCTCCCAGGTCGTTTCCGGCAAGTCCGCCTCCGCCTTCCTTGATTCCTCCAAAATGTGGCTCAGCCCCGATTATGTCAGTCCGGAGAAGGTCCTCACGGGCGAAGAAGGCCCCGAAGGCGACGTCTACAGCCTCGGCGCTTCCTTCTATCACCTGCTCGCGGGCGAACCGCCGTTCCGCTCGGACGACACGCAGGAACTTGTCAATATGCGGACGCAGCGCGACCCCGTCCCGCCCGAACTCGTCCGCCCGGATATCACTCCGGCGCTCTCCTCGGTCATCCTCGATATGATGAACCGCGATCCCGCCGCGCGTCCGTCGTACAGACAGGTCGTCACGCGCATCAACGACGCCCTTCGCGCCATCATGCGCCCGGCGCAGCCCGTTTCCGCGGAGGACCCGTCAGCCGCGCCCCGGACGTCTTCCCGGAAAGTCTTCAATGTTCCGGCCGGTCGTCTCGACCCCGCGAAAAAACATTCCTTCCGCACCTCGCACCTCACGCTTCTGCTGATCCTGCTTTTCCTGATGTGCGGCCTCTGCTTCCTCGTGTTCCTGCCGCGTTTCGTGGATCAGCGTTCCCTGCTGGACGCCGCGCCGTCGCTGAAGGCCCTTTACGGCGATCTGCCCCCGGAATCCTTCCCGTTCCTGACGGAATCCTTCTACGAATCGCCTGTGTTCGAAGCCGAATTCGCGTTTGCCGATTTCGATTCCCCGCTCGAAGCCCGTTATGCCGCCGCCTGGGTATCCGGCGTCTGCCAGCTCCTGGACGCCGCGCCCTCCGCCGTCGCGGCCGCCGCCGACATGAGCGACCATCTCCGGTCCGTCGCCTCGCTCGCCGGGATACAGCCCCCGGCCGCCGACGCGTACTGTCTCGCCGTGCTTTCCCGCCTCGACCCGAATCCGCCGGACGTCTATTTCTCGGCGGAACAACAGGTCCGCGTGCTTCTGGGCCGCCTGATCCGTTCCCTGTACGACCTCGACCCGGATTTGCTCGAAAACGGCCGCATCCCGGACCGCATTCTCAGCCAGTTCGGCACGCTTCGCACCGCCTTCCGGTCCCTGCCGGAAGGCTCCTGGCTCGCGAAACTCTACGGCCCGCGTCTTCCCGACTGGCAGGCCGCGCTTTCCGGCGATCCCGCCACGTCCGGGGAACTGGAACCTCTCTTTCTCCGTTTGACCTCGGGCAAATCCGGCCCGGTCAAAAGGCCCGGAAGCATACTTCCCGGCCAGTCCGAAACGCTCGACGCTCCCTTCGGCGTCCCCTCCCGCACGATGTCCGCGGATGTCGACGATCCGGTCGATTTCTGAACCGGCTCTTCCCGAATCCGAAAAAGCCGGCCCCCGGTCTTTTCCGTATCGACAACTTTCCTTCCCGCGGTTGCATTTCCGCCGTCTTTATGCTATATTAATTGAACACGGAGCATACGGCTCCGGCTTCTTTTTTACCGCACACCACACTCGAAAGAAAGGCATACCGTTGAAGACATCCCGTATTTCCGAGGGCATCCTGGAACACGCGCTCTCCGCCCTGACCGCCTGGGAAAATGACGGCGTCTCCCTCGACGACTGCCTGGACGACCTTCGCGCCGGCGATTTCCCCGCGAAAGCCGCCGTCGCCTCCCTCCTTTTCGAGTATTTCCGCCACAAGTATTTCCTGGATTCCCTGCTCATCAAGCACGCCAGAAAGGGCAAGGTCAACCAGCAGATGCGGCTCCTCGTCTCCCTCGCCGCCGCGCAGGTCTTCTTCCAGACCGGGCTTCCCTGGCAGTCCGCGGTCAACATCGCCGTCGACACGGCAAAAAAGCTCCGCGGTCCCGGCGGAGGCGCGTTCGTGAACGCCATCCTCCGCGCCTATGTCCGCGACGATTCCTTCGACCGCGCGCACATCCCCGCCGACTGCCCGCCGCTCCTGCGTGAACGCTGGACCGCCGCCTACGGACCGGACCGCGCGGCCGCCATCCTCGGACAGTTCGCCTCCAATCCGCCCATCTCGGTGCGGCTGCGTCCCGGCGCCGACCTCTCGCTTCTGGCGGACTGCGGCCCGGAACCGTTCGAGCCAGACTTCGACACGGGCGATTTCCGGTTTTTCACGCTGAAAAACACAGTCGGCCTCTTCGACAATCCGCTGCTTCAGGACGGTTCCCTTTACGTGCAGGATCCGGCTACGTCCATGGGACTCTGTCTGCTGGAATCCAAGCCGTCCGGGGCCATCCTCGACCTCTGCGCCGCGCCCGGCGGCAAGACCATCATGCTTTCCGAACTCGCCGCGCCCGGTGCGAAGATCACCGCCGCCGACCGTTCCCGGAAACGCGTCACCACGCTGAACATCAATCTCCGCCGCGCCGGAGTCAAGGCGAAGACCGTCGCCGCCGACGCCCGCGAGCTCCCGTTCCCGCCGCAGTCATTCGATTTCATTCTCGCGGACGTCCCCTGCTCGAATACCGGCGTCATCCGCCGACGCCCGGACGTCCCGTGGCGCTTCTCGAAAACGCGCCTCGCCGAGCTCACCGTACTTCAGCACGCCATCCTGAAAAGCGCGGTCTCCCTGCTTAAGCCCGGCGGCACCCTCCTTTATTCCACGTGCAGCCTCGAATCCGAGGAAAACCTCGGACGCGTCCGGCTGCTTCTTTCCGAGTATCCCGGCCTCACGCTCGTGCGCGAACAGACGCTCTTCCCCACGAACACGCACGACGGCGCGTTCTCCGCCGTCCTGAAACTCGCCTGATCCCGGATCCCGATCCTTTTCTTCCGCCGTCAGCGGAAATCGACGGGGCTGTTGCCATGTCCGAGCGAAAGCCCGCGCGCAAGGGCGTCGGAGAGGCGTTCCTTGGCGCGCCGGATGCTTTCGAGCATGGGCAGGCCGGACGCCAGGCCGCACGCGATGGAGCTGGACAGCAGGCAGCCCGTGCCGTGATTGCCGCACGGCGGCGCGACGCGGGTCGGAAGCCACACGCCCTCACCTTCGGCCGGCAGAAAATAATCGTCGAACGAACCGTCGGCGCGGTGTCCGCCCTTCAGCAGGACGGCGGTGCGGAAACGTTTCACAAGCTCGCCAGCGGCGGATTCGATGTCATCCGGCGCGGCGAGTTCCGCCGGATCGCGGCCGAGGAGCTTTGCGGCTTCCGGCAGGTTCGGCGTGAGGAGCGACACGCACGGCGCGAGGAGCTCGACGGCTTCGACCGTACCGAGCGCTGCGCCGCTGGTGGATGCTAGCACGGGATCGAACACGACGTTTTCGATTTCATATTTCCGCAGAAGCTCGGCGGTCGCGCGGGCATGATCCGCCCCGGGCATCGCGCCGATCTTCACGGCGTCGGGCCGGATGTCGGACAGCACGGCTTCGAGCTGACGCACCAGAAACTCCGGCTCGAGGATCAGCACCCCGGTCACGCCCAGCGTGTTCTGCACGGTGAGCGCGGTCGGCACGGCCATCCCGTACAGGCCGTGCGCGGTGATGGCGCGCAGGTCGGCCTGGATCCCGGCTCCGCCGCTCGGATCGGACGCCGCTATGGTCAGCACGGCTTTCATGGCTGGAACCACTCGTCGAGGCGTTTCAGCACGCGGTCCGCCCCGGCGAAATCCGCCTCGGAGAAGAATATGTCGGGTACGCCGGCGGTACGGAGGCCGCCAAACCGCGCGGCGTCGAGGCAGGCGGGGATGTCGTCGAAGACCCAGGTGGAACTCTTATGCGTGCCGAGGCGTTCGAGCGCGGTCCAGTAGAACGCCGTATCATTCTTGTCGCGTCCGGTCTCCCCGGTCGTGATGATGTCGAGGAAAAGATCGAGCAGGCCGTGTTTTGCGAGGACTGCCTCGACGGACTTGCGGTCGCTGGCGGTGCCGATGACCATGCGGCATCCGCGCCGCGCGGCTTCGCGCAGGAACTTCTCCGCGCCGGGTTTGAGCTCGCACGCCAGATAGCGCGTGTTCAGCAGATCGAGCAGCCCCTTCATTGTCTCCTCAGGAGTGATTTTCAGTCCGTAATCCCTCTGCAGATATGCCGCACCGGCGACCAGGTCGGTGCAGCGCGCGAGCTGTTCGTCCAGGTCGGATTTCGGCTCCGCGCCGTTCGCGCGCAGGAAATCCGAGGCGAGCCCCTGCCAGACGCGCATGGAATCAAGGATGGTGCCGTCGAAATCGAGGATCATGCCGGTCTCGTCCGGGAGCGTGAAATCCGCGCGGGCCACGAGCGATTTGAGCTCACGCGCAGCAGCCTTCACGTCCGGTGCGCCGAAAATCGCCGATACGACCGAGACGCCCGCGATGCCGCTGTGTTCGAGCTGGAGCAGATTGCCCGCGTGGATGCCGCCGATGGCGACCGCGGGGATGTCCACCGCGCCGCAGATGCCCCGGAGCGCGGTATGCGACACGCAGGTGGCGTCGAGCTTGGTCGAGGTCGGGAAGACCGCCCCGACGCCGATGTAGTCCGCGCCGTCCTCTTCCGCCCGAACCGCCTCCGCCACCGTGGCGGCGGAAACGCCCAGGATCGCGTCGGGACCGAGCGCGCGGCGCGCCTCGCGGGCGGCGGTGTCGCTCTGGCCCACGTGCAGGCCGTCCGCGCCGATCGCCAGCGCGAGCTCGAGCGAATCGTTCACGATGAACGGCACGCCGAACTCGCGGCAGAGCGACTGGATCGCGAGGGCGTCGGCTTTGGCGGCCTCGAACGACGCGCCTTTCGCGCGGTGCTGGATGCAGGTCGCACCGCCCTCGAGCGCGAGACGGACGCGTTCGATCAGATTCGGGCCGTCGTCGGTGATGGCGTAGAGTTTGAGGTAATCATGCCTGACGGACTTCATAATCGAGCCTTTCGTGGAGCGCGGTCACGTCCAGATTGCCGACGGCGTCGAAGAGGCGCACGGCGAACGTGCCGCATCCTTCGCCCGGCTTCAGGGATTCGTATGCGATTTCGCCGCAGACGCCGTAGGCGGCGAGCGCGGCGGCGACCGCTTCGAAAATGAACTTCGGTTCGGCTCCGGCGTAGGCCGCGGCCAGGGCGGACAGCATGCAGCCGGATCCCGTGACCTTCGTCATGATCTCGTGGCCGCCGCGGATGACCGCGACGCGCCCGTCCGTGCCGCCGACGAGGTCGATCGCGCCGGTCACCGCCATCACGCAGTTGTACTTGGCGGCAAGCGCGCGGACGTCCTCCACGGCGCGGTCGAGCGTTTCCTCGGTGATCGCATCGTCGGCCGAGGCGTCGACGCCGCGCGTGGCGCTTTTCAGCCCGAGCAGGGCGTTCGCCTCGGACCGGTTGCAGCGCACCACGGAGACGCCGCGTTTCAGGATTTCGAGCGAGAGTTCGGTACGTGACGGCGCGCAGCCCGTGCCGACCGGGTCGAGCAGGACCGGGATGCCGCGTCGGAGCGCGACTTCCTGCGCGCCCCGGATGGCGTCGCGGAAGGTGGGCGTGAACGTGCCGATGTTGATGGAAAGCGCGTCGGCCTTCTCGGTGAACTCGATCGCGCCGACCGGATCGTCCGCCATGACGGGCGAGGCTCCGGCGGCGAGCAGCATGTTCGCGCAGCCGTTCGTGGTGACGGTGTTCGCGAAGCATTCGACGAGCGGGCGTTTCTCCCGGACGCGTGAAAAACAGCGGATCAGCATCGCGTTACCTCATTTGTTCATTTCTTTGAGCTTGTTCGAGAGGCGGACGGAGCAGAAGTCCGGGCCGCACATCGTGCAGTATTTGCCGGACGCGGCGTCCTCGGCGCAATGGCTTTCCTGAAGCGCGGCGCGGCGGTATTCGCGGGCGCGGTCCGGGTCAAGCGCGAATCCGAACTGGCGTTCCCAGTCGAAATCGGCGCGGGCGTCGGAGATGGCGTCGTCGCGGTCCTGCGCGTGGGGCCTGCCGAGCGCGACGTCGGCGGCATGGGCGGCGATTTTGAACGCCACGACGCCGCGGCGCACGTCCTCGTTGTCCGGGAGCCCGAGGTGTTCCTTCGGGGTCACGTAGCAGAGCATGGCGGCGCCCCAGTACGCGCCCGCGAGGCCGCCCATCGCGGCGACCATATGGTCGTAGCCGGGCGCGCAGTCGGTGACGACCGGGCCGAGGATGTAGAACGGCGCGTCGCCGCATACTTTCTGCTCGCGCTTCATGTTCATCTCGATCTGGTTGAACGGCACGTGACCGGGGCCTTCGACCATCGCCTGGACGTTCGCCGCGCGGCAGCGCTGGACCAGCTCGCCGATCACGTCGAGTTCGCCGAACTGCGCCTCGTCGGAGGCATCGGCGATGCATCCGGGCCGGAGCCCGTCGCCGAGGGAGAGCGTCACCTCGTAGTCGCGGCAGATCTTCAGGATGTCGTCGAACGCGTCGTAGAACGGGTTTTCCATCTTGTGGTCGCCGATCCAGGCGGCGATCAGCGCGCCGCCGCGGCTCACGATGCCGAGCTTGCGTTTCAGCGCCGTCGGGATGTGCTTCGCGAGGAGCCCGGCGTGGATGGTCATGTAGTCGACGCCCTGTTTCGCCTGGTCCTCGACGACCTCCAGAATGGTGTCGCGGTCGAACTTGCCGGCGCCGGCGCGTGCGGCGATCTCGTAGACCGGCACGGTTCCGACCGGGATCGGGGACAGCCGGATGAGTTCCTTGCGGAAGAGCGCCAGGTCGCCGCGCGTGCTGAGGTCCATGATGGTGTCCGCGCCGTATTTGAGGGAGGTTTCGAGCTTCTCGAACTCGTTTTTCGGGCAGCTGGACGTCTGGGAATTGCCGATGTTGGAATTGATCTTGGTGCGCAGGGCGCGGCCGATGCCCATCGGCTTCAGGCTGGTGTGGTTCACGTTCGCGGGGATCACGATCGTGCCGGCGGCGACGCCGTCGCGGATGAACTCCGGAGAGAGATATTCCGAGGCGGCCACCGCCGCCATTTCCGGTGTTACGACGCCCTGTTTCGCGGCGTCCATCTGGGTCTTGTCTGCTTTCATGCGTGACTCCTTGTCGTTGTTGAGCAGGAAAGCATCCATCTGCAAATCCCTTCGCCGGCATGATCCGGATCAGGTCTCATGCGCCGTGCGGCGCATACGGGTCGAAGCCCTTCGGCTTCCTCTCAGCCCGCCACGGCGGACTCCCCTGCTCAGGTGTTGGGTATCACCATTGATCAAATCCAGGATTCAATGAATAGCGATCCCCTGTTATGTTATTTGGTTAAGTTCAGTTCGTGATCGAGTCGGTCGACTCCTTCTGGTGTTTCTGGAAAGTGCCCGGCTGCGGATAGAGGAGGCGTTCGTCGAGCGCGAAGATCCAGCCTTCCTCCTCGCCGGGGTCCACGTACGATTTGACGATCTTCCAGCCGTGTTCGTACAGGTACGACGCCTGGGAAACGCGCGGCCAGAGCAGCACGGCGTACTTCGATCCGAACGCCCGGTAGACGTCCTCCGGGTAGGGATCGCCGCCGAGCCCCGGCGTGGTCGAGGTCAGCAGCAGCGTGCGCCGCGGATCCTGCGAATACGAAAACATCGGGTCCATGCCCCATTGCCACAGGTGGTCCGTGTCGTTGTAGAACAGTGCCGGGAAATCGCTCCAGTCCAGGTTGACGACCGGACGTCCGGCGGGCACGTTTTCCTTCAGGAACGCCACCATCTTCGGCAGCGGCTGGACCAGCACGCGCGGACATTCCAGGGCAAAATAACGCGAGGAGTAGACGCCCATGGCGACCGACAGGACGGCCAGCAGGCACGGCACGCCAAACCTGAACCGGCTCAGCGGCAGCCGGAATCCCTCCCGCGTCATGTGTTCCAGCAGAAGCAGAAACGCGATCGCGACGAACGGTCCGGCGTATTCCACGGTACGCGCCGCCACCAGGATGCCGGCGGTGAATCCGCCCGCGAGGACCGTGACCGCGATGACGTTCGGGTCGACCTTCCACAGG
Organism: Lentisphaeria bacterium; assembly: GCA_017524965.1. Lineage (GTDB taxonomy): Bacteria > Verrucomicrobiota > Lentisphaeria > Victivallales > UBA1829 > UBA1732. The sequence goes on along the minus strand of JAFXUM010000101.1, from coordinate 7,131 downwards.
CCTTTGCGTTCGGTCAGGCGGACGAACATCATCAGGATGCACCAGGCCATCAGGTAAAGCGGAACGACGGTCTTGTTGAATCCGAAATGCGGCGACAGCATCTCGCTGGGCTTCGAGAGCCGGACCCCCGCCATCATGGGCGCGATCAGGGCGTCCCACGACTGGACTTTCCAGATGATGAACGAGTTCGGGAACTGCGGATGCAGCGTGAGTCCGAGCAGTACGCCGCCGAGCGACAGCACCGGCAGCCACAGCTCGCGCCATCCGCCGTTTTTCAGCCGCGCCAGCGCGAAGACCAGCGGGATGATCACGATGAAATGCGGATTCGAATACGTCCAGGCGAAACAGAACGACAGCACGCCGACCACCGCCATGCGGAACCGGAACGAGCCTTTCGCCAGAAGTCCGGCCGTGAACGTCAGAAACGCGATCGAAAGGATGTGCGGACGCAGTACGGACAGGCGGAACGTGTAGTTTGGCACGATGACCGAGAACAGCGGGGCCCCGGCCAGCAGATAGAGCGGCCGCACCCCGAGACGGCGTGCCGCGAAAACGCAGCCGAGGATCGCCAGCGCGGAATAGATCAGCGCGGCGGTGTGGAACGGCGGATTCAGGGCCGCTCCGAACGCTTTCTCGACCGTGAAGATGACGTTCAGCCCGGCGTGGTACAGCAGCTCCTTGTCCGCGAAATGGTCTTTCCATACGGACATCTGCGTCCACGGGAATTGTTTCGCCGCATATACGCCGGGGCCGAGCTTCGCCATCATCGCGTGGTACAGCGCGTCCTGCGAATTCTCTCCGGTTTTCATCACGCAGATGCGGAGCGCGCCCAGCCACACAGCCGGGATCAGAAACGCGAATACGAGCATGATCCGTCCGGCACGGCCGAGTCCGGCACGAGGGCGTGCGGAATCCTCCGGAGCCGGGGCTCCGGTCTGCGGCGTTTCCGGCAGATGTGTTTGCGTCATGTCCTGCTGATCCACGGAACGTTCCTTTTTTCCGGTGCGTAAACTCAATCTCGGGGCGTATGATTGCGGATGCCCGCCATGCGGGCGCGAAAAACCGTAAACCTAATAAGATACAGCCGGAACGCCCGAACTTCAACCGGAAAGAGGAAGATATTCGTTCTTTTTTCGGAAAAAACGCATTGTCCCGCGGCACGGAAAAGCGATTCCGGGTCTTTTTTCAGCAGGTGTGCATTTATGCTCAAAAAAAACGGAAAAAACCGTGAAATCCCTGTTGAAAAAACGCATGGAAAGATGTACATTACTTTCAAAAAAAGATGATAAGACAACTCCTGTATCTTCGTCCGCCATGCAAACCCGTTTGTCACAAGTTGCAGAACATGTTCGACATGAGGCTGTTTCACTGCTTCGTCCCGGACTTGTCCTCATCCTTTTTCTTTCTCTTCTGACGTTTGCCGCCGTACCGGCATTTGCGCAGGACGCGGATGATGCGGCCGGAACGGAGACGGAAACGGCTGAAGCCGGAAAGGAAACCGCCGCCGAAACCGCCGCGGCCGGAGTGACGCCGGCGGAGGAACGGGGGAAAGATCCCGGGATCGGCCGCGTCAACGCGGAGAATGCGACGACCGGCCCGGATTCGCAGTCGATGTTCCGCAGGGAGAACGCCCGCGCGCTCGTCGCCGTGACGTTTTCCGTGATCCTGATCCTTGCGCTTCTCGGCTATATCGCCGTGTGGGATTACTACCGGCGCCGCCTGCTGAAACTCCTGCGCGCGGTGTTCAAGCAGATTCCGAGCCGCATCGTCGTCGGCAGCCGCAACGGCATCGCGCACTTCATCCACGTGGGTAAATTCGGCGAGGACAGCGGCGTCGTGCGGTTCCCGGTGAACGAGCTCCCGGAATACGCGGACGAGACGTTCCGGCACGCCTGGGAAGAGGTCTTCGCCACCGGCGAGACGCAGAAATTCCAGATGGCCACGGGCAGCCGCCACCGGTCCGTGGAAATGGCGCTCTTCGAGGACCAGAAAGCATTCGGACGCGATACGGCGTTCTGGATCTCGCATGACGTCGAGGATCTGCTTCAGGCGCAGAACGAGCTGAAAGCCGGACTCGCCAACCAGAAAAAGCTGAACGATCTCTTCGCCGCCTCCCTGAAGATGCTTTCCGCCGACGCCACCGCCGTCGACATGACCAACGACGTGCTCTCCTTCATTATCCGGAGTGTGAAGGAGCACCTGAAAGCGGATTTCTGCTGCATCATGCGTTACGATTTTGAGAAAAACGGCATGGAGCGTTTTGTCAGCGAGGCCTCCGACGACATCGCGATCGACGAGGAAAAGCATTTCATCCCGTTCCCGGAATTGAAAGACGAAACCGTGATGAGCCGTCTGGAGAATCACATGCCGGTGGTGATAAACGACTTCGCCGCCTCGCTTTTCATCAGGGACGCCGCGCAGACGGGCGGCAAACGCCCGAAAAAGGTCAGCATGTGTTTCTCGCCGATCTTCATCGACGGCAGACTCTGGGGACATCTCGCCTCCGTTCATCAGAAGGGAAAATACGAATTTTCCGATTTGTATCTGCAATTCCTCCAGGGCACGGCGCACGTCGTGGAAGCCATGCTCGAGTACCGCTTCATCCACACCCGGCTCGAACGCGGCGAATACGAGAAACACCTCATCATGGAAAATCTTCCGCTGCCGCTCATCCTGCTCGACCGCAACCTCAATCTCATCCAGCGCAATTCCGCGGCGCAGAAGGATCTGCTCGGATTCCCGGACGCGCTCCGCGACAACCTCTGCCACACCGTCTTCTGCAAGGCCGGTGCTCCGCCGGAGGACTGCCCCGTCCGCGGCGTCCTCGCCGACTTCAAACCGCACGGGAAGGCTCTCACGTTCGGCGGCAAGGACTACATGGTCCACGCCTACCCGATCCTGTTCGGCGGCGAGCTCACGAACATCCTGCTTGCCTGGTTCGACATGACCGCCGAGAACGAGAGCCAGCGCAAACTCGAAGCCGCGCTCCGCGAGGCGAAGGACGCCAGCAAGGCCAAGAGCCTCTTCCTCGCATCCATGAGCCACGAACTCCGCACGCCGCTGAACGCCGTGATCGGGTTCTGCGAGCTCCTTCAGAACAGCTCCCTGTCCCGCGAAAGCCAGCTCGAATACCTCAAATCCATTTCCGTCGCCGGGCACACATTGCTCGACCTCATCAGCAACATCCTCGACACCTGCAAGCTCGAAACCGAGCAGATCGAGCTTCAGAACGAAAAGACCGACGTCCGCAGGATCGTCACGGACATGGTCAGCATGTTCAAGTCGCTCGCCGAGAAGAAGCAGCTCGCGCAGCCGCTTGTGGTCCCGGACGATCTCCCGTACGTCGTGCTGGACCGCATGCGCCTGCGTCAGGTGCTGGTGAACCTCCTCGGCAATGCCTTCAAGTTCACGGACCGGGGCTACGTCGGCATCAAGGTCTCCTGCAGGATCCTGGAGCAGGGCAGGTGCCGCCTCGCCATCGCCATCCGCGATTCCGGCATCGGCATTTCGCACGACAAGAAACAGAAGATCTTCGAGCCGTTCGTCCAGCAGGACGCCGTCCGCGACACGCACGTCTACAAGGGGTCCGGACTCGGACTTGCCATCTGCGAACGCTACATCAGGGCCATGGGCGGCAGGATCGACGTGGACAGCGACGTCGGGCAGGGCAGCGTTTTCACGATCGTCTTCGAAAGCATTCCGTATATCGTCCCGTCCGAGGAGGAGCGCGCCGCGGAAAAGAACGGCGGGGTCAAGTCCCAGGCTGACCTGCCGGCGAATGCGTTCGGCGGTTCCGCGACGCCGCAGAAACCTGTGCCGAAAGTCGTCCTGGACGGCTTCACCGCGCTGATCGTCGACGACGTGCCGATCAACCTGAAGGTCCTCGGCGCCATGCTGAAGGGCTTCCGCCTCAATATCGTTCAGGCGGATTCCGGAGACGACGCCCTGGCGAAACTCCGGGACGCAAAACCCGACCTGGTGCTGACCGACATGTGGATGCCGGGCATGTCCGGCGAGGAGCTTGCGCGGGAGATCCGCGCGACCCCGGACGGAGACCGGGTGGTCGTCATGGCCGTGACCGCGGACGTCGAAAACCAGAACAACTTCGACATGTCCGTGTTCGAAGGCATCCTCCTCAAACCCGTCACGAAGACTTCCCTCGCGTTCGCGTTCCAGGAAATGATCGACAAGGGCCGCATCGCGCCGAAGAGCTGATCCGCGCGCTTCCCGAATCCCGCGCCGACCGGGCTTATTCGGCGGTTATCCGTTTGCATTTCCCTCTGCGCGTGCTATATTATTGTTTGCTTATTTTTGAAACCAGAAAGGACTCCGCTCGCCATGTCTCAGGAAAACTTCCTCCAGCAGAACTTCGCCGCCAGGATCGGCGGTTCCAACTTCGGCAAAGACACCAAGATCTACAAGTTCGAAAAGATCAAACGCGCCAAACGCGCCGCCGCCGCCGAAAATCCCGGCGTCGAGCTGATCGACATGGGCGTCGGCGAGCCCGACGACATGGCGTTCCCGTCCGTGGTCGCCCGCCTCGCGGAAGAAGCCGCGAAGTGGGAAAACCGCACCTACGCCGACAACGGCTGCGCCGACTTCAAGGCCGCTGCCGCCCGCTACATGAAGGCGCTGTACGGCGTCGAGCTCGATCCCGATACCCAGATCGTCCACGCCATCGGCAGCAAATCCGCCCTCACGCTCCTCCCGTCCTGCTTCATCAATCCCGGCGACATCGCCGTCCTGACCGTCCCCGGCTACGGCGTGCTCGGCACCTGGACCGAATACCTCGGCGGCGAAGTCGTGAAGCTCCCGCTCCTTGAGGAAAACGGATTCCTGCCCGACCTCGAGTCCCTCACGGAGGACCAGCGCAAACGCGCCAAACTGCTCTACCTGAATTACCCGAACAACCCGACCGGCGCATCCGCCACCGTCGAATTCTTCACGAAGGCGGTCGAGTTCGCCCGGCAGAACCATATCCTCATCGTGAGCGACGCCGCCTACGCGCCGCTGAACTTCACCGGCAAGCCGCTCAGCATCCTCTCCATCCCCGGCGCGTTCGACTGCTGCGTGGAGCTCCACAGCATGTCCAAGGGCTTCAATATGACCGGCTGGCGTCTCAGCTGGGTCTGCGGCAATCCGCTCGCCGTGAAAGCGTTCGCGACCGTGAAGGACAACGCCGACAGCGGCCAGTTCCTCGCGATCCAGAAGGCCGCCATCGCCGCCCTCGACGACCAGGCCGCCATCACCCCGGCGATCTGCGAGAAATACCACCGCCGCCTCGCCAGCATGGTCGAGACGCTGAAGAAGCTCGGCTTCAACGCAAAGGTCCCCGCCGGCAGCTTCTACCTCTACGTGAAGGCCCCGAAAGCCACCGCGGACGGCATGCAGTTCGAGAACGGCGAGGCGTTCAGCCAGTGGCTCATCCGAAACAAGCTCATCAGCTCCGTGCCGTGGGACGACGCCGGACACTTCGTCCGCTTCAGCGCCACGTTCGTCGCGCGCGGAGGCATCGAGGATGAAAAACGCGTCCTGGACGAGTTTGCGCGCCGCCTGAGCGGCTGCAAGTTCGTTTTCTGACCGGACATTTTTCGTTTTTTACACAAGGAGCCGGTTCCACGATGCACGCGTTCCGTTTCGACGACCTCGCCTCGACAGGACCCGGCTCTTCATTTTGCCTCGATTCGAGGGAGGAAGCCCACCTCTTCCGCATCCTCCGGGCGCGTCCCGGCGAAACCGTCGCGGTCCTGGACGGACACGGCACGCTCGGAACGGCGGTCGTCGAGGCGGATCATCGTCTGCGCCTCGAATCGAAACGCACCGTGCCGCCGCCCGCGCGCCGTCTGCATCTCTACTTCGCACCGCCGAAAAAACAGAAGCTCGACGCTCTGCTGAAACAGGCGGTCGAACTCGGCGTGTACGAGCTTGTGCCCGTCCTCTGCGAACGCTCCGTCGTTCAGCCGGGCGAATCCTCGGTCGCGGGCCGCTGGATGGACCTTCTCTTCGAAGCCTGCAAACAGTCCGGCAATCCGTTCCTCCCCGTCGTGGCGAACCCGATGCCGTTCGCGGCGGCGCTTGCCCGCGCCCGCGAGACCTGCGGCGCGCTGATCACCGGTTCCAACCGCACGGGCGTCTTCCCCGAACTCGGCATGGCCTCCGACGTTGCGTTCTTCGTCGGGCCGGAAGGCGGGTTCACGGACGCCGAGACGGATGCGATGTTCGCCGCCGGGGCCGCCCCGCTCAGGATCGGGGACTGGACGCTCCGCGTGGAGACCGCAGCGATCGCCGGATTGGGCGTGCTGAACGTCCTAATGAATCGCATCTGAAAGCCGACATGCTTTATCCGTGTCCGAGCGAAGCCGGACACTACTGCAGTTGAGGCTTCGCCTCATCGGGCTTGCGGAGGATGATCTCGGTGATCTCGGACGGGACGTCGAGCCGGAACAGAAATCCGTTCCAGAGGCCCGCGCCGTTGCTCACGTACAGCGTCATGCCGTCCACCTGATATTTGCCGGAGACGAACCCTTTGTTTGCGATCTTCACCAGCAGCGCGGGCAGTCCGGCGATCATCCCGCCGTGCGTGTGCCCGGAGAGCTGAAGCGAAATCGGATATTTGGCGTAGTCGTGCGCGAATCGCGGCTGATGCGACAGCAGCACGACCGGCGCGCCTTCGGGAGCCCCGGCGAGCGTTTTCTCCAGATCGGGCATTTCCCGTCCGGCGTGCCATTTGCTGCTCCTGTTCTCATCGGGTACCCCGGCGACCACGAGCCGCGCTCCGTCCTTTTCGATCACGATGTGGCGGTTGAGGAGCGTTTCGATGCCGGCCGAGTCGAGGAAGGCGATCCATTCGTCGAATCCGCGGAAATACTCGTGGTTGCCGGGCGAGGAGTAGACGCCGTATTTCCCGTACAGGTCGCCGAGTTTCTCCATGTTCGGCCCGATCTCGTCCGGATTCAGGTCGCCCAGGTCGCCGCCCAGCAGGATCAGGTCGGGATGCACCGCGTTTGCCCGGTTCACGACCGTCGGAAGGTAGTCCGGCGCGCTGGTTCTGCTGATGTGGGTATCGGTGATGTACACGATGCGGAATCCGTCGAATTCGTCCGGCAGGCCGTCGATCGTGATCGCGACGGG
>JAFXUM010000100.1 GCA_017524965.1 Lentisphaeria bacterium | reverse complement strand
GCCTTCGAGTTGTCGCCCATGCCGCAGCCGTCCACAATGCCGGCGGCGATGGCGTAGATGTTCTTCAGCGCGCCGCCCAGCTCCACGCCGACCACGTCGTACGACGTGTACACGCGGAAGAAGCCGTTCATGAAGATGCGCTGCACGTATTCCGCGATGTCGCGGTCCTCGCACGCGGTCACGACCAGCGTCGGGATCCGGCGCGCGACCTCCTCGGCGTGGCTCGGGCCGGAGAGCGCCACGTAGTGCGTCGGGCCGAGTTCCTGGCGGCAGAGCTCGCTCATGGTCAGCAGCGAGCTGAGCTCGATGCCCTTCACGATGTCCACGACGATCTGCGTGTCGGGGTTCAGGTGCGGCTTGTACTGCTGGAGCACGCCCCGGAGGTACTGCGACGGCGTCGCGAGCACGACCAGCCGCGCGTCCTTCACGGCGGATTCCATGTCGGCGGTGTATTCCAGGTCGGCCGGGATCGGCACGCCCGGCAGGAATTTTTTGTTCTCGTGCTCGCGGTTCACGGCGTCGATGTTCTCCCGGAACGCGCCCCACACCTTCACCTTGTGTCCGTTGGCGTGGAGCGTGAGCGCGAGCGCGGTGCCCCAGGCGCCGTCGCCCAGCACCGCCGCGTTGATCGGGGAATTGTCCTGAAGCGTGGCGATCGAGAGCGGCGCGACCTTCTTCTTGCGCTCGAACTTGTTCTCCGTGCCCGCGCGCAGACGTTTGATGTTGGACGCGTGCTTCGTCACGGACAGCGCGGCGAGCAGGAAGAGCAGGATGATCTCCGGCTTGTTCGCGTTCGAGAGACCGGCGGCGCGGTAGACCACGCAGAAGACCGCGATCGACACGGCCGCCGAGATGCTCGCCAGCGACACGTAGCGCGAGGCGAAGAACACGATCACCCACACCGCCCCGGCGGACAGCAGCGACAGCGGATTCAGCGCCAGGATCGCGCCCGCCGCCGTCGAAACGCCCTTCCCGCCCTTGAAGTTCAGGTACACCGGCCAGATATGCCCGCAGACCGCCGCGAACGCCGCCACGCAGGCCAGCAGTCCGCCCGGATCCGGCAGGCACGGTTCCACCTTCAGCCATTCCGGCAGGTGCTCCACCACGAACTGCGAGGATTCGCGCGTGGAGAGCATGGAGGCGGCGATCACGGGGACCGCGCCCTTCAGGAAGTCGAGGAAGAAGCACAGGCGGCCCCAGCCCTTGCCGAGCACGCGCGTCACGTTCGTGGCGCCGATGTTGCCGCTGCCGTGCTTGCGGATGTCGATGCCTTTATGCAGTTTGCCGATCAGGAATCCGAAAGGGATGGCTCCGATGAGGTAGGAGCCGAGCGCGATCACGGTGATGGAGACACCGATGCCGACTGGAGTATTGGGAATCGTCATAAGAATCTTTGCTTTTTCCGCGGTATGTGTTATATTAAATTGTATCATTCAATTTAACTTCATTTCCGTCCTTTTTCAAGCGAGGAGAGCCTTTTTATGGAAAAAAATACGCAGGGGCGCCTGATCGCCGCCACCACCGCCGAATCCGCCGACCTGGTCTACGGGTCCGGGTTCTTCGCTCCCGATGAGTTCATCTATGCAGAGATCGGCGCGAAACGCTATGTCTTCGTCTCCGTGCTGGAGATCGCGCGCGCCCGCCGCGAAGTCCGCCCCGGCATCGAGGTGGTCGACTTCGCAGACGTCCTGAAACAGGCCCCGCAGGACTGCAAGCGCTGCCTCGTCGCCGCCATCAGCAAAGTCTACGGCGTGACACGCTGGCAGGTGCCCGAACGCTTCCCGCTCATCTTCGCGAAGAAGCTCCGCGCCGCCGGCGTCGAGGTCGAAATGGCCGACGGCCCCTTCTTCCCCGAACGCGCCGTGAAGCGTCCCGACGAGATCGAAAAGCTCCGCGCCGCCGAGGCCGCCACGCAGGAAGCCCAGCTCCAGGTGCGCGACTTCATCGCCGAATCCACGGTCAACTCCCAGGGCTTCCTCGAATGGCACGACAGGGTCCTGACCTGCGAATTCATCCGCGCCGAGGTCGAGGCCGAGTTCAAGCGCAAATCCTATTCCGCCGTCGGCACCATCATCTCCTGCGGACCCGATTCCGCCCTGCCCCACTGCATCGGCAGCGGCCCCATCAAGGCCGGCGCGCCCGTCGTCTCCGACATCTTCCCGCGCAGCGACATCAACGGCTACTGGGGCGACATGACACGCACGTTCGTGAAGGGCAAGGCGAGCAAGCGCCTCTTCGAGATGTACAAGGCGGTCCGCTACGTGAACGAGGCGGTCGAGGCGCAGCTGAAGCCCGGCGTCCCGTGCAGCCTCATGCAGGACTTCTGCATCAAGTCGCTCGCCGAAGCCGGATTCAAGACCGGCGTCGACGACGAGGGATTCCCCTGCGGCTATTTCCACGGCCTCGGACACAGCGTCGGGCTCGAGATCCACGAACAGCCCCGGTTCTCCGCGCGCAATTTCGAGCTGCTCCAGCCCGGCAACGTGATCACCGTCGAACCCGGCTTGTACTACCACGACATCGGCGGCGTCCGCATCGAGGACCTTGTGCTCATCACCGAGACCGGCATCGAAAACTTCTGCACCATGCCGAAGGACATCGAAGTACCGTAACACTGCAGGCAGTGCCGATACAGTGCCCGGCTCCGCCCGGGCACAAAAAAAACATGCCATTGAAAAGTTGCCTTGTTTGATAGCCAAGTTTTCAATGGCGTGTTTCTTTTTTCCGGGTTCAAGCTCGCCTCGCGGAGCACGATTCGGTCTTTTTCATTGAAAAGTTGCCTTGTTTGATAGCCAAGTTTTCAATGGCGCAAATATTTTTTCCTGAATTTCGCGATTTTGAGGCGGAGAAACAGAAAGTTAAAAGTTTTTTGCAAAGACACTTTTTCCGCTTGCATTTTTACGAATCCGTGATATGTTATAAAAAAAGAAACGGCATCCGCCTGATCTCTCCCCCCCGAACAAAAAACGGACTGCCACCCGACACCACCACGGAGAAATGACATGAAAGATCGGTTCCCGAGCTTGCTGATAAGCTGTTTCGCGCTGGCGTTATTCGCCTTTCTCGCGTTCGTTTTTTCCCATGACGACAACCGGAATGCGGAAAAGACGCCCTGGGACAACTGGAACGAAAAGGTCTTTCTCCCCGCGTTTGATTTCCGCGAACAGCTGGCGAAAGACCACGGTTTTTCCATTACCATACCGCCGTCTTTTACCAATGACGGCATCATCGGGATGTATATCGGCATCAAAAAACCGGAACAAGCCGCGACGATCCTGCGCGATCTCGCTGAACGGAAACGTCTGTCGCCGGAGCTGAAGGATGAGACGTTCGGCGTGGAGATCGCCGTCAATCATCCACATGACGTCTACTTGAGCGAGGAGAACAGCATACCGCCGATCCTGGTCATCCGCACGATGCTGCCCGCGCCGGGAAGGACCGAATTTCAGGGAATCTATCAGGGGTGGACAGATAACGTGGTGATCGAAAACGGCATCGGAAGCGTCGGACGGACCTTCACGCCGGACGCGTTTTATCATCCCGCCGACGGCTCCGACGAGGCGGAGGCGTTCATCCGTACCCTCGCGGAGGCTTCCGCCCCCACCGAACAGGAGATCGCGGACTGGAGAAAGCAACAGAAGGCGGAAAACGACGTTTACGAGGAGATGACATCCAACATAAGCGGCCACTACGAGAAGTATTACGCGCGCCATTATATGTCCGAACTCGCACCGGAACTGGTCTTTGCGACCTTCCTCGACTTTTTTTTCACGGTCATCCTTTTTGCGTTCTATTTCCAGTACAAAGAAATGCGCGGACGTCTGCTGCCGCTATGGCTCCTCACCTTGCTGCACACGATCCTGTTTCCCCTGTCCGATTGTATCCCGTTCGACAAGGTCGAGTCTTTGGGCAGCATCGTTGAACGTGCTTTCAACATCGCGCTCGCCGTTTATTTTCTCGCGCCGCCCGTCCTGTTCCTGTTTGTCCTGATCTATGCGATCGCGCTGGGGGAATCGAAACGCATGAACTGGCGCATCGGGCTTGCCGCCTGCCTTTTCGCGGTCAATTTCCTCATTCAGGGGATTCTCCTGTTTCTCGTATGGGCTCATGGACAGGGCGGATAAAAACGACTCCCCTTTCTTCTTTCACCCCAAAGAAATCCGATGGCGTACCGCGAGAAATCCGGAATCCGAATCCGGCGGTCACGCCTGGTAGTAGCACGCCACGGTGACGTTGTCGTAACCGCCGCGTTTCAGGGCGATGGCGATCAGCTCGCGCACGGCTTCCTGCGCGGAATGGATCCGGTTCATGACCTCGCGGATCTCCGGGTCGGAGGCGTGGCACATCAGGCCGTCGGAACACACGATGAACTTGTCGCCGTGCTTGCGGTCGAAGATATGGACCTCCGGGTCCAGGCGGCGCTGCTGTCCGATCGACTTGTAGATCACGTGCGACATCGGGTGGATCTTTGCATCTGCTTCCGTCATAGTGCCCTCGCGGACCCATTTCTGCACGAGCGAATGATCCTCGGTGAGGAGCTCGATCCCGCCGTCGCGGAACCGGTACACGCGGCTGTCGCCGGCATGCGCGACCACGATCTGGTCCTGAAGCAGCGCGGCGGCGGCGACGGTCGTGCCCATGGGCGCGGAGAGCGTGCCCTGGTCGGCGTTGATGCCGTACACGGTCCGGTTGATGTCCTCCAGCGCGGTCCGGAAGAACTCGGCGGTCGCGTCCGCGCGCGGCATCAGCCTCGCGGTGAAGCGTTTCCACTGCGCCAGCAGGCTTTTCGCCGTGAACTGGCTTGCGAGTTCGCCGCCGCTGTTCCCGCCCACGCCGTCCGCCACGAAGAGCAGCGCGCAGCCGTTCCCGGAGTCGGCGAACGTGCCGAAACTGTCCTCGTTGTGGTCGCGCTGGAACCCCGGATGGGAGTCGGCGGCGACGCACGACGCGGAGGCCGGGAAAAGCTCGATGACCTGCGTCCTGGATGGCGAATCCAGCATGGTCCCGTCCTGTTTGCGTGTTGACATGTCGGTTCTGCGGTTGGAGGGTTGGTTGAAGAAACTATCGTTTCTAATGTATCACGTTTTCAGGGAAAAGCAAGTCGTTTTCGGGCAAATCACGCCTTCGGGGCGCGTTTTCCCCGGTCGAAGATGAAGAAGAGCGAGCAGGACAGCGCCACGAGGAGCGTCACCATCGTGACCAGGATCGGGATCACGCCGCTCTCCGTGTCGGTGAACCCCATCGCGGTCATCATCTCGGCGCAGGCGATGTCGCGCGTGCCGGTGCCGCCGAAGGAGCCCGGGATCGCCGCGATCGTCTGGCTCACGTTCGAGATCATGAGGCACGGCAGGAAATCCCGGTGCGGCGCGCCCTCGAAGCCGTTCGCCATCACCCACACGGGCAGGCTGAGCACGGGGAAGAAGACGAGCGTGGTGGCGGCGATCCAGCCGAGCAGGAGTTTCCAGTTGCGGCGGTACAGCGCCACGGCGTCCGCGGCGCGTTTGAACGTGTCTTTCGTGATGCGGTCGGCGATGTCGAGGAAGAATTTGAAGAACTTCACCTTGTACAGCAGGTCGCTGAAGAAGACGAAGATGACCACGCACAGCAGCGCGCCGCAAATGGCGCACATCACCATCAGGCCGTGGCGCGACCCCTCCGGGAACCGCGCGATCGTGTCGCGGCAGATCAGGCACGTCCCGAGCAGGGCGATCAGCAGCGCGCCGAGTCCGCACAGACGGTCCACGAAGATCGAAAACACCACGTTGAACTTGCCGCCGGGGGGCGTCCGCGTGGCGAGGATGCCCGCCTTCACCACGTCGCCGCCGACCGAGCCGCCCGGCAGGAACTGCGAGAAGAACATCCCCTGCATCTGGAGGCTGAACGCCTCGCGGAAGGAGCAGTTCACGCCCGCGGCGCGCAGGAGCGTGAACCAGCGGACGGCAGTCAGGGAGAGCTGGGTGTAGACGGCGAAGAACGCGGCGACGATGCACCACGGTTTCACGAGCTTGAAGTCCGCCCACTTGATGTCGCGGGTGCAGACGATGTACGTGAGGATGCCCGCCGACACGCCGAACTTGAGGAGGAATTTCAACGTCTTTTTCCAGGCGGGTTCCGGCTTTTTTTCCTCCGCGCCGGGCATGGAGGTTTCAGCGGCGGCGGTTTCCGGCACGACGTTCTGCTGATCCTGAGGTAACGATTCGTTCATGAGAGTTTCCCCGTTCCCGGCAGGATCCGGCGCAGGCCCTCGTACACGGCGATCGCGGTCGAGTTGGCGAGATTCAGGCTCCGGTTGAAGTTCCCCGGCATGGGAATGGTGTAGAATTGAGGCGCATACGTGTCGTGCAGATACTGCGGCAGGCCCTTGCTCTCGCTGCCGAAGACGAGAAAGGAGCCGCGCTCGAACGGGCAGTCCCAGTAGCACTGTTTCGCTTTGGTCGAGAAGAAATACACCGGGGCTCCGGCGGCGGCCTTCAGCACGGACGCGAAATCCTCGTGGATGACGCAGTCGACGTGCCGCCAGTAGTCCATCCCGGCGCGTTTCAGGTGCGCGTCGTCGAACGAAAACGAGATGGGTTTCACGAGGTGCAGGCGGCATTCCGTACAGCAGGCGATGCGTCCGATGTTCCCCGTGTTCTGGGGGATCTCGGGCGCGTGCAGGACGATGTGAAACAGAGGATCGGAGGGCATGGGGAAAGATTACTCCAAAAAGTTATTGACTCAGACGCCGCCGCGCTTCCACGTCGCCGTTTTTCGCCGCCTCATGGTACAGCGCCAGCGCCTTTTCCAGGTCGATGTCGCATCCGGTACCGTTCTCGTAGCACACGGCGAGCTGACGCTGGGCGGGGGCGCTGCCTTTGGACGCGGCGCGGTTGAACCAGAAGAACGCCGCCTTGTCGTCCTTCGCGATGGGGCCGTCCTTCTGAAGGAAAAGCATGCCGAGTTCGTACTGGCAGGCGGGGTGTTCGAGCTGGGCGCCCCGGGAAAAGAGCTCGGCGGCAAGCTCGGGGTCCTTGTCGCCGCCGATGCCGTGGAGATTCCACGTGCCGAGGCGGTACAGCGCCTCCGGGCAGTCGGCGACGGCGGACTTCTTGATCCAGACGAGCGCGTCGTCCGTGCCCTTGCCGTCGACCTCGCCCGCGGCGATCATGTCGCCGTATTTGAGCATGGCGGCGGGGAATCCGGCCTTCGCGGCGCGTTCGTAGTACGCGAGCGCCTTTTTCTGGTCGGCCTTCACGTTGATGCCGAACTCGTAGCAGTAGCCCATCCGGGAATACGCCTCCAGATTGCCCTTCGAGGCCGCCGTTTCCAGCGCCTCGATCATCTTCTTGCCGTCGGGCACGGTGCCGAGCCCGGAGAAATAGCAGTCGGCGAGCACGCGCCAGGCGCGCGGCGGGGCGTCCGGGTTCTTCACGGCTTTGGAGACCAGCCTGAACGCCTCTTCCGCGTCCTTCGCGGAGACGTCGGCGGGACGCGCGATGAGAATGGCGGCGAGCTCGACCTGGGCGGGCAGATAACCGCGGTCGGCGAGCGCGCGGATCATCTTGCGTCCTTTTTCCGGGTCGCGGGCGGGGATGTCGGCGTCCTTGAACCTGCTGCCCTCCTCGACGGTGCGGAATTCCACGCCGTTCAGCAGGACCAGAGCATATTTGTATTCGGCGGGTTCGCACTTCTTTTCGGCGGCCTTGCGGTAGCATTCGGCGGCGGCGACAGGGTCGCGGTCCACGCCGTGACCGTTTTCCAGGCAGAAGCCGTAGTTGTACATTGCCTCGGGGATCTCGTCGGCGGCCTTTCGGAACCAGTGCGCGGCGAGCACGGGATTCGCCTTGCGCGTCTCCGTGCCATAGAAATACTCGTTGCCGAGCGCGAACTCGGATTTCGGATCGCCGAGCAGAGCTTTTTCGCGGAGCTCGTCCTCGGCTGCGGAAATCCGGGCGCAAAAAACGGCGGCGCACCCGATCAGGAGCAAACAGAGTGTGTTGCGTCCGGCCATGATGCACCGCCCGATGCGGTCACTTACCGCAGCATTTCTTGAACTTCTTGCCGGATCCGCAGGGACACGGATCGTTCGGGCCGACCTTGTCCTCGTCGCGCTGGAACGGGACGCCGGGATCGGGGCGCGGCGCCACGGATTCCGGTTCGGCGTCGGCCTGCGGCGCGGCGTCGGCCGGAGCCGGAGGCTCGGCGGAAGCCGTCGTGGAGCCGAGCTGGTCGACGGTCTGGTGGCTGAGGATGTACTGGCGGGCGGCCGGCACGAAACGCTCGAACGCCGCCATGCTGGTGGCGGAACGGAAGATCTTGCCGATGATCTGCTGGTCGATGTCGTTCATGAGCTGTTCGAACAGGCGGAACGCCTCGCGCTTGTACTCGACCAGCGGGTCCTTCTGGGCGTAGGCGCGGAGGCCGATGCTGCCGCGGAGCTCGTCCATGCTGCGCAGGTGGTCCTGCCAGCGGGAGTCGATGGCGTCGAGCACGATCTGGCGTTCGAGCCACTTCAGCGCGACCGGGTCCTCGAGCGAGACCTTCAGGTCGTACATGTCGTGCACCTTCTTCAGGATGCGGTCGACCATCAGCTCGTTCGCGTTTTCGGCGGTCAGGTCCACGTCCAGGTCCTGCGCGAAGAACCCGAACGGGAACGAGTAGTTCAGCCAGGCCAGGAGCAGGTCGCGGTTGTACGGGCTCTTCAAATCGCCCGTGGCGGCCGCGAACGCCTCGTCCACGTGGCGTCCGACCTCGATCTCGATGATGTCGAAGATCGCCTGGCGGCTGTCTTCCTTGAACAGCGTGTCGTGGCGGAATCCGTAGATGACCTCGCGCTGCTTGTTCATCACGTCGTCGTATTCGAGCGTGCGCTTGCGGATGGAGAAATGGTGCTGCTCCACGCGGCGCTGGGCGGTCTCGATGGAACGGCTCAGGAGCGGATGCTGGAGCTCCTCGCCCTCCTCCATGCCGAACTTCTCCATGATCGTCACGATGCGGTCGGAACCGAACAGACGCATCAGGTTGTCTTCCAGCGACACGTAGAAATGCGACATGCCGGGGTCGCCCTGGCGTCCGCAGCGTCCGCGCAGCTGGCGGTCGATGCGGCGGGAGTCGTGGCGCGAACTGCCGAGGACCAGCAGGCCGCCCAGCTCTTCCACGCCGGGTTCGAGCTTGATGTCGGTGCCGCGTCCCGCCATGTTCGTGGCGACCGTCACGGCCCCGCGGCGTCCGGCGAGCGCCACGATCTCGGATTCGCGGGCGTGGTTCTTCGCGTTCAGCACGTTGTGCGGGATGTTCTTCATGAGGAGCATGCGGCTGACCAGCTCGGAGTCTTCGACGGAGATGGTGCCGAGCAGGACGGGCTGTCCGCGCTTGTGCGCCGCCTCGGTCTCCGCCACGATCGCGCGGAATTTCTCGCGCTTGGTCTTGAAGACCGTGTCGTTCACGTCCTTGCGGATGCACGGGCGGTTCGTGGGGATCACGACCACGTCGAGCTTGTAGATCTGGTGGAACTCGTTCGCCTCGGTCTCGGCCGTGCCGGTCATGCCGGCGAGCTTCTTGTACATGCGGAAATAGTTCTGGATGGTGATCGTGGCGAGCGTCTGCGTCTCGCTCTCGATCTTCACGTTTTCCTTCGCCTCGAGCGCCTGGTGCAGGCCGTCGCTGAAACGTCTGCCCGGCAGGATGCGTCCGGTGTGCTCGTCCACGATCAGGACCTTGCCGTCCATGACGACGTAGTCCACGTCTTTCTCGAAGAGGCAGTAGGCGCGCAGGAGCTGGGAGATGTTCTGGAGGCGTTCGCTCTTCTCGGCGAAAGCTTCCTGGAACGCCCGGTGGCGCTGCAGCTTGGTCTGGTAGTCCGTCTTCGGGTCGTTGTCGATGTCGTGCAGGGAGTTGAGCAGGTCCGGCAGCACGAACGCGTCGGGATCGTTCGGGGAGATCGTGTTGCGGCCGCGTTCCGTGAGGTCCGCCTCGTGCTGTTTCTCGTCCATGGAGAAATACAGGTCCTCCTGCACCTCCTGGAGCATGCCGCGGTTCTGGTCGCTGCGGACGAACGATTCGTAGCGTTCCAGCTTCTTGAGGATGTCGGCGTCCTCGAGGATGCGCGCGAGCATCTTGTGGCGGGGCATGCCGAACTTGACCTGCAGGAGCTTGCGGATCGCGCCGTCGAATTCCTCGTCGGTCGCCTTGCCCTCGTCGCGACGGTCGATCACGTCCTTCGCCTCGCGCAGCAGGCGGTCGCACAGCGATCCCTGTTTGCGGTACAGCGCCGCCACGAACGGCTGAAGCTTGTCGAACTGGTGCGTGGAGACGCTCACGGGGCCGGAAATGATGAGCGGCGTGCGCGCCTCGTCGATGAGGATGGAGTCGACTTCGTCGACGATCACGTAGTAGTAATCGCGCTGGACGAGCTGTTCCTTGCTGGTCGCCATGCCCATGTCGCGGAGGTAGTCGAACCCGAACTCGCTGTTCGTGCCGTAGGTGATGTCGCAGGCGTACTGCGCTTTGCGCTGGGCGGAGTGCATGGAGTTCTGGATGCAGCCGACCGTGAGGCCGAGGAACTCGAACACGCGGCCGACCCACTGGGAGTCGCGGAGCGCGAGGTAGTCGTTCACGGTGACGAGCTGGCAGTTGTGGCCGGAAAGCGCGTTCAGGTACAGCGGCATGGTGGCGACGAGCGTCTTGCCTTCGCCGGTCGCCATTTCCGCGATCTTGCCCTGATGGAGCACGATGCCGCCGATGATCTGCACGTCGAACGGGATCATGTCCCACACGAGGTCGTGGCCGCAGACCTGGTAGGTGCGCCCGACCATGCGGCGGCAGGCGTTCTTCACGACGGCGAACGCCTCGCACATCATGGAGTCGAGCGATTCGCCCTTTGCGTAGCGGTCCTTGAACTCCTGCGTCTTGGCTTTCAGCTGCTCCTCGGTCAGCGACTGGTAGGATTCCTCCAGGGCGTTGATCTTCGCCACCAGGGGACGCAGGCGCTTCACGTCACGGGCCGATTTGCTGCCGAATACTTTTTTGACAATCGTTGCAAACATGAATGGTCTTTCTTAATGGTTCACATCCGACGGGCGGATCAGGATTTGCTGCCGGGGACGTCGATGGGCTGTCCGGCGCGGCACATGGGGCACTCCTCCGCCGTGTAGGTCGGCAGGGAGAGCTGAAGCAGGGAGAAGAACGGGATGCCGCCGAACGAGACTTTGCCGCCGCTGCGGTCGGTCACGACGGCCACGGCCACCGGATCGGCTCCGAGGGAACGCACCAGGTCGATCGTCTGCTGGACGCGGCCGCCTTCGGTCACGACGTCCTCGGCCACGATGACTTTTTCGCCCGGACGGAGACGGAACCCGCGCTTCAGCACGAGCTGGTCGTTCTCCTTGTCGGCGAAGATGGATTCGATATGCAACGCGCGGGCGATCTCCTGGCCCACGAAGAGTCCGCCGGCCGCGGGGGAGATCACGGTCTCGGCCTCGATACCGGCCGCTTTGATGCGGGCTGCGAGCTCGGCGCAGAGCTGTTCGCCGACCCACGGCTTCTTGAAAACGAGCGCAGCCTGGAAGAAGCGGTTGCTGTGCTTCTTGCTGCGGAGCTGGAAATGCCCGGTCAGAAGGGCCCCTGCGGCCTCGAACGCCGCGATGATTTCCTGGTCTGTCATGTCGATGTCTCCTTTTTTCGCCTCAGCGGAACGTATCCGGGGAGGACGGTTGAATCCACAAGTGGAAGTCGATGGAACGGCCGCCCACGCGAAGCGTGAGCATGGTGTTCAGGCGGGTGAGCAGCAGGGCGTAGGGGACCTTCACGCTGCCGCCGGGGACGTTCACGGAAACGCAGCAGTCGCCGAGGATGGGTTCCGCTTCGCGGACGACCTCGATGAGACGCTGGAGCTTGGCGTACTTCGCGCGCAGTTCGTGATCGAACACATAGGGCTTGTGGCACTTCGGACACAGGACCTGGATATTGCTGTCCGCGCAGTCCTGCAGGCTGAACTGGACGACGCCGTCGCAGCCTTCTTCCGCGCAAATGAAATCGACCTTTGCCTGGCCGTTCCCGCTGGTTTTGTCTTCCGACATTTTCGAATCCTTATGTTGAGGGGGATTTAGATTAGGTTCTGACTATATCCATTTAATATAGCACACTTTTCCCGTTTATGAAAGGTGTTTTTCCGAAAAAAACGGATTTTTCCCGGGCGAAACGGGACGACGCGAAACGCCGGACCGGTGTTTCACGGTCCGGGAGACGCATTTTGAGGCAGGGGAACGGCGG
>JAFXUM010000099.1 GCA_017524965.1 Lentisphaeria bacterium | reverse complement strand
TCCGAATCCCGCTGAACAAAACTTTTTCCGGCTTCATGACGCCTGCCGCGGATGCCTGAAAAACGCGGCTGGCGTTTTTTGCCCCCGTACTGCAGGGGAAGTCAGTCCACGAACCGGAGCCACGCCTCTTCCAGATCCCCCCATAGCCCCTTCAGCATGTCGCTGCAGTACTCGACGGGCGATTCGTAGTGGCATGAATAATGGAGTTCGCTCCGTATGGTCCACTTCAGCGCTTGATACGGGTTCCACGACTCGCGGTAATGATTCCTCAGCAGCCACATCGCATCGCCGCTTCCGTGCAGCGCGGCTTTCTTCAGCCACTTGACGCCCTCCGCGGTGTCCTGTGGCACGCCGTCGCCGTTCATGTAGCATTCCCCCAGATAGCGCTCTTCCGCCATCGAGCAGAATCCCGCGCCGATACGGAGCCGTTTGATGGCTTCCGGCTTGTTCTCCGGCACGCCGTTGCCTTTCAGCATCCGGACCGCCACGATGGACTGGTAGAGGGGAACTCCTGCCTCCGCGTACCGGACTTGCGGCGGCCTGTCCGACTGTAAGATTTCGAGGTCCTCGAATTCCTTATGGACATTCGAGATGATCCGGCTGATATAGTAGATTTCCCTGTTGTCCTGTTCGAGCATGTCATAAAGCCGCTGCACGGTCCGCTCCAGGAACGCAGCCGTATTCTCCTCGCCGAGGTATTCGCCCAGACAGGTTTTCAGCGGAGAGGATTCCGGTTCGATGTAGTAGGACATGTTGTCCGTCCAAAGATACAGGTCCTTCGCGCTGCCCTCGTCCAGGTGTTTCATGGCGACGTCGAACGCCTTCCTCCGCCATCGGTCCGCCTCCTCGGAGACCACCACAATCTCCTCTTCCTCATACTCCTCGCCTTTCTCTTCGGCCGCCTCCTGTTTCGCCTCGATTTCGGCCTTGATGCGCCTCCATTCCCTCGATTCGCACACGTTCGCATAATCCATCATGGCCTCCACGGAACCGAGCTCGGCGGCCTGACGGTACCACTCCTCGGCCTCCTCGCGCTGCCGTCCGTCGCCGTATCTCATTTCGTGCGCCGCGGCGAGCATCGCCTTCACATTTCCCTGCCGTGCCGCTTCGCTGAGGATGTCGAGCGCCTTCTCCTTGCGTTCCTTGAAATCCGCGCTGGTGTTGGTCTCGTTCGAGTCGAATCTCTCCAGCATTACGAAGGGATCGCCGTTCGCAACCGCCATCCGGCACCATTTCTTTACTTCCCCGGAGATCATTTCCCCGGCTTTTTTCGTCAGGAAAGCACGGTCGCCGGCCACAGGATGAGACCCGTTCAGGTAGCTTTGCGCCAGCGCGTTCTGCGCCTTCACGTGCCCCTGAAGCGCGGCCCTGCGGAACCATTTGACCGCCATGTACCCGGATTTCTCGATGCACCTGCCGCGCGCCTCGTCGATCTCCATGCCCAGTATCTTCAGTTCGTCCGGCGGGAGTCCGAGCTCGTGGCCGAAATAAAGGCATCCGAGCTGGAACTGCGCTTCCGCGTCGCCCGATTCCGCCTGCTTCAGCAGGTCTTTTACATCCTCGGTCCAGAACGATTCCTCCGGGAAACGTTCGTGGAGGAGGCGTTTCTTTTCGTATTCGGAGACGTCCAGCAGCGCGATATCCTCCAGCGCCTGCAGCGCCTCCTTCCGCTCGGCCGAGTCCTTCGGATACGCACGCCGGATGTACTGCTGCGTCCGTTGCCCGAGGAACAACAGGGGTTCCGGGTCGTCGTAGTCGAACGGGAGCGGCATGACGTCGGTCTCCATGTCGATCACGAGGAAGATGGCGAACATATGGAGGCAGAACAGCGGCACGCCGATCGCGAACAGCAGGATGACGCGGATTTTCTTCTTCATGGACGGGGCTTTCAGACGGGAAACGATGGAGCTGTTTTGTTTTTGTCATAACTATATCACGCCGGAGAAAGGATTGCAAGCGGGAAAACAGTCGAAAAAGAAAAAAAAGCAGGGAATGGATGGCAAAATAAAAGTAAATTCGGCAAAACCAACTCTAATTTCAGTTAAAAGGAGTTTGTTTTAACTGAAATTAGCGCGTATGCGCGGGAGAATGGCGATAGGACACGCAAAACGATCGTTACACTCCATGCTGTACTCTTTTTTGGTTTCCGTGGAATGAAACTGGCTCGGAGCTTTTGAACGTACCTCAAAAACTCAAGTTTCAGTTAAAACGGAGTACTTTTAACTGAAACTTGCGCGGATTGCGCGTATGCACGACCAACGCGTATGCACGACCTGCGCGTATGCGAACACATGCGCGGAGAAAGCGACGAGACACGCAAAACGCTGCGCGGTGTTCCGGGTCGCGCTTCTTTTTTTCGGTTTCCGGGGCGCAAGACGCGCGCGCGGCTTGAAAAAAGGGGCGGGAAGCGTTATATTATTTAGATTAGTCCGATTCCAAACCATAACCCATCATCCATACCAGGAGATTGCAACCATGTCCAAGATGATTTCCCCGCTCCAGCAGGTCCGCAGCGAATACGCCCCGAAACTGCCCCCCGCGCTTCGTTCCGGCGCGTCCGTGAAGGTCGAAAAAGGCGCCCCGCTGGCCGCGTTCGCCGACGCTGAAAAGATCGCCGCCCTCTTCCCGTCCACCAGCAACATGCCCGACCTGAAGTTCAGCGCGGGCGGCGCCGCGGAAGGCAAGCCCGTGAACGTGGCGGTCATCCTGTCCGGCGGCCAGGCCCCCGGCGGCCACAACGTGATCGCGGGCATCTACGACGGCATCAAGTCGCTGAACAAAGCTTCCCGCATGTTCGGCTTCAAGGGCGGTCCGAGCGGGCTCGTGGACAACGACTACGTCGAGATCACCGACGAGTTCATGGACGCCTACCGCAACACCGGCGGGTTCGACATGATCGGCTCCGGCCGCACCAAGCTCGAACAGGTCGAACAGTTCGACAAGGGCGCGGTGAACTGCAAGGCGCTCGGCATCTCCGCCCTCGTGATCATCGGCGGCGACGACTCCAACACCAATGCCTGCCTGCTCGCCGAATACTACAAGGCGAAAAACATCCCGATCCAGGTCATCGGCTGCCCGAAGACCATCGACGGCGACCTGAAGAACAAGTTCATCGAGACGTCCTTCGGCTTCGACACCGCCAGCAAGGTCTACAGCGAGCTCATCGGCAACATTTCCCGCGACGCCAACTCCGCCAAGAAGTACTGGCACTTCATCAAGCTCATGGGCCGTTCCGCCTCCCACATCACGCTCGAATGCGCCCTGAAGACCCACGTGAACGCCGCGATCATCTCCGAGGAAGTCGCCGCGAAGAAGCAGACGCTCTCCGGCATCGTCGACGACCTCGCGAAGATCGTCGCGAAGCGCGCGGAAAACAAGGAGAACTTCGGCGTCGTGCTGGTGCCGGAAGGGCTCATCGAGTTCATCCCCGAGATGAAGGTCCTGATCGGCGAACTCAACGACGTGCTCGCCGCGAACGCCGACGAATTCAACGCCATCGCGAAGCCCGAAGACAAGATCGCGTACATCTCCGGCAAGCTCTCCGCCGCCAGCGCGTCCGTTTACGCCCAGCTCCCGACCGCAATCCAGCTCCAGCTCTCCATGGACCGCGACCCGCACGGCAACGTGCAGGTGTCCCTCATCGAGACCGAAAAGCTCCTCGCGCAGCTCGTGAAGCAGCGCCTCTCCGCGATGAAGGCGGAAGGCAAGTACGTCGGCAAGTTCTCCAGCCAGACCCACTTCTTCGGCTACGAAGGCCGCTGCGCCGCTCCGTCCAACTTCGACGCCGACTACTGCTACAGCCTCGGCTTCAACGCCGCCGCCATCATCGGCTCCGGCGCGACCGCCTACATGTCCTACGTCGGCAACCTCGCGAAATCCGCCGACGAGTGGACCGCGGGCGCCGTGCCGCTGACCGCCATGATGAACGTCGAACACCGCCACGGCGCGGACAAGCCGGTCATCAAGAAGGCGCTCGTCGAGCTCGACGACGCTCCGTTCAAGTTCTTCGCCGCCAACCGCGACGACTGGGCGGTCAACACCTCGTTCGTCTATCCCGGCCCGATCCAGTATTTCGGCCCGTCCGTCGTCTGCGACGCCAAGACCGAAACGATCAAGCTCGAGCACCAGTAATTCAACCAGGGGACAGGAAAGGCATTCACCATGGCCGAACAGGGTAACAAAATCGACGTGGCCCAGGTCGCCTCGCTGGCGCGCCTGAGCCTGCCTCAGGACATGATCCCGCGTCTGCAAGCCGAAATGGAGCAGATCGTCGGCTATGTCGA
The DNA here is from genome assembly GCA_017524965.1 of Lentisphaeria bacterium. Classification (GTDB taxonomy): domain Bacteria; phylum Verrucomicrobiota; class Lentisphaeria; order Victivallales; family UBA1829; genus UBA1732. The sequence goes on along the minus strand of JAFXUM010000099.1, from coordinate 3,826 downwards.
AATGCTCGCCGAACTCGACGTCTCCGGCATTGAGCCGACCGCCCACGCCGTCGCGCGCACCAACGTGCTCCGCGACGACGAACCCTCCGATCCCTTCCCGCGCGAGGCGATGCTCGCCAACGCGCCCGACCTGATCGAAGGCGAACTCGTGAAGGTCCCGCAGGTCCTTCCCGGGGAGGGCATCGCATGATGACGAACGCCGAGCTCATTTCCCTGTCCCTCCGCGATGCCGCCGCCGCGCTCCGCGACGGCCGCGTCACTTCCGTCGCGCTCTGCACCGCCTTCCTCGAACGCATTCAGGCGGTCGAGCCGAAGGTGCGCGCGCTCCTCGCCGTGAACCCGGAATCCGTGCTGGCGCAGGCCGCCGCTTCCGACGCCCGCCGCGCCGCCGGCGCTCCGCTGGGCGACTTCGACGGCATCCCGATCACGCTGAAGGACAACATCTGCACGAAGGACGAGCAGTGCTCCTGCGCCTCGAAGATCCTGAAGGGGTTCGTCTCTCCGTACGATTCCTTCGTGACCGGCAAGCTGAAAGCCGCCGGATGCGTCCTGCTCGGCCGCGCCAATATGGACGAGTTCGCCATGGGCTCCTCCTGCGAGAACAGCGCGTACCAGCGCACCGCGAACCCGTGGGACCTCGACTGCGTGCCGGGCGGCTCCTCGGGCGGGTCCGCGGCCTCGGTCGCCGCGCTTGAGACGGTCGCCGCGCTCGGTTCCGACACCGGCGGCTCCATCCGCCAGCCCGCGGCGTTCTGCGGCGTGGTCGGCCTCAAACCGACCTACGGACGCGTCTCCCGCAACGGCCTGGTGGCGTTCGCATCCTCGCTGGACCAGATCGGCCCGCTGTCGCGCACCGTGTGGGACGCCGCCGCGATCCTCGACCTGATCGCCGGGCACGATGAGAAGGATTCGACGAGCCTGCCGCAGCAGCCGGAAGGATTCGCCGCCGACCTGGAGGCGTTCGAGCAGAATCCGCGCCTCGACGGCGTGAAGATCGGCCTCCCGAAGGAATACTACGAGATCGAGGGCATGGACCCCGCCGTCAAGGCGATCATGAACGACTCGATCGAGGTGTTCCGTTCCCTCGGCGCGACCTTCGTCGACGTCTCGCTGCCGCACACGAAATACGCCATGGCGTGCTACTACATCATCGCCACGGCCGAGGCGAGCGCGAACCTGGCGCGGTTCGACGGCATCCGCTACGGCTACCGCAGCCCGAACGCGACCGACATCAATTCGACCTACGAGAAGTCGCGCGGCGAAGGCTTCGGTAACGAGGTGCTCCGCCGCATCATGCTCGGCACCTACGTGCTCAGCAGCGGCTACTACGACGCCTACTATCTGCGCGCGCAGAAGGTCCGCACGCTGCTCCGCCGCGACTTCCAGGAAGCCTACAAGCTCTGCGATTTCCTGCTGACTCCGGTCACGCCCGCGCCCGCGTTCAAGTTCGGCGCGAAGACCGACCCGCTGCAGATGTACCTCTCCGACGTCTTCACCACGGCGCTGAATTTGAGCGGCGACTGCGGCATCAGCGTGCCCGCCGCGCTCGACCCCGGCACCGGACTGCCCGTCGGCATCCAGCTTATCGCACCTGCCATGGAGGAGAAACGCATCTTCCGCGCGGGCCGCGCGTTCGAGCTGGCGCGAGCCCGGAAAGAGTTTATCGCCCCGCTGTCGTAAGGGGTACAAACGGGAGACGGCCGGACCGCAGGCCGCCTCCGCGTTCGTTTTGAACAGGAAGGAGGCGTGCGGACATGAAAAATGAATCTGCCGGACTTCTGGCGGCGTGCCGCGCCGCGGAAGCGTCGTTCCATGTTTTTTTCACGGGGGAAGCCCCCGCGCCCGGCACCTTTGCGGACCGCCTCGGCGCCGCGCTTTCCGCCATCGAAACCGACTGCGAGCACGGGCATTCCTCCTCGAAGGCCGTCCGGACGAAGCTCACGAAGCCGCTGCACGGACTGCCGGTCGACGATCCGGCGCATCACGGCGCGGCCGGATTTGTAAACCTCTATGAAGCACCTCGGGGCGGCGCGTCCGATTCCGTCGACGCGCTGAACCTGCTTGCCGCCGCCTGCACCGGATTCCCGTTCAGCCGCCTGCTGGACAAGATGCTGTTCGAACGCCTCGCCGTTCTGTCGCCGCACGAGGCGCATCCCGCCTCGCCGGAATCCGGTTCCGACGCCGCGTTTTTCTACCGTCACGCCGTGCGCCTGGCGGAGCTCCTGAAAGACCTGATCCCCGCCTACTGCGCCCTGCTCGCGGAACGTTCCGGCGAAGCGCTAGAAGGCTCTGTCTCCCGGCTGCGCCCCTCCGTGCAGAAACTCGAATCGGCGCAAAGCGCGTTCCTGCGGATGAAGCCCGGCGCGGTCGCGCTGGAAGTCGCGCGGATGTCCGCCGAGGACCCGTTCGCGCACGGCCGCATCTTCCGGCATCAGGACGGCGCGTTCGTGCCGCTCACGCTCCCCTCGATCCGGTCCGCGGACGAATTCTACGGCTACGCGTCTGTGCGCCGGATGTTCCAGGAGCATTTCCGGGCGTTTTCGGAGGGGCGGAACAATCTGCCGCTGCTGATCTCGAGCCTGCCGGGCCTCGGCAAGACGCAGATGAGCATCGCCTACAGCCTGTCTTTCCCGAACATCACGCTCATCATCCCGCAGCCGGAGGACCTGACGACCGGGCTGGAGCCGCTGATCGCCGAGCTCGCCGCCTGGCCGGAACACAAGTTCATGCTGTTCTTCGACGACATCGACGCGGCGAAGACCGACTGGTATTATTTCCGCACGAACATCGGCGGCACGTTCTCCCTGCCGGAGAACATCACGCTCACGATCGCCTCGAACCAGCGGTTCCCGGCGAACATCTCCAGCCGCGGCCGCGGCTGCGAGTTCCCGATGTTCGACGAGATCCGGTGCCAGGAAATGATCCTGGACTTCCTCTCCGCGAAGGGCCTGAAGGCTCCCTCGAAGAACCTCGTCGCCGTGATCGCGTCCGACTACGTGAGCGAGTTCGGGCAGAAACAGTTCGAGGAGCTGTCGCCGCGCACGCTCGTGCGTTACCTCGACCACTACCTCTCCGACCCCGCCAAGCGCAAGACGCTGATGGACGAGTCGAACAGCGAGGTGGTGCAGCAGCCCGATCCGCAGGTCTTCTTCGAGGAGAACGTGAAGCTGATGCGCTCCATTCACGGCGAGGACGCCCTGAACGAATTCCGCGAGGACGCCGTCCATGTCAAATGACGACTCCGGTCTTCTGTTTCCCACCGCGCCCGAATCCGACGGTTTCGTGTCCGGTTCCGGCGACGGCCTGTTCGACGGTCCGATCGACGGCGAGGACGACGGCGAGCTGAAGCCTCTGCTCGGAGACGATTACTACATGCGCGCCGCGCTCCGATGCGCCCAGCAGGCCGCCGACGCGGGCGAGGTCCCGGTCGGAGCCGTGGCGGTGAAGGACGGCCTCATCATCGCGCGTTCGTGGAACCAGGTCGAATTACTGAAGGACGCCACCGCCCACGCCGAACTCATGCTGATCGCGTCGCTTCCTCAGATCGTCGGCGACTGGCGGCTGGACGGCATCGACATCTACGTGACCAAGGAGCCGTGCGCGATGTGCGCCGGGGCCATGGTGAATTCGCGCATCCGACGCGTGATCTTCGGCATGCGCGACCCGCGCTGCGGATGCGCCGGGACCGCCCTCGACATCACCGGATTCCCCGGCATGCTTCATAACGTCGAGGTGACCGCCGGGCTCATGGAGGAGGAATGCAAGGAGATGTTCCAGACATTTTTCCGCACGGTCCGCGCGAACGCCCGAAAAAAGAAGTCCTGAT
>JAFXUM010000098.1 GCA_017524965.1 Lentisphaeria bacterium | reverse complement strand
CCGAGCGAATCGCCCGACGCGCGCGTCCTGATCCTCGGCTCCATGCCCGGCGGCGAATCGCTCCGCCGGCAGCAATACTATGCGTTTCCGCACAACGTCTTCTGGCGTCTCACGGGGACGCTTTTCCATTTCGCGCCCGAACTGCCCTACGAGGAACGCCTTGCGAAGCTGCGCGAGGCGGGCGTGGCGCTGTGGGACGTGCTGTGCGAGTGCGAACGCGAGGGGAGTCTCGACACGGCGATCCGGTCGCCGGAACCGAACGACATCCCCGGATTGCTGGCGCGCTGTCCGAAGATCGAGCTGATCTGCTGCAACGGCTCCGCGTCGTTCAACTGCCTGCGGAAATTCTTCCCGCGTCTCCCGGTCCCCGCCATGCGCCTGCCGTCCACCAGCCCGGCGGCCGCCCGCTACACGTTCGAGGAGAAACTCGCGGCGTGGCGCGACGTGCTCGGGAAATACTGCCGATAAAAAGGTGAGCGGAATCCAGCGCGATTAGCCTTGTACTACGATCGCGGGGCCGTCCGGCGCGGGACACGCCTCGGAACAGAGTCCGCAGCCCACGCACGCATCCGCGTTCACACTCGGGAGTCCATCGACCATGGTGATCGCGGAAACGGGGCATTCCTCGGAGCAGAGGCCGCAGCCCACGCAGAGTTCGGGGACCGGCACGGCAACCGGCCTGGACGAGGCGGCGGAACTCTGTTCGTTTTCGGCGGGCTTTTCGCCTTCATCGGCGTTCTGCTCGTTTCCGGTATTCTGTTCGGCGTTTTCCGGTTCGTTCCGAACTTCGGGAGCCTTCACGCGGATCTGTTCGGCGACGCCGGACACCGTGATCGCGGGAGCATCCGGCAGCGGGCAGACGTTCTGGCACACGCCGCAGCCGATGCAGTAATCCGCGCTCACGGACGCCAGTCTCTTTCCGTTCTGCTGAGTCACGGTGATCGCGTGCGCGGGGCATTTCGAGGCGCAGATGCCGCACCCCACGCACGCATTCGCATCCACGGACGCCAGGCCGATGCGCGTGGTCTGCTTGACCTCAAGCGTGAGCGGCAGGAGCGCGCCCGCCGGACACACGTTCGAGCAGTGATTGCACGTGTAGACGCACGACCCGCGCGAATAATCCAGCACGGGCTGCATGAATCCGCTCAAGCCGTACTGCGAAACGGACGGCGCGAGCACGCGGCCCTCGCATTCGCGGATGCAGACGCCGCACCCCACGCACTTCTCGTGGAAGTGTTTGGTATTGCCCGCTCCGGGCGGCATGGCGGGTTCGCGCGACGGTTTGGGCGGCAGGGCCTTTTCGAGCCTGCGGGCGATCAGGACGGCTCCCGCGCCCGCCACGACTCCGCCCGCCGCGCCGAGGAAATGACGCCGTGACAAACTGAACTTCGGCGCATCCTTCGGGCGGAATTCCAGCTTCACGCCGCCGCGTTTGCACGCCCCGATGCAGTTGAAGCACAGGACACAGTTTTCGGCGAGCACGCTCTTCTTTTTCGCATTGATCGCGCCGCCCTTGCACGCGGCCTCGCACATCCCGCAGCACACGCACATGTCCTGCGACAGCGTGATCCGCCACAGCGGGGCGCGTCCCAGCAGGGAAAGCACCGCGCCGACCGGGCACAGCGTATTGCAGTAGAGTCTGCCGCGCCACGCCGCGAGCGCCGCCACGACGAGGAAGACGCCGAGCGAGAAGAAAAACGCCGCCGCGGGCGGAACCACGGACTCGTACCAGCCCGGAGCGCCGGGTCCCTCGGACACTTTGATATGCGCCAGGAAAACATTCTCTGCCACGCCCTGCGTCGCATGTGCCAAAAGCTCCAGGATCGAGTTGAAAAACCGCAGGAACACGTTCGAAACGATGGTAAAGAAGTTGGACGACGGCAGCAGGGCGATCAGCGGGAGCATCACGCCCGCCGCGCCCAGGATCAGCACGAACAGGAACACGCCGTATTTCACCGGGCGCGTGTCGACGAAACGGTACCGGTTCGCCTTCCATTTCTTCCAATGCGTAAGGAACGCGATGCCGTCCTGAAGGATGCCGAGCGGGCACAAGACCGAACAGTAGATGCGCCCGAAAAGGAGCGTGACGACCGCGATCATGAGCACGGCGGCGAGCGTGCCGAGGAACAGCCCGGACGTCAGGCGCAGGAGCCCCGGCCCGAACTGCGTGACGAGGACGGCGTTCAGCTGGCTGACGCCGAGCCCCACACCGAAAAACAGAACGAACATTACGGCTGCGGCGGCGATGCGGACATACTTCAGGTGTTTCTGTTTCATGGGGTCATGCCTCGTGTTTGGCTTCGGCGCCGGAGCGGTCCGGCTTCTTGTAATGCGAAAAGATCAGGATGCTGAGCTCGTAGAAGAGCCAGGCGGGGAGCGCGAGCGCGATCTGGCTCACCACGTCGGGCGGGGTCAGGAATCCCGCCAGGACCAGGATGCCGACGATCACGGCGGGACGGCGTTTGCGCATGGACTCCACGTCGATGACGCCGAGCGTGAGGAGCGTGAAGAGCACCACCGGGAACTGGAAGAGCAGCGCGCCCGCGATGACCAGGATCAGCAGCATCGAGATGAAGCTTTCCACCCCGATCACGGCGTCCATGTTCGGACCGGAGAACGACAGGGAAAACGCGATCACGCACGGCATCAGGAAGAAATACGCCGCCGCCGTGCCCGCGCAGGCGAGCAGGAACGACGACGCGACGAGCGGACGGATGAACTTCTTCTCGTTGTCGTGCAGGGCGGGCGCGACGAACTGCCAGATGTAGTACAGCGTGAACGGCAGGGACGTCATCGCCGCCACGGTCAGCATGAGCTTGATCCGGGCGAAAAAGGGTTCCAGCAACGTGAAATAGTGGATGGTGAACCCCTCGGGAACCGCGTGCGCCAGGAGATAGTTCAGGAGGTACTCGGACAGGAACCAGCACGGGATGCAGAACACGACATACGTCACGACGGTCTTCAGGAGCGTCAGGCGCAGGGCGTCGATATGCTCCAGAACGCCGCTCTGGACTTCGGGTCCTTCGGGTTCCGCCATCGTTCCGGCTTCCTTCCCGCGAGAATGGAGACGCGTCCGGGCGCGTCAGGACTGCGCGGAACCGGAGTCTTTGCCGTCCTTTTCGGCGGCGGCGACCGCCGGGGCGGACTTGTCCTCGACGGCGTCCTTCACGTCCTCGGCGGGCTGGTTCACCTCTTTGAGGAAATCCTCCTTCGCCTTCTTGTATTCCTGGGAGGCGCGGCCGAGGGAACGCGCGAGTTCCGGGATCTTTCTGGCGCCGAAAAGCAGAACCAGTACGACGATGATCAGCGCGATTTCCATGGGTCCCAAATGCATAAGATGCCTCCAAAAAGCAAAAAAGTTGAACGGATTTGAGTACGGATGCGGCGGAACCCGGCCCGAACCGGAGCCGCGCGCGTCCGCGTTTCTCTTAATTTACATCCCGCCGACTAATTTTCAAGCGTTTTCGGAAAAAAGAGCGCTTTTTTTTCGGAGGGACGGACGGTCCGGAGATGCGCGAGCCCCCGCCGTCGCCGGCGCCTCCCGGATTCAGCCCGGGATCAGACGGACAGGTCCTTCAGCGCCTCAAGCTCGAACTGTTTCGTGTACAGCGACCAGTAATATCCGCGGGCGTGCATCAGCTCGGCGTGCGTGCCGTGTTCCACCACGCGTCCGTCCTTCATGACCAGGATCATGTCGGCGTTGCGGATGGTGGAGAGCCGGTGCGCGATCACGAACGACGTGCGGCCGCGCGTGACCTCGCCGATGGCGTCCTGGATCATCTTTTCCGTCACGGTGTCGACTGAGGACGTCGCCTCATCCAGCACCAGGATCCTCGGGTCGGCGAGGATGGCGCGCGCGAACGAGATCAGCTGTTTTTCTCCGGTGGAGAGCAGGTCGCCGCATTCGCCGACCTGACTGTCCAGGCCGCTGCCCATACGCGCGATGACGCGGTCGGCGGAAACGCGTTTGATCGCGAGTTCGATCTGCTCCTCGGTGGCATCGGGGTTGCCGTACAGGAGGTTTTCGCGGACGGTGCCGGAGAAGAGGTACGGCGTCTGAAGAACGTATCCGATGTGGCTGTGCAGCCAGAGCTGGGAGCGTTCGCGCACGTCGCGGCCGTCGATCAGAATCTGTCCGGCGGTCGGCTCGAAGAAACGGCACACGAGGTTCACGAGTGTGGATTTGCCCGCGCCCGTTTCGCCGACCAGCGCCACGCTGGATCCGCGCGGGACTTTCAGGTTGAAATGCTCGAAGATGGTCTCGTCGCCGTCCGGGTACCGGAACGACACGTCGCGGAACTCGACGTCGCCCTGCAGCGGCTCCCAGTTTTCGCGTTTCGGATGGAACGCGTCGCCGTACTTCGCCGTGACCTCCGGCGTGTCCGCCACGTCCGACGCGGTGTTCACGAGGCGCGAGAAGCGTTCGATGTTCACCTGCGCCGCGATCAGCTCGGACACCGCGGACGAGATCCAGAAGAACGGCTCCATCATGCTGATGGCGTAGGACATGAACATGGACAGCGTGCCGATCTCCATCACGCCCTCGCGCGTCAGCAGTCCGCCGCGCCACAGCACGATCGCGAGCGCGAGCGAGGAGGCGAACGACACCGAGGCGGTGAAGAGCGAACGGAAGTGCATGCCGAGGATCGAGGTGCGCTTCATCTCGTGCGTGTCTTTTTTGAAATCGCCGCAGATGCGTTCGGCGGCCACGAGCGTCTTGATCGTGCGCGCCCCCGTGATGCCCTCGTTGAAATCCCCCGTGATGCGCGAATTGAGCTCGCGGATCTTCTTGTTGACGCGGAACAGCGCCCGCTGGAAGATCACGATCACGAGCGCGGCGACCGGCAGGACCAGGCTCACGCCAGCCGCGAGTTTCCAATGGATGGAAAACATGATCGCGAGCGCGCCGAACATGAAGATGAGGGTCCAGACCGCCTCCATCACGTGCCACGACACCAGCGACGAGATGCGCTCCGTGTCGCTCATCACGCGCGAATGGATGTACCCGACGCTGTTCCGGTTGAAGAACGAGAATGACAGCGTCTGAAGGTGGTTGAACGCCGCCCGGCGGAGCTCCAGCGACACGTTCATCTCCATGAAGAACGCGTGGTAGAACGCGCCGTAGTTCAGCACGAACGACCCTGCGACGAAGAGCAGGTACAGCGCGATGAACGCCGGCAGCGTGTCGAGCGTTTCCCCCGTGATGAAATGGTCGATGGCGTAGCGCTGGAAGAGCGGCAGGCAGATGTCGAGGCAGCCGCCCGCGAGGCACAGCGTCACCATGAGGGTCATGGGCCGCCGGAACGGCTTCAGGAACGGCACGAGCGCGGGGATGCCGAACCACGGCAGACGGGCGTGTTTGGATTCGTTTTCTCGGAGCGGAGCGTTATTCACGGCACACCTCCGCGGTTCGAGGGGCGGACATTGTTGCGGACGGCGCGCCGTCCTCGTCCTCCGGCGACTTCATCTGCAATTCGTAATTTCTGCGGTAGATGCCGTCGCGCCGCATGAGCTCGTCGTGCGTGCCGGTCTCGACGATACGGCCGCCGGACAGCACGAGGATGCGGTCGGCCTCCATGAGCGTGGCGATGCGGTGCGAGATCAGGATGACCGTGCGTCCCTTGAAATCGTGCCGCAGGGCGCGGCGTATCTTCACGTCGGTCTCCGCGTCGACCGCGGACAGCGAGTCGTCGAAGATCATGACCGGGGAGCGGCCGACCAGCAGGCGCGCAATCGCCGTGCGCTGTTTCTGCCCGCCGGACAGCGTTACGCCGCGTTCGCCGACGGTCGTGTCGAAGCCGTCCTTGAACCGGTCGACCGTCTCCTCGACGCAGGCGGTGCGGGCGGCGGCGCGGATGGCGTCCATGCCGATGCCGGGGGCGGTGATCCCGATGTTTTCCGCGATGGTGCGCGAGAAGAGGAACGGTTCCTGGAGCACGATCCCGACGTTCTTACGAAGGTGGTCGCGGCCGATCTTCGTGATGTCGACGCCGCCGACGGAGATCGAGCCGCAGCCGGGCTTCAGGTCGTACAGGCGGCACAGCAGGTGCATCAGCGTGGATTTGCCGCTGCCCGTGCCGCCGAGGATGCCGAACACCGTGCCGGACGGGACCTTGAACGAAATATCATGCAGAAGCTCCGGGCAGCCGTCGTAGCCGAAGCTCACATGGTCGAATACGATGTCGCCGTCGAGCGGCGGCGTGAGGGCGTCCGGCGGATCGGATTCCTCCGGCGCCGCCATGATCTCGCGGATGCGGTTCAGGGAAATGCCCGCCTTGCTCAGCTCGGAGATCATGCGTCCGAGGTGGCGGATCGGGAACATCAGCATGCCGTTGTAGGAGAGAAACGCGATGAACTCGCCGGCGGTCAGCTCGCCGCGGATGGCGAAGACGGAGCCGCAGACGAGCAGGAGCAGCACCTGAAGCGCGCCGATCAGGTCGCCGGTCATCCAGAAGAGGCTCAGCACGCGCCCCAGCTTCATCCACAGCGAGACGTAGTAACGGTTCTGCGCGTCGAACTTCGCGACCTCGTACTGTTCGCGTCCGAACGCCCGGATCACGCGCACCCCGGTCAGGTTTTCCTGCACGATGGTCGAGAGCTTGCCCTCGTTTTCGTCGCACTCCCGGAATTTCGAGGCGATCATCCGGTGGAAGATGACGGACGAGATCACGACCAGCGGGATCACGATGGACGCGAGCGCCGCCAGACGCGCATTCATGCCGAACATGAAGCACAGCGACAGCACGATCAGAATCACGATGCGGAAGATGCCCGTGAGCTGTTCGGAGAGGAACCGCTTCACCATGTCCACGTCCGAGGTGCAGCGCTGGATGATGTCGCCCGTCTGGTGCGCCATGTGCCACGCGAACGGCAGACGCTGGATGTGTCCGAACAGGGTGTTCCGCATCGTCTCCACCAGCGTCTCCGCGCCGACCGCCTCCGTAAGCTGGAAGAGGTAGCGGCACAGCAGCGAGGACGCCGACACGGCAAGCACGGCGCACGCCGCAACCCAGAGATGCCCCCGGATGAACTCCGTCCCGCCCATGAGTTCCGGCAGGACCGCGAGCAGGCCGCCGGAATCGGGCTCCTTCCCGCCCAGTACGGAGTCCACGGTGAACCGGATGATCTGCGGATTGAGGAGCTCCAGCAGGGACACGAGCGAGGTGAACAACGCGGCGAGCGCGAACCAGCGTTTGCTGCCGCGCAGGAAGATCCGGACAAGTCCGGCCCGCGTCAGTTCATTTTTCTGTGTTGTTCTGCCTGTTTTCATCATGGTATAATATACTTCATGCTTCAGGCCGTTTCCAGTGCGGAACACGCTTTTTCGCGTTTTTTCGGGCGCATCCATGCAAAAGGCGGACACCCGGGAAGCCGGATGTCCGCCGTGATTCTGCGTCTCTTCGGAACGCGGAAAACTTACTTGATCTCGACGATCTCGATGCCCGCCATACGGGCGAAGTCTTCCATGTATTCCGTGGTGAGGGACGGCGCGTTCACGCTGTGGTGGGCTCCGCCGGCTTCGATCCAGCGGCGCGCGCCTTCGTGCAGGTTGGGCTTCGGGATCCAGACCGTGCTGGCGACCGGGAGCTTGGAGAGTTTCTTGTCGGGCTTGACGATCTCGAGCTCGTTCACGATCAGGCGGAAGTGGTCGCCGAGGTCGATGACGGTGGCGTTGATCGCCGGGCCGGGCTTCGTGGTGAAGACGAGGCGGGCGGGGTCGGCCTTGCCGCCGATTCCGAGCGGATGGACTTCGAGGGAGGGCTTGCCGGCCGCGATGGACGGGCAGACCTCGAGCATGTGCGCGCCGAGGACGCGCTGGCGGTTCGGCTCGAAGTGGTAGGTGTAGTCTTCCATGAAGCTGACGCCGCCGGGGAGTCCGGCCGCCATGACTTTCGCGGTGCGGAGGAACGCGGCGGTCTTCCAGTCGCCTTCCGCGCCGAAGCCGTAGCCCTCTTCCATGAGGCGCTGGCAGGCGAGGCCGGGGAGCTGGTCGAGGCCGTAGAGGTTCTCGAACGTG
>JAFXUM010000097.1 GCA_017524965.1 Lentisphaeria bacterium | reverse complement strand
TTCGCCAAGGGGATCGCCGCCTCGCACGACCTGCCGCTGATCCCGATCAACCATTTCTCCGCGCACATCTACGGCGCGTTCCTCGAACAGGATTCCATCGTCTTCGGCGATCCGGACCTCTTCCCGATGCTCGCCGTGGTCGTCTCCGGCGGCCATACCGCGCTGGTCGTGGTCGGCGAAGACGGAAAGATGACGCTCGCCGGGACCACGCTCGACGACGCCGCGGGCGAAGCGTTCGACAAGGCGGCGAAGATCCTCGACCTCGGCTACCCCGGCGGCCCGGTGATCGAACGCCTCGCGAAGAACGGCGATCCGCACGCGGTGAACTTCCCGCGTTCGCTGACGCCGTCGTCCGGCAAGCCCGTCGCGCCGGAAAACCGCTTCCACTTCAGCTTCAGCGGCGTGAAGACCGCGCTGCTCTACCATGTGAAGAACCTCGGCGGCGTGGAGAACATCCGCGACCAGGTGCTGTTCGACATCCTCGCGTCCTATCAGGAGGCGATCGTGGACGTGCTCTGCCGGAAAGCGTTCGACGCCGCGCAGTATTTCAATGTCCGCTCCATCGTGCTCGCCGGCGGCGTCGCCTGCAACGGCGCGCTCCGCGACCGTTTCCAGGCCACCGTCCCCGCCCGTTACCGCGCCGTTCTCCCGCTCAAGAAATACTGCACGGACAACGCCGCCATGGTCGGCGGTCTGGGCTGGCATTACTGGAAACGCGGCGTGGTCGCCGAGCCGGGACTCGACGCGCAGGCGCGCCTGCCGCTCAACCAGACCGTCCCGATCTGGTTCGACAAGGTACAGCCGTGAGCGCCGTCGTCGCGTTCGACATGGACGGCACGCTGATCGACTCCGCCGCCGATATCGGAGCCGCCGTCAACCGCATGCGCGTCTCCTTCGGGCTGAAGGAACTCCCGCGCGAATCCGTCGTCCGCATGGTCGGCAACGGCGCGCGCGTGCTTGTGGCGCGGGCGCTCGCGGACACTCCCGGCGCAGACCTCGACGAGGCGTTCCGGCGCTACCGTCACGAATACGATACGCACCTCGTCGTGGAGACGCGGCTCTATCCCGGCGTCCCGGACGCTCTGGACGCCCTGAAATCCGCCGGGTTCCGTCTCGCCGTCTTCACGAACAAGCCCTACGGGTCCACGCTCTTCATCCTGAAGGAACTCGGCATCGACGCCTTTTTCCCCGTCGTGGTCGGCGCGGATTCCGGTTTCCCGCTGAAGCCCGCCCCCGACGCCCTGCATCATATCCTGAAAGAGACTGGCGCGGACGCCGCCGGGTCCTGGATGGTCGGCGACAACTGGACGGACATCGACTCGGGGCACGCCGCCGGATTCCGGACCGCTTATTGCACTTATGGATACGGCGCGCCAGACGCGTTTCCGCCGGATGCCGTCTGCGCGTCGATGGATGCCGTAAAAAGCTCTATCATGGATGCAAATAAAGGAAAATAATGGAAAAATCGACTTTTTTTCGTTTTTTTTTCGTTTTTCGCCGCTTTCCCTCTTGTCATTTTTCGCGACATGGGGTATAATAATAGGTGCAATTTTCTGAAACCATACGATTTCGTTTAACATTCTTGTTTCACAACCAACCATAAAGGACACAACACCATGAAACAAAAAGACAAAGGCTTCACCCTGATCGAGCTCCTCGTCGTGATCGCGATCATCGCCATCCTCGCCGGCATGCTCCTCCCCGCCCTCAACCAGGCCAAGGAAAAAGCCAAACAGGCAGACTGCACCAGCAAGCTTTCCCAGATCGGCAAAGCCTTCTTCCAGTATGCCATGAGCTATGACGACATGTATCCGACCTCCGCTTCCACCACGAAGCCGAACTGGCTGAAGGGCAACAGCGGAAAGAGCTTCGAACTCCTCCGCGTTTCGGACCTTCTCTCCGATCCGAAGGGCTATCTCTGCCCGTCCAAGAGCGGCATCACCGCTGCCCAGCCGGGCCAGACCATCGCCACCGGCAACCACGTCTCCTACAACTGGTGCGACGGCCTCATGGGCGGCAGCTGCACTCTGTCTCCCGTCGCCTGCGACGGCACTGACAACCACCAGACGACCGGCCGTTTCGTCCGCGGCGACGGTTCCGTCGGCGTTGCCAACGGCACTTCCTCCAAGAAGTGGTCTCAGGATGGCAGCTTCAAGGATTTCTGCTACGGCAAGACCTACACGGATTTCTCGTTCTGATCTGATTTGCTGAGATTCGTCTCGGGCGGTGGTCTCACCGCATAGAACGAACGTTCACGGAAGACGGCGGTTCACCCCGCTGTCTTCCGTATTTTGTCTCAAAAAACGGCCCGCAAGACTGAATCGAGGCCGGAATGCCCCCGGCGGCTTTCATAAAAAAGGATTGAAACCATGCACATCGGCTGTCATCTGTCCGTGGCGGGCGGCTACCGCCAGCTCTGCGAAGACGCGCTCCATATCGGAGCCGACACGTTCCAGTTTTTCACGCGCAATCCGCGCGGCGGATCGGGACGCGTGCCGTCGGACGATGAACTCGCCGAGCTCGGCGCATTTCTCCGTGAACACAGCTTCGCCCCGGCGGTCGCGCACGCCCCGTACACGCTGAACCCGTGCGCGGCGGTCGAGAACACCCTGCGGTTCGCGCGGGAGGTCATGCGGAGCGACCTGGAGCTGCTGGACCGGTTCCCCGTGGACCGCGTCTACTACAATTTCCACCCCGGCAGCCACGTGGGGCAGGGGATCGAACGCGGCATTGAGCTGATCGCGGAGACGCTCGACCTGGTCATGGACCGGGAATTGAAGCCGGTGGTCCTGCTGGAAACGATGTCCGGCAAGGGGTCCGAAGTCGGCTCGCGGTTCGAGGAACTGGCGGAGATCATCAGCCGTTCCAAGTACGGCGACCTGCTGGGCGTGTGCCTGGACACCTGCCACGTCTTCTGCGCCGGGTACGACATCGTGAACGAGCCGGAAGCCGTGCTGGAGGAGTTCGACCGCGTCGTCGGCCTCGGCCGTCTGAAGGCGATCCACCTGAACGACTCCATGATGCCGTTCGCGTCGCACAAGGACCGCCACGCGAAGCTCGACGAGGGCGAGATCGGATTCGAAGCGCTCGCGCGGTTCGTCTCGCTGGAGCCGATACGCGATCTCCCGCTCGAACTCGAAACGCCGAACGAGCTGGACGGCTACGCGGCGGAAATCGCCCGGATGCGCGCGTCCGAATCCCGCTGAACAAAACTTTTTCCGGCTTCATGACGCCTGCCGCGGATGCCTGAAAAACGCGGCTGGCGTTTTTTGCCCCCGTACTGCAGGGGAAGTCAGTCCACGAACCGGAGCCATGCCTTTTCCAGATGTTCCGACCACAATTCCTTCAGCGCATCGGTGCAGTACTCGACGGGCGATGCGTAGCCGTATGAATGGAGTTCGCTCCGTATGGTCCACTTCAGCGCTTGATACGGGTTCCACGACTCGCGGTAATGATCCCTCAGCAGCCGCATTGCTGCGTCGTCCCCCTGCAGCGCGGCCTTTTTCAGCCACCTGATGCCCTCCGCGGTGTCCTGCGGTACGCCGTTGCCGTTCATGCAGTGTTCCCCCAGATAACGTTCTTCCGCCATCGAGCAGAATCCCGCGCCGATGCGGAGCCGCCTGATGGCTTCCGGCTTGTCCTCCGGTACGCCCGGCTCGCCTTTTCCGTTCAACGTCCGGATCGCCAGGACGGACTGGTAGAAGGGGACTCCGGCCTCCGCATACCGGACTTGCGGCGGCCTGTCCGACTGGAAGATTTCGAGGTCCTCGAATTCCTCATGGACATTCGAGATGATCCGGCTGATATAGTAGATTTCCCTGTTGTCCTGTTCGAGCAGGTCATAAAGCCGCTGCACGGTCCGCTCCAGGAACGCAGCCGTATTCTCCTCGCCGAGGTATTCGTCCAGATATTCTTTCAGCGGCGAGTAATCCGGTCTGATGTTGATGGAAATGTTGTGTGTCCAGAGATACAGGTCCTCCGTGCT
>JAFXUM010000096.1 GCA_017524965.1 Lentisphaeria bacterium | reverse complement strand
GGAAAGTGCATCTTTTTTTTGATTTTTTTCGTTTTTCGGCTTTCTTTTTTTAAAATCGGGGTTATGTTTACGGTAAGGGTTTTTGCCATTCGGCAGGAACGTTCACATATCAACTTTGGAATTTGCTGCGAAAACGAGGCCGCGCTCCTGAAAAAAGCGCCGCCCGAAACAACCGCCGCTCTGCGGATCGAACGGGTAATATGACTTGGAGTTTGGACAAATCGAGGCCGAAGGCAGGCCGGAACGCATCATCAGCGGTCCGGCGCCGCCGCTGCCGCATTTGATACCGGAAAGCCGGGCGGTCCGCCGTCCGGTCCGGGTTCCTTTTCCACATGTTCCCGCCTCATCCCGGGCGCGGATGCCATACGTTTTCGCCGCTTGCAGAAAACGCAGTGGTTCATGTACGACGAACAGACAGTCGGTCATGCAGGGCAGACCTGCGGCACGTCCTCGACGGCGGCCGCGGCGCCCGTATCTTTGCATGACCTGAAAAAGGCCGTCCGGCGCGAGAAGATCGCGCTGCGCCGCGCCATGCCGCCCGAGACACGCTCGGCGGCGGACGGGGCGATCAACGGCTATCTCCTGGACATCGTCCGGACGGAACAGCCGTCCGGGCTCGTCGCGTATGTCAGCGACGGCACGGAACCCGATCTCGCTCCGGTCATGCAGTACGCGCTTCAGGCGGGCATCACGCTCTGCCTGCCGCGTTTCGAGCAGTCCGGCGCATATTCCATCGTGACGGTGCGTTCCCTGGACTTTCCGGTGTCCCACTGGGGCATCCCGGAACCGTCCGCCGATGCCTCGGCGGCTCCTCCGGAACTGCTTGCGGAAGCCCTTTGGCTGGTACCCGGCGTGGCGTTCGATCCCGCCTGCCGCCGTCTCGGACGCGGCAAAGGCGTTTACGACCGTCTGCTTGCCCGGGGGACCGGAAAAACCATCGGTATCTTTTATGAACTCCAGAGATGCGCGGAACTGCCCTGCGAGTCCACGGACCAGCCCGTCGGCCGCATCGTCACCGAATCCGGCGTCTTTGGCTGTACAAACAATGTCAGGAGTTGATTCTCATGCTATCCAATGTCATCATTATCGCTGCCTTCGCATGGAGGGAGCCGCTGGAATTGATCGCCGGTTTTCTTATCGGCACCGCCCTCTATCACATCATCGTCGCCATCCTTTCCAAAAAGGGCAAGACCAGGGCATCCCGTGACGCCGCAAAAATGAAGGAGGACGCCCAGCGCGAAGCCTCCCAGATCCTCCGCGAAGCCCGCGTCACCGCCAAGAGCGACGCCCTCAAGATCAAGGACGACGCCCTCAGGATCAAGGACGAGGTCGAAAACGAGATCAAGGAACGCCGCCGCGAAATCACGCAGCAGGAAAAACGCCTCGCGCAGAAAGAGGAGAACCTCGACCGCAAGAACGATTCCCTGGACGCGAAGATCAAGAACAACGAGCGCAAGGAAGCCGAACTCGTGCAGCAGCGCGAACGCCTCGTCCAGAAAGAGGAAGAGCTCAAGAACACGATCGACCGCCAGATCAACGAACTCGAGCGCATCGCCGAGCTCGACCGCGAGACCGCCCGCGGCATGATCCTCGAAAAACTCAAAGGCGAGGTCGAAAACGAGTCCGGCCTCCTCATCCGCAACATCGTCGAGGACGCCCGCCAGCGCGCCGAACGCGAATCCCAGAAGCTCCTCGCCTACGCCATCCAGCGCTACGCCGGCGACTGCACCTACGAACGCACCACCGCCACCATCCCGCTCCCCAACGACGAGATGAAGGGCCGCATCATCGGCCGCGAAGGACGCAACATCCGCGCGCTCGAGGCGGCGACCGGCGTCAACATCCTCATCGACGACACCCCGGAAGCGGTCGTCATCAGCTGTTTCGACCCCGTCCGCAAGGAAGTCGCGCGCCGCATGATGGAAAAACTCATCGGCGACGGCCGCATCCACCCGACCCGCATCGAGGAGCTCGTGAAGAAAATGCGCAAGGAAGTCGACGAGGAGATCTTCAGCGCGGGCGAACAGGCCGTGCTGGACTGCGGCCTGCAAGGCGTCGCGAAACCGCTCATCACGCTCATCGGCACGCTCCAGTTCCGCTACAGCTTCTCCCAGAACGTGCTGAAGCACTGCATCGAGACCTCGGCCTTCATGGGCGCGATCGCCGCCGAGCTCGGCCTGGACGAACAGCGCGCGCGCCGCATTGGCCTCTTCCACGACATCGGAAAGGCCGTCGACCACGAAGTCGAGGGCACGCACGCCCAGATCGGCGCCGACCTGCTCCGCAAGTACGGCGAGAACAAGGACGTCGTCAACGCCGTCGCCGCCCACCACGGCGAGGTCGAGGCGACCAGCATCTACGCCATCCTCGCCAACGCCTGCGACGCCCTCAGCGCGTCCCGGCCCGGCGCACGCAGCGAGACCACCGAACTCTACCTCAAACGCCTCGAACAGCTCGAATCCATCGCCAAGGACTTCCCCGGCGTGGACACCTGCTACGCGCTTCAGGCCGGCCGCGAGGTCCGCGTGGTCGTCGAACCCGAAAAGATCAACGAGGCGCAGGCGCAGGTCATCGCACGCGACATCTGCAACCGCATCGAGAAGGAAATGACCTATCCCGGCCAGATCAAGGTCACGATCATCCGCGAGACGCGCTCCGTGGAATACGCCAAGTAACCCTGCGGGAAACGAACCGGACAGCGCACGATGGACACCTTCACACAGGCACGGGCAGCGTTCGACCGGCACGTCGCGAAATTCCGCGACGCATCCGGCGCGCTTCCCTTTGCGCTCGAAGCCAAGTTCAACCACACCGGCGAGGTCTGCGAGATCACGGAGAAGATCGTGGCCGGAGAAGCCCGGTTTTCTCCGCACGACACGCTCATTTTCCGTCTCTGCGCGCTCTTCCACGACATCTCCCGGTTCGAGCAGTACGACAAGTTCAAAACCTTCCTCGACCGCCATTCGTTCGACCACGGCGACCGCAGCGCCGCCCTGATCGGCGAGCTCGGGCTCGTGCCGGAACTCCCCGCCGAGGACCGTGCCTGCGTCATCGACGCCGTCCGCGTACACAACAAGTTCGCGATCCCGTCCGACTTCCCGCCCGCGCACCTCGCCGCCGCAAAGATGGTCCGCGACGCCGACAAGCTCGCCATCCTGCGCCTCATCATCCGGTTCTTCAACGGCGATTATTCCGACCCGACCATCAGGCTGGACCTGCCCGACACGCCCGGCTGGACCCCGTCCATCCTCGAAACCGCCCTCAGCGGGAAATGCGTGGTCTACACCGACATGAAGTGCGTCAACGACTTCAAGCTCGGGCTCTTCGCGTGGTCCTGCGATCTCAATTACCCCGCGTCCGCCGCGCTCGCGCTCGACGAAGACCTCTTCGGACGCATCCGCGCCCTGCTCCCCGAATCGGACAACATCGACACTCTCCTCAAATCCGCCCGGACCCGCCTCGAAACACTCCGGGCCGCCAACCCGTCCCTCCGACAGAATCCCTGACCGATGCCGCTCCTCACCGCCTCCCATCTGAAAAAATTCTACCCCGTCGCGCGCGGCTTCTTCGGCAAGCCCGACTACGTGCGCGCCGTGGACGACGTTTCCTTCACGCTGGAACAGGGCGAGACGCTCGGCCTGGTCGGCGAATCCGGCTGCGGCAAATCCACGCTCGCGCGGCTCCTGCTCCGCCTCGAGGACCCGACCGAAGGCTCCATCCTGCTCGACGGCATGGAGATGACCGCCGTCCGCGGCGAAGAACTCCGCAGGATGCGCGGGAAGTTCCAGATGATCTTCCAGGACCCGTACGGCTCGCTGAATCCGCGCATGAGCATCTTCTCCATCCTCGAGGAGGCGCTGAAGCTCCACACGAAGCTCGACGCCGCCGGACGCGACAAGCGCATCCGCGAGCTCCTGAAGCTCGTCGGGCTCAACCCCGACTACGCCATGCGCTATCCGCACCAGTTCAGCGGCGGCCAGCGCCAGCGCATCGGCATCGCACGCGCCCTCGCCGTCAATCCCGCCTTCATCATCGCCGACGAACCCGTCTCCGCGCTCGACGTCAGCGTCCAGGCGCAGATCGTGAACCTCCTGCAGGACATCCAGAAGCAGACCGGCGTCGCGTTCCTCTTCATCGCGCACGACCTCGCCGTCGTGGAGCACATCTGCCACCGCATCATGGTCATGTACCTGGGACGCATCATGGAGATCGGACCGTCGGAGGAAGTCTGCTCCGATCCGCTCCATCCGTATTCC
This sequence comes from Lentisphaeria bacterium, assembly GCA_017524965.1. Lineage (GTDB taxonomy): Bacteria > Verrucomicrobiota > Lentisphaeria > Victivallales > UBA1829 > UBA1732. The sequence continues at coordinate 2,361 of JAFXUM010000096.1, read as the reverse complement.
CTCGCGCTGCTCTCCAGCGTCCCGCAGATCGACCAGTCGCGCAGACGGGAACGCATCATCCTGAAAGGCGACGTACCCTCCCCGCTGAATCCGCCGTCCGGATGCCGTTTTCACACCCGCTGCCCCTTCGCACAGCCGCGCTGCGCCACGGAGATTCCCGCGCTTCAGGAGGTCTCGCCGGGACGTTTCTGCGCCTGTCACACGCCCGGCGTCTTCCAAAAGAAGGAAGCCGTCTGACGGAACAACAAACAATTGACTATCAGAGAGTTGACGGAATTACGAGCATATTTGACGGTTTGACGGACAGTCGGTTTCATCACCAGTTTTGCGACAGGACGTCACACATTAAACAAAATCATAAAATCGGCAATCGAACAGCGCCATTCTGACACACAACAAACATCATAAACTTCTTCAAAAACGCACCATGAACCCGTCCGTTTCCATCCTGATCCCGAATTACAAAACACCGGACCTGGTGCGTCTCTGTCTCCGTTCCATCCGCAAATTCACGCCGCCCGACGCCGTCCGCATCATCGTCGTAGACAACGCGTCCTGCGACGCGTCGCGCAATTATCTGCGGTCGCTGGACTGGATCCGGCTGATCGAACGCACCCCCGTGGACATCGCCGGGCTGGAGCCCGCGCGGATGCACACGACGGCCATGGACCTGGCGCTTCGGGAGGTCGATACGCCCTATGTCCTCTCGTTCCACACGGACACCATCGTGTACAGTCCGGACTGGCTGGAATTCCTGCTCGGCCGCATCAACCGCGACGAAAAGATCGCGGGCGTCGGCAGCTGGAAACTCGAGTTCATCCCGCCCGCGAAACGGTTCGGCAAGAAGCTCGAGGTGGTCGAAAACCGCGTGAAACAGCTTCTCGGCCTGAAAAAACCGGAAGTCCGGTTCCTGCGGAGCCACTGCGCGCTGTACCGCACGGACCTGCTGCGGCAGTACACGCACGGCTTCAGCGAGGGCAAATCCGCCGGGAAGTCCATCCACAAATACCTGACCGAAGCCGGGTTCATCATGGAGTTCATCCCGCCGGAACTCCTCATCCGGTACATGGAGCATCTGAACCACGCCACGATGATCCTGAATCCCGTGGTCGGCTCCCGCAGGACATCCTCGCCGAAGGCACGCAAGGCGCTGGAATTCCGTCTGGCGCGCTACGGCGACATCCTCGCCGACGATTCCCTCGACCGATAACGGAGACGGCTCCGAAACATTTCATACGGAGGATGTTATGGATTTGGATGCACTGAGAAAAGACTGCGCCCGGAAACAGAAGAAGGGGCTGCCCTTCATCCTGACGTCCGTCCTCATCTGGACCGGGATCCTCTGCGTCCACCTGACCGGGCTCCCCATCCTGACGAAAAATCTGCTGACGTTCTGCTGCGCCGCGCCGCTGGTCCCCATCGCGTTCCTCGTCTCGAAGCTGATCAAGGTCGATTTCCAGGGCAAGGACAACCCGCTGACGAAGCTCGGGCTGATCTTCACCGTGAACCAGATCGTGTATCTCCTGATCGCCATGTGGGTCTATCACGCCATGCCGGAGAAGATGCTCATGGTCTTCGCGATGATCTTCGGCGCGCACCTGATGCCCTACAGCTGGCTTTACCTGTCAAAGAGTTACTTTGTTTTTTCCATCGCCGTGCCGGTCCTCGCCCTGATCGTGGGGCTGATGTTTCCGCCGTTCGTGCTCGCCGCCGTGATGATCGGCGTGGAGATCCTGTTCAACATCCTGCTCTGCCTCGAAGTCAGACGTCTTGGGCATGACGACACGAAACAATTCTGATTTGCATTCATCATGACACACAGCCTTATTCATCGTAATACATTGTTTATCAAAACTAAATCAAATATTCTACCCTTCCATTGATTCTATCTGGAAAAGGCGTATTTTTATTCACGGCAGGTCGCCACAATAAAATCAAATTGTCACCAAATACTGATTTCCGCATCCGAGAACAATTGACTGGATCATGACAACACAAAACGAACTTGAACAGCAACAGGGCGCCCCGGTGAAAAAGCGCATCGCGTTCTTCTGCATCCCGGCGCACGGGCACACCAATCCGATGCTGCCGGTCGCTGCCGAGCTGGTCCGGCGCGGAAACACCGTCCGGTTCTATTCGTTCGGGGGGGCCGGCGGCCTGCCGGACTTCTCGGACAAGATCCGGAAGACGGGCGCGGAGTTCGTCGCGTGCGACGCCTACATGCCGGAAGTCTCGGCGGAGGAGGTCGCCGGGCTGAAACGCGTCTCGATCACGGAGATGACCGTGCAGGCGATCCGGATCACGCTCTCCATGGACGCGTTTCTGGATGCGGAGTTCAAGTCGTTCCTGCCGGACGTCGTG
>JAFXUM010000009.1 GCA_017524965.1 Lentisphaeria bacterium | reverse complement strand
TCATGAAATACGGCGCACGCACGGACCTGACGATGAAAGATACTTTCTTTGACCATGCCACGATGAAGACGGTAAAGAAAGACGTCACTCTGGATGAGCATTTCAGCGACGATCCCGAGGCCATGAAGGTCCTCGGCGCGAAAAAAGGGTTTTTCGACGGTTTCTGACCTCAGACGAAAGCCGGGTGTTTCCGCAGCAAACGAGAGCAAATCAGGAGGCATGATGAATCAGGGCGAACCGGTCGTTTCGGTCAACAGCGCCGCTTTGTATCTTCTGCTGATCTATCTGGAGAAACAGCGGCGGCTTTGCGCTCAGGCGAGGGACGGCGACAACTTCACATGGGCGGAGGGAAAGGCGTTCTACGATGCGAATTACAAATCGAACTTCTCACGCGTCATCGCGCAGCTTGATGAATTGATACGGGCCGCGCAGCAAAAGAAACGGAATCCGTTTCGTCGGATCTGTTATCTGAACTATCTGTTCCCTTTTTCCGAAAGACTGCCCGTTTCCTTGACAAAGATCGAATCCGTCCGGCGCTGTTTCGCGACGACGCACCGTCTGTACACCGCCGAACAGGAACCGCCGTGGGAGGCGATGCAGGAGAATATGGTTTTCGCGGCGGAACTTATGGAATCTTTCCGGCCGTGGCTGAATCCTGAAAAACGGATCAAAGAGTATGATCGCATCCCGGAAATCGGCTATTCCAAAGAGCCTCCGGTCTCCATCAATGAATTGATGCTGAAATACTTCCGTCAATCGGAAGAATCCATATTAGACGTCCCGTTTTCCTCCGGACGATAAAATATTTGCCGCGTGCGAGGAGCCGGAAATGCAAAACGCCCCGGACCTGCTGCGATCCGGGGCGAAAACGTGTTGCTGATGTCAGGCGGGAAACGCCGGAAGAAGATCACTTCCTCAATCCCTGCGGCTGTTTCAGCTTGACGAGCGCGTCGTAGCACGGCTTCTGTTTCAGCTGACGGTCGAAGAGCAGGGGGTGGTTCGTGCGGCCGCGGACCGGGAACCCGTTGAGCCAGCTGGTGCCGTCGTCGAGCCCCCAGACGGTCACGGAGTACATGACCTTGCTGTGCTTGAGGAAGACTTTGAAGATGTCTTCGTAGCGGTCGGCGAGCTTTTTGTTGACCTCGTCGGGGAGTCCCTTCGTGTACGGGTTGTTCTTCTCCTGGTATTCCTGCGTCGCGGAAATATCCGCGGTGACCCGTCCGTTGGAGCGCGGCAGGACGTCGACGTCCATTTCCGTGACCATGACCATCACGCCCGCGTCGGCGTATTTTTTGATGGCGTCCTCGATCAGTTTCGTGGACGGGTAGTCGATCAGATAGTGGGCCTGCATGCCGACGGCGTCGATGAGCCCCTTCTTCTTCAGCTCCTTCGCGAGCTTGGCGATGCCGTCGCGCTTCGAGGGATTGTAGGCGTTGTAGTCGTTGTAGACGAGCTTGGCGGAGGGATCGGCGGCGCGCGCGAACTCGAACGCCTTCTCGATGAAGTCGTCGCCGACGATCTGTTTCCATCTCGAATTGCGGAGCGTGCCGTCCTCGTTGAACGCCTCGTTCACGACGTCCCACGCGTCGACCTTGCCCTTGTAGTGCTTCATGACGCCCTCGATGTGGTTCTTCATGCGCTTCAGGACGAGCTCGCGCGTGGCGGGCTGCCCGTTCTCGCCCTGGAACACCCACTGCGGGGTCTGGCTGTGCCAGATGAGCGTGTGGCCGTGGATCTTGATCTTGTTCTTCTGCGCGTATCGCACGAGGTCGTCACCGGCGGCGAAGTTGAACTTGCCTTCCTGCGGCTCGGTGGCGTCCCATTTCATGCAGTTCTCGGGCGTGAGGCAGTTGAACTGCGACGCGGCGAGGTCGGCGCGGGTCTTGTCCTGCTGACTTGTGATTCGCTGGTTGAGGGCGACGCCGATCAGGAAATCTTTTTCGTAGAGTTTGCCGAGGTTGGTTTTCGGGGTGTCCGCGGCAAAAAGCGCGGAGACGGACGCCGCGGCGGCGAGCATGAGGAGAGCTTTTTTCATCATGGACCGGTTTCCTTTCGTTTGGTGCATGTGAGGTGAAGGAAGAAGAAATGATCATTGTCCGGCAATAGTATAGCCTTTTTTCTCCGGAAAAGCAAGAGACGAAACCGTTATTTTTTACGAAAAAGACGATTTCCTAACGGTTCCGGCGTTAATTAACCGCGAAAAAGATGTTCTGTCTCGTTCTCTGATTCGACATGATTTCACTCCTTCTATGGCGGTTCTGACGGAGAGTTCGAAGTCCGGACGCTTTTTCCCGGCTCGGATGGTTATGGGGCGCCCCTGTTTGTATCCTGAAAAAAAGCACCATAAAAGGCAGGATCCCAATACAAAAAACCATCGGAAGCGGCACGAACGGAATCAACAATCATCCCATTTTCGGAGCAGGTGTGTTTTTCCGGATCATAACGATATAAAATGAGGCGCCCATTCACGGCAACGCCATAGCGATAGAATTGATGCGTTTTGGAGAAGTAGTGACCTGAGACAGATTCATTTTCCACAAGCAGTGGAAGATCGAAATCCGAGGAGCAGATATTTTCATAATGGATTGTATATCGGGGCCAAAGCTCTTGCATTGACAAAAGATCGGGCAATCTGTCCTCCGGAACACAGGATTTGTAGTCTTTGCCAATGAGCTGAGGCATAGGCTGCAGCACATAATCATAGGTGGACGGGGCATCATCAAAGGCAGGGAAAAAGGAAATGACACTTCCGTACAGATTCGCCAATTCATTCAGTTGCAAGCTCAATTCGAACCTTTTATCGAAATCCCGGGAAACGCCTCTTATTCCATTCAGAATGGACCAGCATGTCAGCAGCAAAGAAAGAATCATTCCAACACAGGTCAAACGATAATCACGTTTATTCCTTTGCGGCCCTTTCAACTTGCCAAACGACATGGACAGAAACAGGTACACATCGATTGGAAAGATGATAAAAAGATTTATGAGGGAAACCTTCCAGAAGAATCTTGTTCCCGTAAAATCGTACTGAAAAAGCTTTGCGATCTCCGGACTGAAATCATAAAACCGGAATATGATGTTATCGTGCAGATAGATATATGGCTGGATTACGGCGTAGAGAAAAAAGGGGAGCAGGATCAAATGCTCCAGGACCAGAATGGTTCGCCATATTTTGCGAGTGAAACGGTCTTTTCCCGTTTCCTCCTTTTCCTGAGGCAGGTCTAAGTAATCATCCAGGTAATCAGAGGAAGAATCCGTGGATTCATCATGTTTTTCATTGAGATATAAAAACGAATTGTTCATGATTTGCTCTTTTTGACAAAAAATCACATAAAATAATCCGTACGAATCGTAGAAGTATTGTCGTGGACGGGGTTTCTTTCGTTTGGTGCAGATGAGTTGAAAGAAACAGAGACAATCTTTATCCGAGTTTAGTATAGCCTTTTTTTTCGGAAAAGCAAGAGACGAGACAGTTTTTTTTAGGAAAAAGATGATTTCCTAACGGTTCCGGCGTTAATTAACCGCGAAAAAGCCCCGGAGGTCGGGGAGGAACCTTCGGGGCGCGGATGCTTTTGCAAAACGGGGCAGGGCGGATGAATGTGTCAGCCGCCGTGCTTCGCGGGATCGTCGTTCGCGAGCGGGGAGTGGTACTCCGGATCGCAGGCGGCGCTGTTCGCGGCGAGCTCGGCGTCGTCGCGGACGAGTTTGAAGCGCGCCTTGATCTTCTCGCAGAGTTCGATGCGCTTCTCCTCGGATTCGTACTTGAGCTGACGCCAGTTCCAGTGGAATCCGTCGTCCGCCCAGCGCGGCACGATGTGAAGGTGGGCGTGCATCACGACCTGGCCGGCTGTGGTGCCGTCGGAGAGGTGGAAGTTGAAGCCGTCCGCCTCAAGCCCGTGGCGGAGCGCCGCGCCGATGCGCGCGCCGACGTAGAACATGCGGCCCGCGGTGGCTTCCGGGATGGTGGCGGCGCTGGTGTGGTGTTCCTTCGGGATCACGAGGACGTGTCCGAAGTTGATGGGGAAGAGGTCGAGGAAGGCGAGGACGAGGTCGTCTTCGTAGACTTTCACGGACGGGACTTCGCCGTTGATGATGCGGCAGAACAGGCAGTTTTCCATAATGAACGGGTTCCTTTCGGAGTTGATTATTCGATGTTGTAGAGTTTCAGTTTCCGGTGGAGCGTGCGCCTGCTGATGCCGAGCTTCTCGGCGGCGCGGCTGCGGTTGCCGCCGCATTCGTTCAGGGCGCGTTCGATGAGGATGCGCTCGTTCTTCTCCAGGTCGCAGGATGGCGCGGCGAGGATGTCGCGCGTGATGCCGGGCGAGGAGGATTCGCGGATGTTCACGGGGACGTTCTCGAGTCCGATCTCGCCGGTGCGGCAGAGGACGACCATGTTTTCCACGCAGTTGCGGAGCTCGCGGATGTTGCCGGGCCAGCGCGCGGCGCAGAGGGCGGCCATCGCGGGCTCAGAGATGGTCATGTTCTCCTTGCCGTTCTCGGCGGCGAGCTGGGAGAGGAATCCGCGCACGAGGATCGGGATGTCCGAGGTGCGCTCGCGGAGCGGCGGGATCAGGATCTTCACGACGTTGAGTCGGTAGTAGAGGTCCTCGCGGAACGCCCCGGAAGCGACCATCTGCTCCAGGTCGCGGTTCGTGGCGGAGACGATGCGGACGTCGACCGCGATGTTCTGCGTGCCGCCGACGCGCTCGAAGGAACGCGTCTCGAGGACGCGGAGAAGCTTGACCTGGACGGGCAGGGGGACTTCGCCGATCTCATCGAGGAAGATGGTGCCGCCGTCCGCCTTTTCAAAGAATCCCTTGTGCTGTTCGACCGCGCCTGTGAACGCGCCTTTTTCGTGCCCGAAGAGCTCGCTTTCGAACAGCGTCTCGGGGATGGCGGCGCAGTGGATCGCCACGAAATCGCCCTTGCGGCCGCTGAGTTCGTGCAGGGCGCGCGCCACAAGCTCCTTGCCGGTGCCGCTTTCGCCCTGGATCAGCACGCTGGAACGGGTCGGCGCGACCTGGCGGACGGTGTCCATGACCTGCCGGATGGCGGGGGAATCGCCGAGGATGTGCGGGACCACGCGGCGGGATTCGTCGAGCTTGCGTTTGAGCTCGGCGTTCTCGGATTTGATGCTGCGCGTCTCCAGCGCGCGCTTGATGCGGAGTTCGAGCTGGTCGATGTCGACGGGCTTCGTGACGAAATCGAACGCGCCGAGCTTCATCGCCTCGACGGCGGTGTCGATCGAGCCGTAGGCGGTGAAGAGGATGCACGGGGGCGGATCGGGCAGGGAAAGCGTCTTTTTCAGTACGTCGAATCCGCCCGCGCCGGGCATGCGGATGTCGGTCAGGACCAGGTCGTAGGCGTTGCGCGAGAGCAGGTTCACGCCGATCTCGCCGTCTTCGGCGGTCGTGACGTCGTATTCCGGGCGGAGAAATCGTGCGAGGACTTCGCGCGAGCCGCGTTCGTCGTCGACGATGAGGATGGACGGTTTTGCGTTTGTTTTTGTCATTCGGCTTGGCCTTCCTTGGTCTGAATCTGTTTCTGTTCGTCGGGCGCGGGCAGTCCGCGCACAAGCCGGAACCTCCGGGGCAGGCTGATCGTGAACGTGGTCCCGGCATTTTCGCGGCTGTCGACGGCCAGGCTGCCGCCGTGTTCGCGGACGATGCGCTCCACGATCATGAGACCGAGGCCGGTGCCGGCGTTCTTCGTGGTGAAGAACGGCCGGAAAATCTTCTGCATGTTTTCGGGCTTGATGCCGCATCCGCTGTCGGACACGGAGAGCATCACGAAGTTGTCATCGGCGCTGCACCGGATCGTGAGCTTCCCGCCCATCGGCATCGCCTGCATGGCGTTGCGCGCGAGGTTGTAAAACGCCTGTTTGAGCTGGTTCGCGTCGCCCTTGATCTGCGGGACGTTTTCGCCCCAGTAGAACTCAAGCTGGATCTTACGGTCGGTGATCTCCTGTTTCATGAAGTTCAGGGAATCCAGCACGAGCGACTTCAGGTCGAGCGATTCGAAGACGGGTTTGCCGGGACGCAGCGCGCGCAGGAACTGGTTGATGATGGCGTCGAGGCGTTCCACCTCGGAACGCGCCTCGGAGACCTCTTGCGCGGCGTCGGCGAGGTTCGCGTCCGGGTTCTTCAGGAGCCGCTGGAGGAACTGAAGGTGCAGGTAGAGGCTGTTCAGCGGATTGCCGATCTCGTGCGCGACCTCGGCGGCGAGGATGGAGACGGCCTTGCTGCGTTCGGATTCCGCCATGTCTGCGACGCGCTCCATCGTGGCGGTGATGTCGTTCAGGATCAGCGCGTAGGGGGCATCCTCGCGGTCGATCGGCAGCGCGTACATCTGCACGATGCGGTGTTCCGGGTAGCTCAGTTCGAGCTCCTGGCGCATGGATTTCCGGCTGCCGATGCCGGAATCGGCGAGCAGGAGATTGAGGTTGAGGCCGGGAAGCATTTTCTCCACGGGGAGCGCGGAGGCGTTTTCGGGGAGGCCGAGGAATTCCTGTGCGGCGGCGTTGTGGTACAGTACGGTGTGCGCGGGCGAGATCACCAGGATGGCTTCCCGCAGGCTGTCGAAGAGCGAGCTGAGGAACCTGTGTTCCTTGGAGATCATCTGGATGAAATTCTGAAGGTTGACGCTGTCGAGTTCACCGATTCGGTTCATGACGCGGTCCTTCATGGTCCTGGGACACATAATAACACTCCGGTTAACGGGTTTTATTTGCGACATTTTGTCTCAAATATACACCATGCGATGCAAAAAGTCAAGCTGGATCGACAATTTTCGGAGAAAGAGTTTCGAGCGGGGAAAAGCGGTATGACGGGCGGAATGCCGGCATCGCCGGGGGAAAAGCAGAAAAGAATAATGATTTTTTAAGATTTCTTAGACAATTCTCTTGAAAAAAACGAAAACGGACCTATATTATAAAATCGGTTTCTTTTAAAAAGCTGTAATCATTTTGAGTCGGACCGGCGCATTTTTTGCAGCGTTCCGGCGGAAGATTCCGAATCAAAACACCAGAACCTCCCAATCCCAGAAAGACACACGGCTCTCATGATTCCATCCGCTCTCGCCAGAAGCCTTTGGGCCAGACTGTTTTATATCGCGGATATTCTGCGGAACACCTCATACGGGATCATGGATGAGGATGTTCAGTTCAACTTTGCGGAGTTTCAGATCGTTCATTTCTTTTTCGAGTGCATGGACGCCCGTCCGGCGATGAAGGAACTGCTTGCCGTGACCGGATTGTCCTCAGGCGCGGCGTCGCAGGCGGTCGATTCTCTTGTGAAAAACGGTTTTGTGGAGCGCATCCGGTCCGAGGAGGACCGCCGGTCGTTCCAGATCGGGGCGACGGACAAACTGCGTACATACCGCGAAAAACCGATCCGACATTTCGAGAAGATGCTGGACATGTTCCATCAGACCACCGGCATCACGCCGGACGAGATGAAGGCCGTGGAGGAGATCTTCCTGTGTCTGGCGCAGAGCCGGACGGGCGGCGAGCTGGCGGCGATGAAGCATCCGTCCGACCTGACGGTGCCGGGTCTGGTCTCGAACGATCTGACCTGCCGGAAAGAACTGAACACGCTTCCCGTCTGGATGCTGATCCTTCATTTCACCACGAACCTGAGGCTGCCGATCCTGTTGTTCTACTACGGCAAGCGCGGCCGCACGACGCTCGGCAAGCTCCGCCTTCTGAATTATCTGTTCTTCCTGTCCGACAGGCTCGACGGCGGCCCCATGGTCAAGGATCTGGCATCCAGATTCCGCGTTTCGTCGGGCGTGATCTCCCAGACGCTGAACGCGATGATCCAGGACGGGATGGTGGAACGCGTCATGTCCCCGCTGGACCACCGCGTGATCCGCATCCGTCTTACGCCGCTCGGACTCCGCATGCGCCGTCAGACCGCGACCGCCTACACCTGTTTCATGCAGAATTTCTTCAGCCGGACCGAACCGGAGAAGGTCGCGCTGTTTGACCGTGTCCTGGACATGACGCTTCATTTCCTCAGGACCGACGGCAAGGTGTTCCTCATCCCCGGCGAAACGCCCGACATGTTCGGCTGAGGTGACGCCCGCCCGGTATGCAGTCCGAAGACGTCCGCCCGGTCCGGGAACCTTCCGCCTCGGTTTTCTTCATCCTCTCCATCGTGTTTTTCATGTTTCCGCATGATCGGCCATCACGGACAGCATGGCGCGCGCCAGTTCGCCCGCCGACTGCGTGTTCTGTCCGGTGAGCAGCATCCCGTCCGCGACCACGTGCGGCTTCCACGGTTCGGCGCAGACGTACTCCGCGCCGCAGCGCGTCAGGCGGTTTCCCAGCGAGAACGGGACGACCCGGTCCAGCGCCATCTGGCGT
>JAFXUM010000095.1 GCA_017524965.1 Lentisphaeria bacterium | reverse complement strand
GGCCAGAGTTCGGTCTCGAAGATCACGAGTTTCGAGGGGCGGATCAGGCGCATGGCGGACCACACGAAGAAACACCAGTCGATGGGGCAGAAGATGACCTTCACGCGCGCCGGATCGGTCTTGCTGCGCGCGATCTCCTGCGCCGTGGTGGTCGTGGTGCTCAGGATGAACTTGCGGTCCGGTTCCGCCGCCGCCCACGCCTTCAGCAGCGGCAGCGTGAGATTCGTCTCGCCCACGCTCACGGCGTGAAGCCACACCGCGCCGCGCCATTCCTTCAGCTCGCGGCGTCGCGCCGCGCCGAAGATGCCGAACCGTTCGCGGTACGTCGCCTTGTATCCGGGCCGCCGGATGTATTTCACGATCAGGCCGGGCAGATAGAACAGAAAGACGACCGGAAAGAAGAGATTATAGAAGAAAAGCATGCGTGGCATACCTTGGGGGATGTTTTCGGAATCAAAACGGAATAAATAATATACATCTTTTTTGCGAAAAAACAATCTTGAAGCCGAAAAAGAAACGTCGATTCCACGAACGGAACCGACGTGAAACTGGAAGATTCCAGCTTGTTTTGCTTAGAAGCGGAACAACGCGTCCTCGGGGAACGGCTTGTCGAAGGAGGCGCAGAGCTCGCGGAGGTTCTTTTCCGTGGAGGCGGAGAAGACGGGGATCATTTGGATGCCGGGGTAGTCCGTCTGGAACCGGATGCAGATCTGAGCGGGCGTGAGGCCGGTTTCCCGCGCGAGGGCGCGGATTTTTTTCGCGAGCAGACGCGCCGCGCCGGAATCGTACATGGTCCCGGCGAAACGCTCGTCGTCCGGGTCGGAGAGGAACCCTTCGGCGAGCGAGGAGGAGCCCATGACGGTCATCCCGGTCGCGCGATGGTAGTCCGCGTAATTGCGGTTCCACATGGACATCGTGTCGTCGGGCAGGGGATTGGTGAGTCCGACCGCCGGATGCGTGGTGAGCTGGTTCACGCGGAAGCCCTCGAAGCCGTGTTCGCGCGCGGCGTTGTCGGCTGCCATGAGCCGCTGGACGCGCCAGTTGGACGAGCCGTAGTAACGGATCTTGCCCTCGGCCTTCGCCTTTTCGCAGACCTCCAGCAGAGTCTCGACGGGCATGCGCATGTCATCGCGGTGGAAGAGATACAGGTCGATCCGGTCGGTCCGGAGCGCCTTGAGCGAGGCTTCGAGGTCCGCCATGAAGTCGGCGGGCGTCACGCGGTCCGCCTTCGTTTCGAGGTCGTAGTGGCAGCCCTTCGTGCAGACGACGAACTTGTCGCGGCTGCCGCGCGATTTGAAGTAGTCGCCGAGGACGCGTTCGCTGCGATGGAGTTCGCCGGGCACCCAGTTCGAGTACACGGACGCGGTGTCGACGAAATTACCGCCGAGCGAGGCGAACAGGTCGAGCAGGCGCATGCCTTCGGCTTCGTCCGGGCGGAGCCCGAGCTTGACCTGCCCGTAGCAGACCGGCGAGACTTCAAGGTCTGTGTTGTGTATCCGTATGCGGTCCATATCGCTGTTTCATTCCTAGGTGAATGAAGGAAAAATGGAGCCTCCGTTGCGTGGAGGCTCGCTTTCCCGTGTCCGAGCGCAGCCGGACACTGCCGCAGTGGAGGCACTGCCTCCTCAGTAGTTGTCGGCCTCGATCTGGAAATATGCCCGCGGATGGTTGCAGACGGGGCAGACTTCCGGCGGGGTGGCGCCGATGTAGACGTGGCCGCAGTTGCGGCATTCCCAGCGGTTTTCGCCGGTGCGGACCCAGATTTCTCCGGTCTCGATGTTGGCGAGGAGCTTGCGGTAGCGTTCCTCGTGGCGTTTCTCGATGGCGGCGACGCCCTCGAACTGGGCGGCGATGTCGTTGAAGCCTTCGGCGCGCGCCTCTTCGGCGAAACGTTTGTACATGTCGGTCCACTCTTCGTTTTCGCCGTCTGCGGCGGCCTTCAGGTTTTCGACGGTGGAGCCGATGCCGCCGAGGTGCTTGAACCAGAGCTTGGCGTGTTCCTTTTCATTGTCGGCGGTCTCGAGGAAGAACGCGGCGATCTGCTCGTAGCCTTCCTTCTTCGCCTTGCTGGCGAAGTACGTGTATTTGTTGCGCGCCTGGGATTCGCCTGCGAACGCGAATGCGAGGTTCTTTTCGGTTTTGCTGCCTTTCAGTTCCATGATGAAAGTCCTTTCGGGGGGTTGAGGGTATGGATTGGGAAATGTTGTTTTCAGTTCAAACCGGCGTCATCTGCGGCCGCGCTGGGGCGGGGGATCGGGGATGAACGGCATGACCTTGTCGACGAGCTGGCGGGAGTTCAGCCCGAGTTCGCTGCAGAGGTCGAGCACGCGGATGAGCTTGCGGTACTTCACGTTCGGGTCGCACTTGATGATGATCGTGGAGTTCGCGTCGGCCTTCGCGACGGCTTCGAGGCGTTCGCGGAGCCGGGATATCTCCATCGGGGCGGAGCCGTTGAACGAATAATACAGCCGTTCGTCCTTCAGCACCTCGTTCGGGTCGTCCCGGTCGCTCAGCGCGGAGAGCCGGGCGTCGATCTCGTCGATGTTGTCGCGCGAATACTTGTCGACGTCGATGGTGATCGGGATCAGCGGGTCGGCGGCCGGGGTCGACATGTCGGGGGCCGGCAGCTCCACGTTGATCATGACCTCCTCGGTGATCGGCTTCTGCGTGACGAGGAAGAAGATGAGGAGCAGGAAGACGACGTCGATCATGCCGGAGAGCGGGAAACTGGCGTCCGGGGGCGGATTGAGCTTGGTGGATTCTTTTCTTGCCATGGTTCGCCTCCTGTTATTCCTGCACGCCCGCGAGGCTGACTTTGTACAGCCCGGTCTTCTTGATCGCGTCCAGCACCTTCGCGCCGTAGTAATACTGCACCTGGCGGTCGCCGCGGATCACGATGGGGATCGACAGCGGATCGGGCGAGGTGCGCTTCACGTCCTCCAGCAGGGCGGTGAGCTGCGGGCCGGTCATGGCGCGGCCGCCGACGGTCATGGAACCGTCCATGCGGAGGTTGACGG